>DASRYU010000047.1:0-12185 GCA_035687045.1 Thermoplasmatota archaeon | reverse complement strand
GTCCTCATCGGCCTCGCCTCCGCCATCCCCTTCGCGATGCGCCGGAAGAAGACGGCCATCGTCGCCACCTGCCCCGAGCCGCTCAAGATGCTTCGCGCCGGCCGCGGCACAAGCTTCCCCATCGAGATCCGCAACCCCTCGAAGGAGCCCGCGAGCGCGCAGTTCGAGGTGGGCGCCGTGCCCGAGGGGTGGAGCGCGTTCATGCCCCTCCCCGAGGTCCAGCTCGCGCCGCGCGAGTCGCGCAGCCTCTGGCTCATGGTGCGCGCCCCCGAGGCCGCGCGGGTGGGCGAGGGCGTCGACGTCGAGCTGCGCCTGCGCGACCCGAAGCGCGCGGTGGAGCTCGGACACGTGCGCGTGCGCGCGGAAGTGCAGGCCGAGGCCGAGCCGACGGCGTGACCCCCCGCCGCGCCGGGACGCGCTCTACGGCGCGACGACGCGCGACAGCAGCGCCATGAGCAGGTCCCCGACAAAGAACGCCGCAAGGAAGCCGGCGAGCATCGGGATCATGAACGGGATCTTCGGCGACACCCATACGCGCTCGTCGCCCAGGGCCTGCACGCGCTCGAAGGTCGCCTCCACCTCCTCGTCGGTCATGCGCGACGCGAAGAGCTTCGTGCGCCGCGCGCCGCTCTCGTCCACGACCTCCATCGGCCACTGGTGCCCGCGGCGCACGTCCGCCGCGCGGCGCTTCACGCCCAGAACGAGGTGGGGGAACCGGAGGTCGCCGTGCGCCGCGTTCCACACCAGGAAGCCCAGCGGGATGACGAGGAAGAGCACGAGGCTGTTGCCCAGCACGCTGAACGCGCCAGGCACCGGCGCCGCGAGGAGCGGCAGCCCGTCGGCGAGCGCGAGCGGGAACGGGAGGAGCACGCAGCAGGCAAGGAGCGCCTTCGCATCCGCGCCCCCGGCGATGAGGCCCGCGTACCACATGCCGTAGATGCCGAAGGCGAGGAGCGTCGCCACCGCGAGCGACGGCCACGCCGCCGCCACGAGCTCGGGCGCGCGAAGCCCCGCCGCGACGGCCAGCGCCGAGCCGCCGACGCCTGCCAGCACGCTCGCGACGTCCGACCACGTCCGCTCCGACAGGAGAAGCGCCACGACGGAGAGCGGGAGGAGGTACGGCCACTTCGCGCTCCACGGCGCCGCGTCGGCGAACGCCTCCGCCGCCAGAAAGGCGACGCCGGCCGCGCTCAAGAGAAGCCACAGGACGTTGGGCGCGCGGCGCCACTTCCAGTCGGTGTACGACGCGAACGCGAGGACGCTGGCGCCCAGAAAGAGCCTCAGAACGTCCAGGAACGGCAACAAGTGGACGCCGGCAGCGGATGCCGGCGCAAGAAGCGTGCGATTTCGGCCGCCATCAGTCGCGCTTGAAGCGCGGCGGCTCGAACGAATGCGACGGCATCTCGGGCGCCGCCGACGGGGCCGCCACCCGGACGATCTTGCCATCGACCAGCGCGAACGTCGCTTCGCTGTGGCCATCCAGCTCGATGGATGGCATCTTCTTCCCCTTTTTCATCCGATGGTACCCCGTCGCTTCAAACCACGTACCCCTTCAAACCGGTTTCGGCTGAGTCGTCGGATAGGTGCCGCAACCAGGCGGGTGCGCTTGCGCAAGGCTCGTTTGCCCTTCGCTGCGGGGCCGACGTGCGGCCTCACCTGCGGCCGCCTCGCGCGCGGCGAGGGTGGACATCTATCGCTTCGGCGCGCCCGCTGCTGCAGAGAGGGCAAAGAAAAGGAGGGGCGGCCGCGGCGCGAGCGGCCGCCGAATGCTTCGCTGCGCTCAGCATTCGGAATATCCGCAGTTGACGCACTTGATGCTCGACGCGTCCTGCGGCCGCGTCGGCCATCAAGTGCACGAATGGCTGCGTACCCGGAGTGCTGCCGCCTGCGGCGTCAGCACTCCGAGTATCCGCAATTCGTGCACTTGACACAGACGCGTCGCCTGCGGCGACCGGGCGCTTCGCGCCCTCGCGTTCGCTGTCAAGTGCGTCAACTGATGCGTATTCCTCGGCTTCGGCCGCTGCGCGGCCTCAGCACTCGGAATATCCGCAGTTGACGCACTTGATGCACCCCTCCTGCAGCAGCAGGGCGGCGCTGCAGTCGGGGCACTCGGGGTTGTCGCCGCGGTCGATGAGCTGCTGCATCGCCTCCTCGGCGTCGACGTCGGCGACGTCCACGTTGTCGGGGGCGGCGTGCGCGGCCTTGCTCTTCTCGCGCTTCACGCCGACGGAGTCGAGGCGCGCCTGCACGGTGCTCGCGAGGGCGCCCGCCTCGTGGCGGCGGATGGCCTTCGCGAGCGCGTCGGGCACGGAGAGGATCTTGTCGCGCTTGTCGAACGCCATCTTCGGGCTGCGGATGCCCTCGAGCTGCTTCGCGATCTCGTCGGCCTGGACGCCCGAGCGCAGGCAGAGCGAGACGAGGCGCGAGACGGCCTCCGTGAAGGAGGCCGTGTAGCCGCCCGACTTGCCCAGCGTGGCGAAGAGCTCGAACGCGCCGTGCTCGTCCTCGTTGATCGTCACGTAGAGCGAGCCGTAGCCGGTCTGGATGCGCTGCGTGGTGCCGACGACGACGTCGGGGCGGGGGCGCGGCTTGAGGACGCCGACGCCGACGGGCATCGCGCCCTGGATCTCCTTGCCCGCGCTCGTGCGCTCCTCGGCGACCGGGAGCGTCGTCTGCGCCTTGCCCTCGAGCTTCTCCGACTTGCCGAGGTTGAGGACCTGGTCCTGGCGGCTGCCGTCGCGGTAGACGGTGATGCCCTTGCAGTTCGTCTCGTACGCGAGGAGGTACGCCTTCTTGACGTCCGCCTCCGTCGAGTGCTTGGGCATGTTGATCGTCTTCGAGACGGCCGCGTCGACGTACTTCTGGAACGCCGCCTGCATCTTGACGTGCCAGTCGGGCGACACGTCCATCGCGGTGGCGAAGACGCGCTGCCACTTCTCGGGCACCTTCGCGAGCCCGCGGGCGCTGCCGTTGTTCTTCAGGACGTCGTCCATCAGGCCGTCGTACCAGAAGCCCTCGCGGCGCGCGACCTGCTCGAAGTAGTCGAGCACGTACGGGAGGTGCGTGCCGTCCATGACGTTCTTGTACCAGATGAGCGAGAACTCGGGCTCGCAGCCGCCCGACGTGTCCGCGATCATCGAGATCGTGCCGGTGGGCGCGATCGTCGTCACGTACGAGTTGCGGCGCGGCTTGAGGCCCGCCTTCTGGTGGACGGAGCCCTCCCAGAAGCCGTAGGGGCCGCGCTTCTCGGCGAGCTTCTCGCTCGCCTTGACGCCCTCGTCGAGGATGAACTTCATGACCTGCTTGGCCATGTCGAGCCCCTCGTCGCTGTCGTAGGCGACCTCGAGCTTGAACAGCATGCGCGCGAAGCCCATGATGCCGAGGCCGATGCGGCGCGTGCCCTTCGACATCTCCTCGATCTGCGGCAGCGGGTAGCTGTTCATGTCGATGACGTTGTCCAGGAGCTGGACGGACGCGTGCACCGACTCGCGGAGCTTGTTCCAGTCGATCTCGTACTTGCCCGGCTTGACCTCGCGCAGGTGGTTGTCGAGGACGATGCTGCCGAGGTTGCACGAGTCGTACGGCATGAGGTCCTGCTCGCCGCACGGGTTCGTCGCCTCGATGGGCGCGATGTGCGGGACAGGGTTCGACTTGTTGGCGCGGTCGATGAAGAAGAGGCCGGGCTCGCCGGAGATCCACGCGTTGTGCGCGATCTTGTCCATGACGACGCGGGCGTCCTGATAGCCCACGACCGCCTTCGTCTTGGGGTTCACGAGGGCGTACTTCTCGCCCTTCTTCCACGCCTCCATGAAGGCGTCCGTCAGCGCGACAGAGACGTTGAAGTTCGTCATCTGGCTGAGGTCCATCTTCATGTCGATGAACTCCATGATATCAGGGTGGTCCACCTGCAGGATGGCCATGTTCGCGCCGCGGCGCGTGCCGCCCTGCTTGATCTGCTCGGTGGCCGTGTTGAAGATCTTCATGAACGACACGGGGCCGGAGGCGATGCCGCCCGTGGAGCCCACGATGTCGTTCTTCGGGCGCAGGCGCGAGAACGAGAAGCCCGTGCCGCCGCCCGTCTTGTGGATGATCGCCTGCTGCTTGATGGCCTCGAAGATGCCCGGAACGTCGTCGGGCACCGGGAGCACGAAGCACGCCGAGAGCTGCTGGAGCTCACGGCCCGCGTTCATGATCGTCGGCGAGTTCGGGAGGAACTTGAACGTCGACATCAGCGAGTAGAAGTTCTTCGCGGTCGCCGTGACCTCCGCCTCCGACGCGCCGTAGCGGCGCTCGGCCTGCGCCAGGTTCTCCGCCACGCGCCAGAACATCTGGCGCGCGTCCTCGACCACCTTCCCCTGCTGGTCCTTCCCGAGGTAGCGCTTCTCGAGCACCTTCATCGCGTTGGGGGTGATGTTCGGGGCCGGCAGGTCCGCCGGCACGCTCGCTCGCAGCTCCGTCGCAACGTTCGACATCCTACACTCTCCGCTCGCTCGAATCCATCGTTCGCTCCGCTCCTCGCGCCCCCCTCCGGGGGTCGCTGCGGTGCTCGCATCCGCTCGCTTCCAGCGCGAGCTCCGCTCCTCGCGCCCCCCTCCGGGGGTCGCTGCGGTGCTCGCATCCGCTCGCTACGCTCGCTAGCATCATTTCTTGCCTCCCTTGCGCAGGGCGCTCTCCTCGAGCGTCGCCTGCTTCAGCTCCCGCAGCTCCTTCTCGAAGTGCTCGACGTCGAGGAACTCCTTGTACACCGACGCGAAGCGCATGTACGCGACGCCGTCGAGCCGCTTGAGCCCCTCAAGGACCATGGCGCCGATCTCCGTCGTGGGCAGGTGCCCCTCGGAGCCGCGCGCCTCCTCCTCGATGCGGTCGATGAGGCGCACGATCTCCTCGCGGCTGATCGGGCGCTTCTCGCACGCCTTGAGGATCCCGAACTCGAGCTTGTCGCGGTCGAAGTCCTCGATGCGCCCGTCGCGCTTCTGGACCTTGAGGTCGGGCCGTTCCCAGCGCTCGTAGGTCGTGAACCGCTTCCCGCACGCCACGCACTGGCGGCGCCGGCGGACGGCATCCTGCTCGGCCGTCTCGCGCGAGTCGATCACGCGCGTGTCGTGGCAGTCGCAGTAAGGGCACTTCATGGTCCATCCTCTCCCCGCGCCCCGTGGGGCGCACGTCGAGCCGTGGGGCCGGCCAAGCCAGCCACCACAAGGAATGGTATACATCCGGGAAGTACGCATGAATCTTCCGGAATGCAGACACAACCTGTAGTGGGGCAGGTCGGCAGGCCGAGGAGGGCTTGCGCTCGGCCGCACACGCCAGGCGCATCCCATCGGACCCGCGCGGCGCGTGCCGCGGGGCCCTCGCGATCCGGTCCGGAACGCTGTCGTCGGCGACGCGCGTAGCGGGGATAAGAATGTCGGTCGAACGCGGAACCGGTGGTCCGCAAGGGCTCTTCGCTTGGAGCAAGTGCGCCCGTTCGCCCGCTTCGAGCGCCGCTCCACAACGGGGAGGCCGCGCGGCGCCCTCCTCGTCGCGTTGCTCGAGCGCCTCTTCGCGGGAGTCATCGTCATCGGGCTCCTCCTGTGGGGCGCGTCCATCCTCGCCACGCCGACGCTTCCGTCCGAGCGGGAGGGGGCGCCGGAGACGCCCGCCCGCATCCTGCCCGGCTCCGGCTCCGAGCCCTCCACGCCTGCGTCGGCCTCGCGTCCGCCGGCGGAGGAAGCGTGGGAGGAGCGCGAGGACGACGAGGACGACGAGGACGACGACGAGGACGAGCGCGACGAGGACGACGACGGGGAGAAGCGCGCGAAAGGGAAGGGGCGGGGGAAGGGGCGAGGCAAGGGCGCGTCCGGCTGAGCCCTTGGTCGTATGGATGACCCGGCCGGAACCTATGGGGGTGCTGGCCCACCAGCCGAGCGCATGGTCATGCGCCTGCTCGCTTCGGTGCTCGTCATCGGCGGCGTCGTGTGGATGATCGCGCTCCTGGGCGCGGCGCCCCAGGAGGCTTCGGAGCCGCCGCGCGCGCCGGCGTCGGGCCTTCCCGACGGCGCCGCGCAGATCGCGGCCCCCTTGGAGCTTCCGCCGCCCGAGCCGGAGCGACGGCCGGAGGCGGAGCCCGTCGAGGCGGCGCCGGTGGAGACGCCGCACGTGGAGGCGCCGCCGCACGTCGAGGAGCCGCTCGCGACGGAGCCCCTCGCTCCGCCCGTGGTGCCGGTCGCGACGCCCGAGCCCGAGCCGGTGCCCGTGCACGAGCCTCCCGCGTGGGAGCCGGCGCCCGCGCCCGAGCCCGCGCCCGAGCCCGCGCCTGCGCCCCAGCCCGAGCCTTCGCCCGAGCCTTCGCCCGCTCCGGCGCCCGAGCCCGCGCCCCCCGCCGCGGAGCCGACGCCGCAGCCGGAGCCGCAGCCTGAGCCGGTCGAGGCGCAGCCTGAGGCGGAAGAGGTGGAAGAAGAGCGGAGCGGCGGGCTCCTCGGGATCCTCGGCTGAGGGACGAACTTAGCGGCCCTTGCGCTTCTTGATCTCCTCGGTGAGCGCGGGGAGGATCTTCGTCGCGTCGCCGACGACGCCGATGTCGCTGAAGCCGAAGATGGGTGCCTTCTTGTCGTTGTTGATGGCGACGACGGTGCCCGATTCCTGCATGCCGGCGAGGTGCTGCACGGCGCCGCTGATGCCGGCCGCGAGGTAGAGCTTGGGGCGCACCGTGATGCCGGTCTGGCCGACCTGGTGCGAGCGGCTGATCCAGCCGGCGTCGACGATCTTGCGGCTGGCGCCGACGGCGCCGCCGATGGCCTGCGCGCAGTCCTCGATGAGCTTGAGGTTGTCGCGCTTGCCCAGGCCCATGCCGCCCGAGACGATGATATCGGCCTTGTCGATGTGCGCGCCCTTCTCGGGGAGCTTCTCGAAGCGGATGACGCGGCTGTGGTACTTGCCCGAGAGGGGCATGTCCGCGATCTTCTCGATCTTGCCCTGGCGGCTGTCGTCGCGCGCCATCGGGACGAACGTGTTGGGGCGCGCGGAGGCGATCCACGGGCGGTGCTTGGGGCACACGATGCCGGCGAGGATCTTGCCGCCGAAGGCGGGGCGGAGCATGATGAGCTCCCACTCGTTCTTCTCCTGCACCTTCTTCATGTCCCACTCGAGCTTCGTCGCGTCGGCGGTGCAGCCCGTGTGGACGCGCACGGCGATGCGGCTGCCGAAGTCGCGGCCGGTGTGCGTGGCGCCGATGAGGAAGACCTCGGGCTTGCGCTCGTTGACAAGCTTCGCGCACGCCTCGACGTAGGGCTCGGTCGCGTACTGCTCGAAGACGGGCGCCTCGACGTAGATGACGTGGTCGGCGCCGTACGCGATGGACTCCTTCGCGAGGTGCTCCATGTTGTGCCCGAGAAGGATGCCGGTGAGCGGGACCTTGCGCTGGTCGGCAAGCTCGCGCCCCTTGGCGAGGAGCTCGCGCGACACGGGAGCAAGCTCGCCGGCGTGGTGCTCGATGAAGACCCAGAGGCCGGACCATTCGGCGACCGCCTGGGGATTCTTGGGGTCGATCTCGGGCATGGACGACCGGGCGAAGACGATGCCCCCTTTCAAAGTTTCGGGCGCCAGGCGCGCGCGTCGCTCGTGGCGGCGCGCGTATCGACGCATCCGCCGGAACCGTGGTGGCGGCTGCCCGCCCAGGTGAACGACGATGCTTGAACGCGTGCTCGCGGCCGGCCTCGTGGTCGGGCTCCTGCTCACCTACGCGCAGTGGGTGGACGAGCGCGAGCCGCCGGCGGCGCCGGAGCCCGACGGCGCCTCGCCGCGCGAGGCGCCCGAGCGCGCGCCCGACGCGAAGCCGCCGCGCGAGGCGGAGCCGCGGCTGAAGGAAGAGAGACACGAAGAGAAGCCGAAGGAGAAGAAGGGGAAGGGGCTCGTGGGCGGCCTTCTCGGCGCGCCCGGATGAGCCCTACTTGAGGTGCTTGAGCAGGCCGCGCGCCTCGAGGGCGTCGGCGAGCTTCTTCGCGGCCGTCGCGGGGTCGGCCTCCTCGATCCACTCGGTCTTCTTGTCGCCGACGTCGATCGTGATGATCTTGCCGACGACGGTGGGCGAGCCCTTGAGGCCGAGCTTCGTGGGGTCGATGTCCTTGAGCGCGTCCTTCGTCCAGTAGGTCAGCTCGAACTGCTTCTGGGCGAGGATCTTGCGCGCAAGCTGCGGGGCGCGGGGCGTGTTGATGCCGAGGTTGACGCTGAGCACCGCGGGGAGGTCGGCCTCCCAGACGCTGCGCGCGCCCTCGAGGTCCTGCGTGCAGTGGACCTTGAAGTTCTTCGCCTCGCCCTCGACCTTGCCGCTCACGGGCTTGCCGTCGGGGCCGACGAGCGTGCAGTCCTTGATGTACGTGACCTGCGGCCAGTTGTTCCACTCGGCGATGCCGGGCCCGGTCTGGCCGGTGGACGAGTCGGTCGTCTCCTCGCCGCAGATGACGAGGTCGACGGGGCCGAAGACGGGCTTGTCCTTGCCAGGGATCCACGGGGCGCTCGGCGGCGTGGGCTTGCCGTCGGGCTGCGTGGGCGGGGGCGGGACGGCGCCCTTGTACTCGCCCTGCTTGAGCGCGCTGATGGCGCGGATGCCGGCGGCGAGCGTGTAGCTCGTCGGGTACGTGTCGGAGCCGGCGAAGGCGCGGTCGGAGAGAAGGATGGCGTCGTCGGCGCCCATCGCGATGCATTCGCGGAGGAAGGGCTCGCCGAAGGGCGGGCACATGGAGAGCACGGTCACCTTCGCGCCGTGCTTGTCCTTGAGCTGGAGCGCCATCTCGAGGGCGTTGAGGTCAGGAGGGTTGATGACGTTCGAGGCGCCGGAGCGGTCGAGCGTCTTCGTCTCCGGGTTGATCCGGATGTCCTGCGCGTTCGGCACGGGCTTCAGGCAGACGACGATGTGCATGGGTCACCCGGGGACGCTGCGGCGATACACGGGTTCCTCTCTTAACCGTTTCCGGCAGCCAAGCGGTCGGTGCGGGGTCCCGCGTTCCTGGTGCCGAGTGCCACGCGTGACGTCGCAGCTCATCGTTCCGGCTATCGCACGAGAAGGAGGCCGCGCATCTCGGGGTGGTAGCGGCAGTGGTACGGGTACTCGCCCGGCGTCTGGAACGTGCGCACGAACTCCTCGGCCGGAGCGATGGGCCCGCTCCCGGCGAAGCCGCCGTCGTCGCTCACGACGCTGTGCACGAGGTCGTCCACGTTCCACCAGACAAGCGTCGTCTGCGCCGCCACCTCGAGGCGCGGATGCTGGAACGACGCGTTCTCGAGGATGGCCACGGTGAACTCGCCGGGCGCGCCGCGGTCGGGCTCGTCCACGAGGAACACGCCCGGCGTGGCGGCCGGCGCGCCGGCGCTCTCCGTCGAGACGGCGGGCGCGGCGGCGCATCCCGCGAGGAGCGCGCAGAGCGCAGCGTGGAGCGGCAGGGTCCGCATGAGCGTCGGTCCGGCCGGCGGGGGATAGCCGTTCTCGGGCGGGCGTCGAAGCGAGGGCGCGGCCGCGGCGCGGCTAGCGCCCCTTCTCGTGGCCCCAGATGACCTTGTGGAGCTGCGTGCCCACGCGCACGTCGAGCCCGTCCTCGAGGACCCACTCGGTGAGCTTCGGGAGGTCCGCGCGGTCGCCCTCGATCTTTGTCGGCGCGACGGGGTCGGGGGACGCCCACATGGGCTGCATGAGGACCTCGCTGCGGATGGGGAAGCTGCGCATGATATCACGCGCGAACTCGTAGTCGCGCCGATCGGAGACGACGAACTTGAGCTGGTCGTGCGGCTGGAGGAGCGCGAGGTTCTCGAGCCGGTTGCGCTTCTGCATGTTGCTCGACGGGCACTTCACGTCCACCGAGAGCTGCAGCTTCTCGCGCGGCTGGAGCTTGGCCATCGTCGTGAGGTCGATGCTCCCCGACGTCTCGAGCACGACCTGATAGCCTTCGGCGAGGAGGCGCTCCGAGAGCGCTTGGCACGCCTCCGGCTGGTCCATGGGCTCCCCGCCCGTGATGCAGACGCGCTTCGTGCGGATGGGTGCCAGGCGCTGCATCACCTTCTCCACGTCCCATTCCTCGCCGCCGTAGAACGAGTACGTCGTGTCGCACCAGGAGCAGCGGAGCGAGCATCCGGTGAAGCGGACGAACGTGGTCGGCAGGCCGACCGTCGCGCCCTCGCCCTGGATGGAATGGAAGATCTCCGTCAGCCGCAGGCGCACGCTGCGCCCACAAGCGGCTTCGGCTAAAGCTTTCTTCGGCGAACCACAACCTATATCGACGCGGCGAAGAGCGCTCTGCTCTACCGAATCCTTAATTAGGGGAAGTGCTCTGCGCGACGCAGCCCCCGGCTCCGCCAGGGGATTCTTCTCCTAACAGGAGGTCACGCTATGGCCGCTGATGACCGTCTCCAGCAACTGGCTGCCGTCATGGACCAGCTCATCGAGGACACCAGTGTGCCCCGCAACATCCGCCGCGGCGCGGACAACGCGAAGAAGCACCTCCTGAACAAGTCCGACGCCCTCGACGTGCGCATCGCGCGCGCGCAGTCGGTCCTTGACGAGCTCGCCAACGACCCGAACATCCCCCTCCACGGCCTCACCATCATCTGGAACATCATCAGCGGCCTCGAGACCGTCGCCCGCGCCGCGAAGTAAGCCCTCGGCGCCTGCGCGCTTCTTCCGCGCCGCTCCCGCACGGAGCGCCAGCGATGCGTGGGCGAGAAGCGGCTTGACGCGCGCGCCCCGAGCGCAGCGGCATGACCCGGACACTCCTCGCGCTGGCCGTGGCGGCCGCCGCGCTCGCCGGCTGCATGGGGTACGCGAACGAGAGCACGCCGACGGGCGACCAGGGGGTCGGCTCCTCCGGCGTCGAGGGCACGGGCTCCGCCGGCGACAGCACGTCGTGCCCCGACGTGGACACGCGGCCGACCGTGCAGACGGACGCGCAGCTCGTGACGAACGAGGAGACGAGGCGCAGCGACTGCTCGATGGCCGGCTGAACGCGGGGCATCGGTCCCTCCGCCACAATGCGCTTAGGCGCACCCGGCGGAGGAGCGCCCGCATGATGCGGAACTTCCTGCTGATGGGCATGGTCGGCGCGGCGCTCGCGCTCGCCGGCTGCGCCGACAACGCCGGGACCGAGAGCACCGACATGGGCGGCGGCAACTGCCCCGACGCGACGGGCACGGGCCCGACGACCGGCGACGACACCGCCACCGGCAACGACCTCGACACCACCGGCCAGGTCGGTGGCGGCATGAGCAACAGCCAGAGCGGCGGCACGACGACCGGCGGCGGCGACTGCCCCAACGCGGCCGGCGTGGACGACGACACGAACGTCCACACGGACACGACCACCGGCGTCGACGGCACGATGGGCTAAGCGCCTACGCGCTCCACTCCTCCGTCGCGCGCACGGGGAGGTGGCCGAACATCTTGCGGCCCGCCTCCCCCCGCGCGTTCAGCCTGAGGCGGCGACGCCTCCCTTCTCCTTCGCTGTCCAAGAACCCCCAGTCGAGCGCGCGCTTGAGCACGCGATCGGCCACGTTCTGCTCCGCCTGCGCGGAGAGGTTCGGCTTGAGGAAGCCGTGCTCGCGAAGCCGCTCGACGACCTCCTTCTTGCGGGCGGGCTTCCCCTTCTTCTCCGACAGGAGCTCGAGCACCGCGAGGACGTCGGAGCCGGGCGGGTCCAGGCGGAACGTCGGGATGAACGTCACCTCCTTCACCGGATAATCGCCCTCCAGGTCGACGTCGGCCGCCTCGTAGTCGATGCGCGTGTAGTACGCCTGGAAGTGCCAGAGCATCGCCGCGAGCGACCCCGCGATGGCGCACGTCGTCGGCCCCGTGCCGAGGTTCACGTAGAGGTGGTTCCCCCGCTCCAGCTCCGCGATGCCGCCCATCTCGCCCACGACGGCGTTGGGGTCCCACACCGCGCAATGCTGCACGACGGCCTCCACGCCCGCGGCCTTGAGCTGCTTGAGCACGCGGTCGTGGTACGTCTTGAGCTTCCCCTTCGGCGGGTCCGTCAGGAGGTAAACGCGGTCCGCGCGCATGTCGAGCGCCGGCTGCACGATGCGACGCACCTCGAACCCCTGGCCCGCGATGTGGACGCGCAGGTCACGCTGCACACGGGACTCATGTTGTTCAGGCTACAAATACTATTCACACTCGAAACGTGAACAGGCTGAATGCCGGGGCGCGCGAAGAGGGGTGCATG
>DASRYU010000046.1:0-6518 GCA_035687045.1 Thermoplasmatota archaeon | reverse complement strand
ACCGTGTCCTGCCCCTTGCGGAAGCTCGAGGAGGGCACGCCCGCCTTGTACGTCGCCATCGCGTCGACGTGCGCCTCGCGCCGCACCGTCACCGTCACGGCGAGCGCGGAAGGAAAGAGCGGCACCGCGACGGTGACGGTGACGCTGCCGCCGACCGAGGGTGCGGTGTAGAGGCCGCCGCTCGTGATGCTGCCGCCCGTCGCGCTCCAGCTCACGGCGACGCTGGCGTTCACGTTGTTGTACGCGTCGTAGACGGTGGCCGTGAACTGCTGCGTGCGGTTGAGGTAGAGCGTCGCGCTCGCGGGCGAGACGACGATGCGGTCGACGGCCGCGGGGTAGACGTCGACGGTGGCGCTGCCGCTCGCGGAGCCGGCGGTGGCCGTGACGCTGCGGCCCGTCTGCGCCGTCGTCTGCGCGGTCAGCACGCCGCCGCTCGTGATGCTGCCCGCGTTCGTGCTCCACGAGACGCTCGCGGTGGCGTTGACGTTGCCGTGCTGGTCGCGCACCGTGGCGGCGAACGTCGCGGTGCCTCCGGCCGGCACGCCGCGCGGGCTTGGCGCCACCGTCACGGTCGAAGGCGCGTTCGGCCACACGTCCACCGTCGCGCTGCCGCTCGCGCCGCCCGACGTGGCGGTGACGCTGAGGCCGTTCTGCGCGGTCGTCTGCGCGGTGAGGACGCCGCCGCTCGTGATGCTGCCCGCGGTCGTGCTCCACGCGATGGGCGCCGTGGAGTTCACGTTGCCGTACGCGTCGCGCGCGACGGCGCTGAAGGCCTGCTGCGCGCCGGCGGGCACGCCTGCGACGCCGGGGGTGACGGTGATCGTCGCCGGCGCGGCGGGGAGGACGTCGAACGTGGCGCTGTCGCTCGCGGCGCCCGACGTGGCGGTGACCGTGCGGCCGGTGGCGGCGAGCGTCTGGGCGGTGAGGAGGCCGTTACCGTCGATGCTGCCTCCGTCGGTGCTCCACGCGACCGGCGCCGTCGCGTTGACGTTGCCGTACGCGTCGTGGAGAAGGACGCCGTACTGCTGCGTGCCGCCCGCCGTCACGCCCGCGCCCTCCGGGGTCACGACGGCGCTCGCGGGCGCGCCGGGCCAGACGTCGACCGTCGCGCTTCCGCTCGCGGCGCCGGAGGTCGCGGTGACGCTGCGGCCCGTCTGCGCGGTCGTCTGCGCGGTGAGGAGGCCGCTGCCGTCGATGGTGCCAGCGTCCGTGCTCCACGCGAGCTCTGCCGTGTCGTTGACGTTGCCGTACGCGTCGTAGGCGACGGCGCCGAATTGGCGCGTCTCGCCGGCGGCGACGCCGACGGGATGGGGTGTGACGACGATGCTCGCCGGCGCGCCGGGCTTCACGTGCACGGTGGCGCTGCCGCTCGCGCCGCCGGACGTGGCGGTGACGCGGAGGCCGTCCTGCGCCGTCGTCCGCGCGGTGAGGACGCCCGCGTCGGAGATGCCGCCGGCGTCCGTGGTCCAGACGACGGGGGCCGTCGCGTTCACGTTGCCGTACGCGTCGCGGAGAACGACGCTGAACGCCTGCGACGCGCCGGCGGTGACGTCGACGGGGTCCGGCGTCACCGTCGCCGTCGCGGGCTCGGCGGGATGGACGTCCACGAGCGCGCTGCCCGTGACGCCGCCGGTCGTGACGGCGGTGACGGAGAGGCCGAGCTGCGCCGTCGTCTGCGCCGTGACGACCCCCGTGTCGTCGATGCTTCCGGCGGTGGTGCTCCAGGAGATCGGCGACGTCTCGTTGACGTTCCCGTACTGGTCGCGCGCGACCGCGCTGAACGAGGCCGTGCCGCCCGCGGGGACGTCGCGCGAATCCGGGGAGACGGTGAGGGTGGCGGGAGCGTCGGGACGGATGGTGAGGACGAGGTCCCCGCGTTCGTCCTCGCTCGAGGCGGTGAGGGCGCACGGGCCGGCGACGGTGCCCGCCGTGAAGCGCGCCCGGTCGTCGTCCAGCACTTCGACCGTGCCGCAGGGGGACGTCCAGACGTACGGCTCGGGGTCGTACGGCTCGCCGTACTGGTCGTACCCGACGGCCGTCACCTCGAGGGAGTCGCCGATCGCGAGGGAGGCGCTCGCGGGAGCGAACGCGATCGTGCGGAGGACGGGGCAGTCGTAGGGCGGCGCGTGCACGGCGATCCCCTCCGGCGTGAAGAGGACGACGCGGGAGGGCTCGCTCGCGAAGCCCGCCTTGCGGAACGTCGCATTCGTGTCGGGCTCCCAGAAGCCCGCGTTCGGCCGGCCGTCGACGGTCGCCGTGAACCCGGTGTGCACGATGCCGTCGACGACGACGCTGACGTTGAGCGCGTCGACGGTCGAGGCGCCG
Organism: Thermoplasmatota archaeon; assembly: GCA_035687045.1. Taxonomy (GTDB): domain Archaea; phylum Thermoplasmatota; class SW-10-69-26; order JACQPN01; family JAJPHT01; genus JAJPHT01. Next base: position 4,193 of record DASRYU010000046.1, on the reverse strand, counting down.
ACGTTCTTCGCGAGGACGCGGACGCGGGTGCCGTCCCAGCAGAAGCGCGCCTCGGCGAAGCGCGCGTCGAGCCGGCCCTCCACGACCTCGGCGCGCGCCTCGCGAGCCTCCGCGAGGTATTCCGCCGCCTCGAAGTACGCGATCGTCGCGATGCTCGCGCCGGTGAGGATGGCGGCGAGCCAGATCGCGTGCGTCGCGGTCGTCGACAGGCCCAGCGGCTCCTCACCCCTACGCGCGGGTCATCCTTCTTGGAAGGGTCCCTATAAGGGGCGGGGGTGCCGGACGTCCGCCGCTCCACCCTCCACGGGGGCCGGCCGCTTATAGCCGGGGAGAATGCCTTGAAGACGCGCGGCGACCTCGCGCCGCCGATGGCCGAGATGCGCCTCACGGTGACGCACACGCTGCAAGGGGAAGCCATCGAGTGCGTGACGCCACAGGGCGCGCGCATCGCGTTCGACGACTCCGCGGCCGGCACCAGCGGGAGCCCCGTCCAGCACCTGCTCGCCTCCATCGGCGCGTGCGCCCTCGTCGACGTCGAGGTCATCCTGCGCAAGAAGCGGCTTGCGTTCTCGAACCTGCGCGTCGAGTGCATCGCGCAGCGTCCCGACGAGGGGCACCCCAAGCCCCTGCAGGCGGTCAAGCTCCTGTTCCGCGTCGACGGCGACGTGCCGCAGAAGGCGTTCGACGACGCGGTCCGCCTGTCGGTCGAGCGCTACTGCAGCGTCGGCGAGACGGTGCGCAAGGGCGCCCCCATCACGTACGAGGGTCGCGTCGGCGGCGACTAGCCGCGCACGCCGACTACTCGTCCTCGGGCTCGCCGCGCGGCACGGGCCCCGAGAGGCTCGTGAGGTCGCGCTGCGCGTCCTTCATCGCCTGCTCGCCCGACGATAGCGTTTGCCCGCTCGGCTCCGTGTCCGGCTCCCCCTCGCGGCGCGCGTCGCGCCGCGTCACATGCCGCGTCGCATCGGTCATGCCACTCGATGGCGGCGGGCGCGGGGTCACGCTTGTGGCCGCGTCGTCAGTACGGCTCGTAGCGCGCCGCGCCGATGATGGAGACCACGAGGCCGCCGGTCGCGGTGAGGAGCGCGGTGATGACAAGCGCGATCTCGAACCGCGTCCCGTCGATGACGAGGCCGCTCAGCGCGGCGATGCCGCCCCACGCGAGGAGCGCGGAGCCCAGGAGCGTGAGCTTCGAGACCATCGAGACGGCGACCGCGCCCGCTCCTACTTGTATTTCACGCAGCGGGCGCGGGCGAGCCGTTCCGCCGCCCCCCGTCCGCCGCATGCTCGTACGGACGCCGCAGCGCCGAGCGACAGGCTCATGCTCGGGCCGCGCCCGTGCAGCCCGGGCGGGACATGGAGGCACGAAGCGCGCCGAAGGTGCTCGTTGTGGACGACGAGCAAGGCATCTTGCGTTCGACGTGCGCGCTCCTCCACGCGCTCGGATACCTCGCCGTGCCCTGCGCCGACGCGGGCTCCATCCGCGCCGCCATCGAGCGCGAGCGCCCGGACCTCGTTCTCCAGGACGTGCGCATGCCCGGCCTCGACCTCGAGTCGCTCGTCCTCGACGTGCGCCGCGACGCGCGCTTCCGCGCGCTGCCTTTCGTCGTGTTCACCGCGAGCATGGACGTCGACGGCATCGTCGAGCGCGTCCAGGCATCCGGTCTCCTCGACAAGCCGTTCAGCCCGCAGGAGCTGCGCGCGGCCATCGACGCGGCGCTCGGCCGCGCCCCCGCGGCGACAGCCTGATGGACGCGCGCCCCGCTTCCCTCGCATGCGTCGCATGGGGGCACTCCTCCTTCTCGCGCTCCTCGTCGCCGGATGCGCCTCGCCCGAGGAAGGCGCCGCGCCGCCCACGACGACGGCGGCCTCGCTGACGCCGACGCCGGAGGCGACGCCGGCCGCGACGCCCGCCGCTCCGTCGCCCTCGATGGACGCGCCGACGCTCGGCGTGGTGCTCGACGAGACGCACGACTTCGCCGCCGGAGGGCAGCGCGTGAGCATGTTCAACGTGACCGGCGCCGAGCGGCGCATCGTCATCGGCATCGAGAGCTCCGGCCCCGCGGAAGGCGGCGCGTTCTCCAGCGCCGTCGTGAGCTTCTACTACCCGCGCTCGACGTCCCCGTTCCTCGGCGAGCTCCCGTCGAAGGAGGCGCGCTCCTACACCGTCGAGCAGCAGCCGCACGCGGGCGAGTGGCGCATCGTCTACGATGGCCAGGGCCCCACGACGGTGCGCATCCACGTGACGCTGGAGTAGCCGCGCAAACGTCAAGGCGGGGCGCAGGTTCGCGCGGCCGATGCGTGCGCTCGGCGTCCTCGCGCTCCTCTCGGCCGCCCTCTTCTTCGCGAGCGTGCCGCTCGACATGGCCGCGCCGCGCGCAGGAGCGGCGCTGCGGATGCTGGCCCTCGCGCTCCTCGTGCCGCCCGCGCTCTGGCTGGGCCGCGCCCTTGCGCCCGCAGCGCCCGCGCAGGTGTGGGCGGCGACCGCGGCCGGCGTCGCCTCGCTCCTGTGGTGGATCCTCTCGGGCATCGCCTTCCCCTGGTCGTGGGAGGCCGGCTACATCGCGCTCAGCGCCGCCTGGTGGCTCGTCGTGGGCGGACCGCTGCGCCGCTCCAACCGCCCGTTGGGCACCTTCACGCTCGTCGTGGGCGCCTTCGCGGCCGCCGACGCCCTCGTGACCGCCGCGGGCGACCGCGTGCCGTTCTGGGCGTTCGCGCTCTTTGGCGGCCCGAAGCTTCCCCTGCAGACGGCGTGGACGGTGTGGCTGGGCATCGCCCTCCTGCGCGGCCGCATCCCGCGGCTGCCCGAGGACGCGCAAGACGCAACGCCGATACGTGCGGCCGCTTCCTCCGGAGCGATGGCGCACGACCCCCACGCCGGCCACGAGCACTTCCACTGCGGATGCGGCAAGATGTTCCACAGCCGGCAAGAGCTCACCGACCACGCGCGCCGGCTCAACCACAAGCCGAAGTGAGCCTACTCGTCCATGTCGGGCGGGTACGCGGGCGGCGCGTAGACCGTCGCGAGGAAGAGCGGCTCCGGCCCGAGCGACTTCACCCAGTGCATGCGCCCCGCGGGCACGACGAGCGCGAACCCCGGGCCGCCGCGCACCTCCGTCGGCTCCGCCTTCTCCCACACGCGCGCGAGCATCGCGCCCCTGAGGACGACGATCGTCTGGTCCTGCGTCTCGTGCCTCTCCGGCTCGCCGGCCTCCTCGCCGGGCGGGATCGTCATGACCGCGAGCTGCGAGCGCGCCGTCGTGTGGAGCACGCGGAAGAAGGCGCCGTGGTGCGAGGAGAGGTCGGCCGCGAACACGGACGGACGGTGGGGCCGCCGCGCATGAACGTCGCGGAACGTGCAGGCGACGAGCGCCGCCCGCTCGCCGAAACGCACAAGCCGCCTCGCGGCGTGCCGAACGCGAGGTGAAACGAGTGACCGCCAAGATCTTCGTCGGCACGCTGCGCGACCGCCCGAACGAGAGCTACCTCGTCCTCGCGAAGGACGACCTCGACGCCGAGCGCTTCGTCACCGCCACGCTGGGCGACCCCTCGCCCGCGGTCGAGGTCGCCGCCGCCGAGGGCGTGTGCCTCTCGTTCACCCCGCGCGACGGGATGCTCATCCCGCAGCGGCTCGTCCCGAGCGTCGCGCTCGCGGACGCCGCCGCGCCGCACGCCGCGCCGCCCGCGTGAGGCGCGCCGGGGGCCCCTCACGGCGCCTGGCGCAGCGCCTGCACGACAAGGATGCCGCCGGCGCCCGCGGCCGCGATGGCGAGAGGGCCGACGACGGCGGCGCCTCCGAGGAGGGGCGCCAGCAGGCCCCAGAGACCGAGCCCGATCGCAGCGGCGAAGAGGCCCATGGCGATGCTCAGCGCGCTGTCGCGGCGCATGCGCGCGCAGCCGCAGGCGCGAGCATGAGGGGCGCGATGCGGAGCGGGCACCACGTGGAAATGCGCGCGCGCTTCTTTGGCGGCGCCTACTGAGACGGCGTCGGCGTCTCCAGCACGCGCTGCCCCCACGGCGCGAGCGGCTTCTCGAAGGTGCTCACGACGCGCGAGGCGGCGAACACGCCGAGGAAGCGCGCGCGGGCCCCGCTCGCGTTGCGGAAGCCGTGCGGCGCCATCGCGGGGATGACGAGAAGATCCCCCTCGCGCGCGCTTCCTCGGCGTGTTCGTCGCCTCGCGCGTCGTGAGCAC
>DASRYU010000045.1:0-5073 GCA_035687045.1 Thermoplasmatota archaeon | reverse complement strand
CGCCATCGCGTCGCGGATGCCCGCCACGAACACGTCGCCGCCCGCGGTGGCGAAGGAGATGGACGAGAGGCCGAAGACGCGCTCGAGCGGCCCCTGCCGGAAGCGCATGTCCGTGACCTTGTCGTGCGTCGTGAAGTGGATGCGCGTCACGAGGCGCCCGACGCGCGCGTAGATGCGCTCCTCCGTGAGCGCGTACTCCGTCGTCGCCGCGCGGCGCCACGCGGCCAGCGCGAAGAGCGCGACGAGGAGAAGCCACGGCGCGACGATGAGCGACGGGGGCACGTCGAGGTCGAACGCCTGCCGCGCCACGAGCGCGAGGCCTGCGAGCACGCTCACGAGAAGCGTCGGGGCGGCCATGAGGACGAGCGCGTACGTCCCGGGCGGCCGCACGCGGGCGAGGACGGGCTCGTCGGCGCGCAGATAAAAATAGGGCCCCGGCACGGACACGCGGAAGCGCGGGCGGGGGAAGAGCGTTGCGCCCCCCGTGCCCTCCACGCGTCAGGGGTATTCGTCGGAGCCTTGCACCCACAGGAAGCTCTGCACGTCGATCATGTCGCGCGGCCCGAGGTCGGCCACGTCGCGTCGCACGTCGCGCGCGAGCTCCAGCAGCGCCGCGTACGTCTCCCAGTCCGGGCGCGAGCGGTATGGGAGGCTGAAGCCGTACGCTTCGGCGGCGGCGCGCACGACCTTCGGCTTGACGAAGATGTGGCGCCTCGGCTGCGCGATGGCGCCGAACACCGTCACGAGCGGCCACGTCAGCACGCGCGTCTGGCGGCGCGGCAGCCCCTCGACGACATCACGCCACGCCTCGAAGCGCGCCTCCATCGAGCCGGGGCCGTGCAGGTAGCGGTAGAGGCCGTCGGCGAAGGCGCGCGCGCCCTCGGGACTGCGCACTGCGTCGCGGAGCGCCATCTTCTCGAACGAGAAGAGCATGCTGTGGCGCGAGCGCTGCTCCACCCGCACGGCGCGCGCCGCGATCTCGGCGTGCTCGCCCGCATCGAGGAGGCGGCGGAACTCGGCGGGCCCGAGCGCGCGCTGCCACTCCCGATGCACCGCCCACTTGTAGCCGCGCTCCCACTCGAGGTACGTCTCGTCGCGGAAGCCGCCCGGGAAGTAGCGCAGGAACTTGCGGCGGGCGCGCGCGGGGCCGGCGAGAGAAAGGGCTTCTTCGCGCGTCCTGCTGATCGCCATGCTTGCACGTGGACGCTCGGCAGCATGTTGGATATCGCTGCGCCGTCGATGGCGGGGAGCGCGGAGGCGGCTTCGGCGAAGAGGTCATTCCCCGCCGGGGCGCTGCGCGCGCGTGCGCCTGCGCGTCCTGCTCGCGCCGCTGCTGCTCGCCTCCGTCGCCGGCTGCCTCGCCGCGAGCCCGCCGTCGGTCCTGCTGGACAACGACCCCTTCACGCTGGGCCTCAACGAGACGTACTCCCGGCGCATCCATCTCGGGCAGAACGCGCACCACGCCGTGACGTACGAGGTCGTCGCGAGCGCGGGCGTCCTGCGCGTCTGCTTCGTGCCCGACGCATGGTACGCGGACCCGACGGGGCGCTGGGACGAGGAGATCTTTCTCGACATCCGCGGCTGCGGGCGCGCGACGCCGCAGGCGCCCGTGCGCGTGTCCACGGAGGTGGCACCGGGCGCGACGCAGCACGTGCTCCACGCGCACTGCGAGGCGGACGCGCCGTGCGCGGGCGCCGCGAGCCTGCGCCATCGCACGACGAGCGCGGGCGCGGGCGCCTGGGCGCTCCTTCCCTTCGTGCTCCTCGGCATCCTCGCGCTCCGCCTCCTCGCCGACCAGTGGGACCGCGCCCGCATCCGCGACTTCGTCCGCGCGCGCGGCGGCGTCGTCGAGCGCATCGAATGGAAGCCGCTCGGGCGCGGGTGGCTCGGCGAGCGGGGCGAGCGCATCTACCGCGTCGCCTTCGTCGACGCGCGGGGCGCGCGCCGCGAAGGCACGTTCAAGACGAGCCTCTTCAGCGGCGTGTGGACGGACGCCCTCTGACCACCGCTGCCGCCGCGACCGATGAGCGCGCCGGAACGCGTTTGTTCCCGGCGGCGGGAAGCCGCCACCATGCCCGTGCTCGCCCGCTCCCGCTCGCGCCGCCACGCCTCATGGAGCCTGCGCCTCCTCGCCGGCCTGGCGGGCGGCCTCGCCGGCGGCCTGCTGTTCGGCGTGCTCATGAGCGCCTTCGCCATCGGCGGCGACCCCTTCTTCGGACAGACGGGCATCCTCACGCTCGTGTCGAGCCTGCTGGGGCTGGAGCCGGGCGGCCTGTATCTGGTGCAGGTGTGGGCCCTCCATGCCGTCTTCTCCGTGCTCTTTGGCGCGCTCTTCGCGCTCCTCGTGCCGCCGCGCATCGGCCGCGGCAAGTCGCTCCTCCTCGGGCTTGCGTGGGGGTTCGCGCTGTGGCTCTTCGGCGCGTTCCTCCTGCTGCGGGCGCTCACGGGCGCGCCGCTGATGTTCGACGCGGCGGCGGTCGCGAACATGGTGGGGCACCTCCTCTTCGGCCTCGGGCTTGGCCTCGTCTACCCGCAGTTCTTTGTCGAGGAGGAGCGCCTACGCGACGAGAGCACGGGGTTCAAGCCCGTGCGTCCCGCGTGAGCGCTCCCGCTGACGCGAAGGAGAGAAAGAAAAGCGCCGCGGCGGGGCGCGCCCGCCGCGCTTTGGTCGGAGGGGGAGCGGCTTACGCCTTCTCGAGGTTGGCCATGATGCGCTGGTACGTGCGCTCGATGGACTCGCCCGGGGCGCCGGTGTTCAGGATGACGACGCGCGCGGCGCGCATCTCGTCGCGGAAGAACTTCTCCTGGCGCTCGTGGTCGGCGACGAGGAGGTACGGGTTGTACCAGGGCTCGTAGCCGTACGTGCCCCACTTCTCGCGCGGACCCGCGCCGGGGCGGATCATCGTCTTGCCTTCCTTGAGGATCTTGATGGCTTCGTCCGCGTTGACGCTGACCTCGGCGGGCGCGTCCTTGTCGCGGCGCAGGAGGACGATGAGCTTCAGGTTGGCCTTATCGCCGACCTTCTCCTTGCCGGCCATCCACTCGCGGGGGATGAGCGCGCGGGAGTTGCCGAAGCCCCAGTAGCACTTCGAGTTGCCCTCGTCCGCGATGCCGCACTTCTCGCCAGGCTGGTGCTCGCACTTCGAGGCGTCGGTGATGACGTTCTCGAGCATGCAGCGGTCGAAGATGGGCTGGAGCCAGCGCTCCTCCTTCGCGTTCTCCGTGCGCACGTACAGGCTGCGCTCGGGCTGCGTGACTTCGAGAATGGGAGACTCGATGTTGTCGATGTTCTCCGGGTGCTTGATGTAGATCCAGTCGTCGCCGATGACGCGGCCGCGCGGGTGCTTGAAGAGCTTGTTGACCTGCGTGGTCTTGCCCGTGCCGGTGGGCGCGATGATGACGACGCCCTTGCCGTCGATCTCCGCGCACGCGCCGTGGATGGAGTGCGTGTTGTACTTCTGCTCGAGGATGTGGCAGGCGAGGCCGAGGGCCCAGCTCTTGCACTGGCCGTAGTACTCCGTGTTGACGAAGACGGCCGTCTGGCGCTCGGGGCAGTAGTAGGCGTGCGTCTCCATGTTGGGGACGCCGTTCACGCTGTAGATCTTGCCGTGGGGCAGGATCGTGTCGTTGTTGGGCCCGGGCCACCAGTTCTGGCTCCAGAACTCGTACTGGTGGAGCGAGTTCGTGATGAGGCGGACGACGATGCCGTTGATGTTCGCGTCCCACTCGTACGTGTTGTCCTTGGTGAGGTACGGCTTCACCTTCGCGAGCAGCTCGTCGAGCTTCGCCGGCGTGAGGTCCTTTGTCGAGGCCACGCGGCCCTGGCTCGCCGTGATGTAATTGTTGAGCTGGTTCGCAACAGGAGTCATCTGCACACCTTTCGGGCGTCCCACCAGGAGGGGGGCGATGAGCCGAGGAGCGGGTGGTCATTCATAACGATTTCCCCAGGCTGAAGCAGCGTTCCGCATGCGTATGCGCTGGCGCGTGCCCTTTATCGCCGGAGGGCGCTGCCTCGCCGTTGCGAGCGCCCATCGAGCATGCGACCCTTGTCCGCGCGCCCGTCGACAAGGTGTTCCGCGCGTTGTCGACGGCCGACGGCCTCAACAGCTGGTGGACGCAGGGGACGACGATGGAGCGCCGCGTGGGCGGACGCATCCTGTTCGCGTGGCGCGACTGGGGGCCCGACCGCGTCACCGTCGACGGCGCCGCGCGCATCCTGCAGCTTGTCGAGAACGAGGTGTTCGCGTGGCGCTGGGACGACGCGGAAGGGTACCCTTCCCGCACCTCCGAGCTTGAGGTCGAGCCGCGCGACCACGGCACCATCGTCCGCGTCACCGACACGCCCACCGACCCGGATGCCCCGCACGGTGAGGTCATCCCGCTCGCCGTCGCCGCCGGCTGGGGCGAGGCGCTGACGCTCCTCAAGATGTACGTCGAGCACGGCGCGCGGTACTGAGGCGGAGGCGCGGGCCGAGGCAGGGGCCGAGGCGCGGGCCGAGGCGTGGGCCGAGGCGTGGGCCGAGGGAGCAGGTGTTCTCACGGTGCTGTCCTTGTGCGGTGCCTGAAGGGCGCGTCGCTTTCCCGCGGCATCCAACATCGCCATCCCGCGCAGCGTCGAGTCAGGGGCATGGTGCGAACCTTCCGCCCCCTCGCCTGGATGACGACCGGTACCGTCGCCGCCGCTGGCACCGCCAGCGCGAACGGCAGCGCCTCCCTCGTGGGCAGCGTCGACTCCTCGCTCGCCTCCGACCACGCCTCCGCCAACCTCGCCGGCGACCTCGCCGCGAGCGCGAACACCGCCGGCGACGCGTCGCTCGACGGCGGCGTCGACGCGGCCGCGTCGGCGCACGGCCACGACGCGAGCCTTTCCGCGAGCACGGACGGCCACGTCGCCGCGGGCGTCGACGAGCACGCCGCGAGCGTCGCCGTCGACACGGACGCGCCGGGCGCGACCGTCAGCGTCAACGACGTCACCGTCTCGACCGACAGCGTCGGCAGCGCGGACGTCGGCCTCCCCGAGGTCGGCGCGCCCGACGTCGGCGGCTCGCTCAGCATCGACGCGATGATCGACGT
>DASRYU010000044.1:0-15764 GCA_035687045.1 Thermoplasmatota archaeon | reverse complement strand
CGCCCTCCTCCTCGTCGCGCTGCAGCTCCTGAGCGCCATCGCGCCGGCGGCCGAGGACGCCGCGCCCGCTCCGAGCGTCGCGTGGGATGCGGTCGACGCCGCGCTCGCGCCGTCGGTCGGGTCCGACGCGAAGCCCATGATGGAGGTGACGATCGCCATCGATCCGACGGACGCGGACCGCATGGTCGCGTCCATGATCGTGTACGGGAACCCTCCGCAGGCATGCTGCAGCCGCGGCATCTGGCGCGTGGGCTGGTCCACGACGGACGACGGCGGCGCGACGTGGACGTACCGGGGGCTCATGCCCGCCATCGGGCACGACGGCCAGCCGATGACGTGCGACCACCCCACGAGCTTCGACCCGTGGCTCACCTTCGACCGGCACGGCGTCGCGTACCTCGCCTATGCGTCCACGCGCTCGGGCGTCCCGTCGCTCCACGCCTGCACCGACTCCACCCTCGCGGTCGCGCGTTCGACCGACGGCGGGGTCACCTGGCAGGCGCCGGTGGTCGTGGCGCGCGCGGACACCTCGTGCTTCGCCGACCGCGACGCCATCGTCGCGGACCCGCACCGGGACGTGCTCTACGTCACGTGGTCCGGCATCGGGTGCCCTGGGAACCCGATCTACCTCTCGCGATCGACCGACGGCGGCCTCACGTGGTCGGCGCCGGCGAGCGTCAGCGTGCCAGGCGACATCGAAGCGTACGGCGGCTCGCCGCGCGTGGCGCCCGACGGGAGCGTGCATGTCGCGTACTACCGCGGCGCGGAGTTCGACGGCTGCGTGTACCTCATCGGGAGCGGCGCGAGCGGCATCGCCTCCGCCGAGGCCGTGGTCGCGAGCTCCGTCGACGGCGGCGCGACGTGGACGCACCGGGTCATCGGCCCCGTCTGCGACACGCAGTACCAGACGCACGAGCAGCCCTTCTCCGGCGGCGCCGAGTTCAGCTGGCCGATGTTCTCGATCGACGAGACGACGGGGAAGCGCGCCATCGCGTGGCTGCACCGCGACCAGCCGTACACGACCATCCACGTGCACACGTCCAGCGACGGCGGCGCCACGTGGACCGCGAGCGTCGTCCGCGACGAGGGGCGCAGCGCGCTCCTCCCCGCCGTCGCGGTCGCGGGCGACGTCGTCAGGCTCGTGTACGTCTCGATGTTCTCGTCGGGACAGTACGAGGTCCGCTACCGCGAGTCCGCCGACGGCGCCGCCTGGTCCGAGCCGGACACATTGACGTCCGTTCCCTCCTGCAGCTGCTGGGGCCAGGTCAACGGCCCGTACATCTCGACGGTCGCCATCGGCCACTACATCGGCCTCGACGCGCGCGCGGGCCGCATCGCGGCGACGTGGGCCGACAACCGCGACCCGACGCACGTGCAGACGATCTACGCGCGCGGAGGGAGCTACTCGTGAGGGCGCTGCTCCTCCTGGCGGTCGCGCTCCTCCTGCCTGGCGCGGCCGCCACGCTGCCGGTGAGCTTCGACGACTGGCGCGACCTCCGCCCCGGCGCGCCCATCCTGCCCGACGACTGGCTGACGATCCAGACGCTCCACGGTGAGACGCGGCACATGGTCTGCACGGCGAACTTCGTCTTCGCCGACGACGCCGGGAACCGCTACATCGGCACCGCCGGCCACTGCGCGCCCATCCGCGACGGCGTCCACGTCTGGCCTTACCCCGAGGGGCCGGTCGCGCTGCACGGAACGCGCGCCGACACGGCCGCGCGCATCGGCACGTTCGTGTTCGCGGCGAGCACGCTCGCGCCGGCGACGCTGCCCGTCCCCTTCGTCGGCTACGTGCCGGAGTGGGACTTCGCGCTCATCCGGCTCGACGCGGGCGTCGCGGTGAGCCCGCAGATGGCGCACTTCGGCGGGCCCACGGCGCTCCACGACGAGCTGTCGTCCGAGCCAGCGCTCCTCCACCACTACGGGTGGGGCGTGCACGGCGTGAACGGCGAGCCCGAGGTGGAGGACTGCTGCGCGCTCGAGCAGCCCGCGCACGGGCGCACGGCGCTCGCGCTCCACCTCGCGCACCCGCGGCTCGTCCACGTCTTCGACGTCGCGGGGGGCGGCGACAGCGGCAGCCCGGTCATCAGCGCCGACGGGCGGGCCGTGGGCATCGTGAGCAGCGCGAACTACGCGGACCACGGCGTGGGCGCGGGCGGCGTGCAGACGGGGAACGGCATCTACGTGCGGCTGGGGCCGCAGGTGGCTCTCGCGGAGGAGACGCTCGGCGTGCGGCTGACGCTCCTCACGGCGCCGCTCCGCTGAGGCGCTCCGCCCGCGGCCAAGCTTCATGCGTCAGGGCGGAGTGGGCGACGCGTGGCCGAAGAGCCCGTCTACGTCTACATCGTCGGCACGGCCGGCAGCGGCAAGTCGCGCTTCACCTGGGCGATGCAGCGCTGGCTCAAGGAGCGCGGGCTCGACTGCGTCACGCTCAACCTCGACCCCGGGGCCGAGATGCTCCCCTACCAGGCGGACGTGGACATCCGCGACTGGATCCGCCTCTCCGACGTCATGGACCAGTACGAGCTCGGCCCCAACGGCGCGCAGATCATGGCCGCCGACCTCATCGCGCTGCGCCTGGGCGAGCTCCAGGAGGTCCTCCAGGAGTTCCGCGCGCCGATCATCCTCGTCGACACGCCCGGCCAGACGGAGCTCTTCGTCTTCCGCGAGAGCGGCCGCATCACGATGGAGCTCCTCGCGCCGGGCCGCAGCGTCATCATCTTCCTTCTCGACCCGTTCCTCGCGCGGCGCCCGAGCGCGTTCGTGTCGATGCTCATGCTCTCGGCGACGACGCAGTTCCGCTTCCAGGTCCCGCTCGTCAACGTCATCTCGAAGCGCGACCTCCTCAAGGAGGAGGAGCTCACGCGCATCGGCACGTGGAGCGAGGAGCCCGCGGCGCTCGAGGACGCGCTCCTCGCGGAGAAGCCCGACCTCTACACGCAGATGAGCACCGACGCCTTCCGCGTCCTCGACGCGATGCAGGGGCTCACGAAGGCGTACGCGGTCTCGGGCGACACGCTCGAGGGGATGGAGGACGTCTACTCCCACATCCAGGGGCTCTTCCACGCCGCCGAGGACCTGAAGTCCGACTGAAGCCCCCTCACCGCGCCCCCGCGCGCCGCCGCAGCAGGAGCGCCATCGCGGCGACGGCCGCGAGAAGGAGCGCCGTCGGCGGGAAGGGCACCTGCGGCTCGGGACTTTGGGCCATGCCCTCCGCGGCTTGGGGCAGCGGCGAGCCGAGCGGGTAGAGCGTCGTCGTCGCGTCGGGGGCGCGCCCCATCATGCGCAGCGCGGCGGTCGACTTCTCCGAGCTCGTTCCCGCCGCGACCCCGTCGCTCTCCCAGCCGCTCCTGGGCGCGCTGGCCAGCACGTCCTCCTCGCCGCCGCTCGCGTTCGGGCTGCCGCTGTAGGGCTCCAGAGCGGCGTATCGCCCCGCGAGTACCGGAGTGGACGCGGCGCGCGCGCCGTAGGCTTCGATGACCACGGGCGCCGTGAGCGGGACGTTGGCGAAGAGCCGCGCTTCGGCGCGGGCGCCGGCGGCGACGTCGACGCGCGTGCTCGCGATGGCGGTGCCGTCCAGGCGCGCGACGAGCGTCACCGTCTCCTCGACGACGCCGTGGTTCGTGACGTCGACGAGGGCCGCGAGCGTCTGGATGCCCGGCTCCGAGTAGGCGGCAAGGCTGAGGCGGGCAGGCAGCGCGTGCATGCCGCTCTCGTCCACGAGGACCGCTCGCGCGATGTCACGGCCGTCTGCCGTGAGGACGCGCAGCGCGTGCTCGCCCTCCGCAGGCCACGCGGCGACGACGGTGCCGTTCTCATCGGAGACGCCCAGCGGCTGGGCGGCGAGCGCGACGTCCGCGCCGGCCACGGGGCCCTGCTTGTCGCTCAGCGTGAGGAGGAGCGTGTCGTTGTCGCGCGTCGCGAGGACGTCCACCTCCGGCAGGACGAGGATCTCGCGCTCCACGAGCCGCCCCACGCGCACGCTGAAGGCGCCGGGGGCGTCGGGCGTGCGGCCGAGCGCGTACTCGCGGCCGAGGAGGGTGAGCTCCACGGGCTCGCCCTCGACGAGGACGGTGAGGTTCGACGGGGGCGGCATGCCCGGCGCTCCGACGCTGAGCAGGAGCTGCCCGGTGGAGTTCTCGCCCAGCGCCAGCGGCGCGAGCGCCACCGGGGGCTCGCGGACGTCGAGGAAGGACGGGAGCGCGAGCTCGCCGGCGGGCGTGCGCAGGCGCAGCGCGTGGCGACCCTCGGGCAGCGCGTCGACGGTGGAGGCGTCGAGCACGGCGCGGCCGTCGCTCACCGCGAGCTCGTGCTCGGCGACGAGGAGCATGGAGCCTTCCGGCGTCGGCCCGTCGATGCCGATGCTCACGCGGTCGTCGAAGCCGCGGTAGACGACGAGGGGCGCGCTCGCGCGCACGTCCCCTTCCGCGTAGAGCTGCCCCGTGGAGTCGCTCGCGCTCTGGCCGACCTGGCCGCCGAAGCCGCCCATCATGTTCGCGGCGACGACGGCTCCCAGGAGGACTAGGGCGAGCGCGGAGCCCGCCATGATGAGGTAGAAGCGCGTGGTGCGCGCGGGGCGGACGATGCGCAGGCCGCGGTGCGTGAGCTCGTAGTAGACCCAGATGCGCTCGCCGTCGTCGATGCGGCGGATGAGGTTCGCGCCGACAAGCTTCTCGAGATGCTCGAGGATGGTCGCCTTCTTCAGGCCGGTCGCTTCGGCAAGCTCGCTCAGCGTGCGGCGCCGCTCCCCCAGCAGGCGGAGGATGTCGCGCCGCGTGTCCGACGCGAGGACCTTGATGAGGTCGACGTCGATGGGGATGTCGTCCCCGCTGGCCGGCGCTGGCGTCGTCACTACGGGAACAGTCGGCGCCTGGGCGCTTAAGGGGTGGGCCGCTGTTCGGCGTGGACCGAACACCTTTCGCCGGCCCAGGACGGTCAAAATGGGCGGCCGCCGAACAGGTGTTCGGCCGCGGCCGACCGCGTTTGGAGGTGCTATCCTCCGCGCCGACCTGACCATGTCCATGCGCCCGCTCGCGCCCCTCCTCGTGCTCGCCCTGCTGCTGACCCCCCTCGCCGTCGCGTCGGAGCCCGTGCGCACCGACAGCACCTGGACGGTCTTCACCACCGTCCATGCGGACGTGCGCGACAACTACGCGGTGGTGAAGGTCATCGCCGACATCCGCAACCAGGGCCCGGACCCCGAGTTCCCCTTCGTCGTGCGCGTGCCGGACGATGCCTTCGTCACCGGCCTCACCGTCACGCGCGATGGCACCACCTTCGAGGCGGAGATCAAGGACCGCGAAGCCGCCCGCGAGGAGTACGAGGCGTGGAAGGCGCAGGAGCAGACGGGGGGGCTCGTCGAGAAGGCGCGCCGCACGTCCGTCTACTCGTACCTCATCAACGTCGCCGAGTTCACGAGCGTCACGGCCGTCCTCACGTACGAGCGCTACCTCGCCGCCGACCGCGGCGTGTACAACCTCTCCCTCGAGGCGCCGGTCTCCGGCTTCGGCCAGGACCTTGGCGCGCAGTTCATCGTCACCGTTCGCGACTCGGACGGCGTCCTCTCCCTCTGGGGCGAGCCAGGCGGAAGCCGCGACTCCTGCGTCCGCCCCGCCGTGCACCCGCCCATCGCGGACGCCTCGAACGCGCGCACGGTCTGCTACGGCGTCGGCCCGCGCCCGGGCGTCGAGCACCCGACGCCGTTCTCCGCGAGCTACATCCTCGCCCCGACGGCCGACGCGGGCTCGCTCCTCACGACCGTCGTCGACGGCAAGGGGTACTTCGCGCACCGCTTCCGCGCGCCCGCCGACGCCGAGCAGCTGCCCATGGACCTCGTGATGGTGCTCGACGTCTCCGGCAGCATGGGCGGGATGAAGCTCCAGCAGATGATCGACGCGTCGAAGCAGGTGGTCGCGGCGCTCGACGAGGACGACCGCCTCCACATCGTCGCCTTCTCGAGCGACGCGCGCTCCTCGTGGAGCGGCCTCCTGCCGATGACGCCGGAGAACCGCACGCGCGCCGTCCGCGAGGTCCAGGCGCTCTTCGACGGCGGCGGCACGAACATCGAGGCCGGCCTCCGCCGCGGGTTCGCCGGCTTCGCCGGCGTCGACTGGGCCCGCTCGGAGGAGCGCTTCCCCGCCCTCGTGCTCCTCACCGACGGCCAGCCCACCGCGGGCGTCACCTCGCGCACCGAGCTGCGCTCGATCGCCGCGAGCCTCAACGAGCGCGGCATCCCCGTCTTCGGAATCGCCTTCGGCGACGACGCGGACTGGACGCTCGTGCGCGCGCTCGCGCAGGAGGGCGAGGGCGCCGCGGTGCGCGTGCCGCCCGGCGCCGGCGCGGAGGTCGACCTGCGCCGCTTCATGGCGCTCCTCACGACGCCCATCCTGCGCGACGTCGCCATCTCCTACGGCCCGGGCGTCGAGGCGCACCACACGGGCGCGCGCACGCTCTTCGCGGGAAGCGAGCTTCTTGTCGTCGGCACCTACGACCCCGCCCGCGGCATCCGGGGCGACGTCACCGGCTGGTCCTCCGAGGGAGCGCGCCGCTACACGTTCGGCGGCGGCGAGCCGGGCGACCTGCCGTTCCTCCCTCGCCTCGTCGCGTACCACGAGGTGCGCGCGCTGCAGGAGCAGGAGGACGCCGAGGGCCCGACGGGCGCGACCACGGCGCGCATCAAGGAGCTCGCGCTGCGGCACGGCTTCGTCACCGACCACACGAGCCTCGTCGTGACGCTGCCCCAGCGCGACCTGCGCGGCGGCCTGGCCGCCGAGGGCGACGCGCGGCTCTTCGCGAACGACGGCAGCGGCCCGCACGCCAACTCCTGCCCCGGCTGCACGAGCGTCTCCACCACGGGAGGAGGCAGCAGCGGCGGCGGCTGGTGGCCCTTCGGCGGGCGCAGCGCCGAGTCCTCGAGCGATGCCATGCAGAGCGCGGGCGGCGCGCACGGCACGCCGACGGCGCACGGCGAGGCGCCGGAAGCGCAGGTTCCGTCGCCGGGCGTCGCGCTCGTGGCGCTCGCGCTCGCGGCGGCGGCGCTTCTCGCGGCGCGGCGCCGCGGCTGAGCGCGCGCGTCCGACCGGCGGGCGCGGAGGCGACGCGCCCTCGCGTCCGCTGGTCGAAAAGAAATGGGAAAAGGAGACGAGGGAAGGAGGACGCGCGTTCAGGCGCGCATGCCGGCGCCGGCGACGCCCTTGCCGATGCGCTCGGGCTGGAGGGTCACTTCGCGCGACGCGACGACCTCGGTGCCTTCCATGCGGTACTCCGTGGCGCGGAGGTTGTCCGCGGGGATCTTGACGTAGCTGATGAGCGCCGTGACGCCGCCGGGAAGAAGCTTCGGCGCCTCGCGCGCGACGACCTCCGCGATCGGGCTCATCGGGACGGTCAGCGTCGAGGATTCGAGACTGATCGTGTCGGTGATCTTCACGATCGCTTCGTTCTCCGCCAGCCCCTCCTCTGCCGCCTGGTAGAGGCGCTCGCGACCCTGGGAGTTCTCCACGATGAGCATCGTCTTCATGGCTTTCTCGTCCGCATCAGGAAGTTCTGCGCGTTCGCAGACCTTCCCAGCCTCAAAAGGCGTGCGTGTTTGTATTAAGCGTTGCTCTTTGGGCAGAGTGACGCACACCCACGGTCGCGCAGAGGAAACACGCGCTGCACCCGCGGCGCCGCTTCAGTCGTTGATAGGTCTACGCGCGCGGTCGCGCACGACCAGCGTGCTCACGGGGCTCGCGCGAAGGATGAGGCTCGCGAAGTCCTCGTAGAGGTGCGCGCCGGGCGCGCCGATGTCGTGCGCTCCGATGACGAGGAGGTCGTGCCCGCCTTCGCGCACCGCCTCGATGAGCTCCTCGACGACAAGACCCGCGCGCACGATGATGCGCCCCTGCAGCCCCTGCTCGCGCAGCCGCGCCTCGAGCTCGCGCAGGTGCCCCGCTTCCGGCGCGTCGCTGTGCAGGAAGTCCCGGAGATCCTCCTCGATCTCCTCCTGCCCCTTGTCCGTGAGGCCCATCTGGTTGACGACGTGGAGGATGTCGAGCTGCGCGCCGAACGCGCGCGCGATCTCCGCCGCGCGCTCGAAGTCGCTCGCGCCGTGTCGCGCGCCTTCCGTCGCGACCGCGATCTTGCGCAGCACCTGAGGCCGGCCGCGCGCGATGAGGACGCTCGCGGGCGTGCGCTTGGCGACAAGGTGCGCGATGAGCCCGCTCGTGAGGCGGTCCGCGCTGCCGAGGCGGCCCACGATGACGAGGTCCGCGTCCGCCTGGCGCGCGACGTCGGGGAGCGTGTACTCGATGATGCCGGCGCGCCCGTGGAGCGCGACCTGCTCCTCCGCGAGCCCGAGGATGTCCTTCGCCTTCTGCATCGCGCGCTGCCGCGAGCCGGGCAGAAGGAGCGACGACGTGATGGTGACGTGGCCGCCCGCGCGACGGATGAATTCGCCAAGGAGCCGCGCGGCCGAGTGCCAGTGCTCGGAGTCGTCGACGAAGAGGACGACGCGGATGGGGCGGGGTCGTTCAGCTTCCATATCACAGCACCAGGAGGAGGAGTGGGACCACGAAGATGACGAGCACGAACGTCGTGAGCGACGCGCGCGTGGCGAGGATGCGGCGGGAGAGCGCGAGGAGCGTGCGCTCGAAGCGCGAGTAGAACAGGAGGAGGATGACGAGGCTCACCGCGGCGACGGCGAGCATCTCGACAAGGACGACGGTGAACGCCTCCGGCTTGTCAAGAAGGAGCGTCGCGAGGAGCGTGTCCACGAAGGTCGTGATGTTCGCGCCCATGATGTAGGGGATGACGTTCTCGCGGCGGGCGATGCCTTTGGCCGAGAGCGGCACGAGAAGCCCGAGCGACACGCTGACGCTCAGCGTGAAGAGCGTGATGACGCAGCCGAGGCCGAACATGACGGCGGGGCGGTACACGTGCTGCTCGAGCCCCTTGATCGGGGACTCCTCGGCGAGGTCGGGGAGCGCCTTGTCGAAGAGCGCGAACGCCGCGACGATGGTGGCGACGCCGCTCGCGAAGAGGACGATGTCGGGAAGGAAGCGCTGGAGCGCCGCCACGACGGGGTCGTACACGAGCTCGATGAGGTCAAAGACGGAGGTGGGCAGCGCCGGGCGGAAGCCGTCGAAGACCCCCGAGAGAAGAAGGAACGCGCCGACGGGGATGGCGATGCCGTAGACGACGTAGGTCGTGAGGAGCGAGAGCACGCCCATCTCGAGGCTTCGCCCGCGGGAGCGCCCGCGGAGCATGTAGAGGAAGCCAAGAAGGAGGACGACGAAGCTCGCGCCGAAGCGGCTCCCCGCGATCATCGTGAACGTCTCGAGCGCGTCGATGACGTCGCTCGCGAAGAACGAGAGCGCGACGGCGGCGACGGGGCTTCCGGAGAGCACGAGGTACGCGAAGAGCCAGCCGAACCCGAGCGCGCTCCATGGGCTGTCGACGCCGATGCCGTCGACGAGCCCGGCGAGGCCCCGCGCGCTCGCCTTCATGATCTGGAGGGCCAGGACGAACAGGAAGAGGCCCGCGAGCCCCGCGCCGATCTTCTTCACGGCGTCGAGGCGCCCGCCGCGCGCGAACTGGAGCCGCGTCGCGAGGCCGCGCCGGTCCGCCACGCCCAGGCGAGACCGCTCGCGCGGCTTAAGGTTCGCCGGTACGCGAGGGCGCGCGAGGCTCGATGCGGGGCCGCGAACGAGGTCCGGCGCGTGCGGCAGGAATCAAGCTTTTCTGTCGGGGGGCGGATACCGCGCCATGCCCGGCTCGGACGACATCCTGGTCCACAACTGGACGGTCGAAGCGAACCTCCCCAGGCGCCTTCCCGAGCGGGTCATCTTCTGGGACGAGACGCTGCGCGACGGCGAGCAGACGCCGGGCGTCTACTACACCCTCGAGGAGAAGGTGCGCCTCGCGAAGATGCTCGACGAGATCGGCGTCGACATCATGAACTGCGGCATCCCCGCCATCTCGCCTGGCGAGATCGCCGCCGTCAAGGCCATCGCGAAGGAGGGGCTGCGCGCGAGCGTGCTGGGCGCGTGCCGCACGCTGCGCAGCGACATCGACGCGTGCCTCAAGGCGGACGTGGACGAGGTGTCGCCGTTCATCGCGATCAGCGACGTGCACCTCAAGTACAAGCTCAAGAAGACGCGCGAGGAGGCCATCGCGATGGCCGTGGACGCGGTCGAGTACGCGAAGTCGCACGGCCTCAAGACGACCATCGTCACGGAGGACACGGTCCGCGCGGACCTCGACGTCGTCCAGAAGCTCTACAACGCCTGCATCGACGCGGGCGCGGACCGCGCGCTCTTCTGCGACACCGTCGGCGTCATGACGCCCGCCGCGACGCGCTGGTGGTTCTCGGAGATCCGGAAGCGCGTGAACAACAAGGCCGAGTTCGGCTTCCACAACCACAACGACTACGGGCTGGGGACGGCGAACGCGCTCGCCGCCATCGAGGAGGGCATCCCCGTCATCAACTGCACGATCAACGGCATCGGCGAGCGCGCCGGCAACGTCGCCTTCGAGCAGGTCGTGATGGCGCTGCGCGACCTCTACAAGGTCAAGACGAACATCAAGGTCGAGAAGCTCATGGAGCTCTCGCGCGCCGTGGAGGACGCGACGGGCGTCCCGGTGGGGCTCACGCAGCCCGTCGTCGGCTACAACGCCTTCACCCACGAGAGCGGCATCCACACCGACGGCGTCATCAAGAACTCCGCCACCTACGAGCCGATCCAGGCCGAGGACCTCGGCCGCGAGCGGCGCTTCGTCTTCGGCAAGCACACCGGCACGACGGCCGTGAACGACCGCCTCGAGAAGAACGGCATCAGCGGCGTCCCGAAGGAGCAGCAGCTCGAGATCGCGAACCGCATCAAGGCGCACACCGAGGGGCAGTCGAAGCAGACGGTGCAGACGTTCATCGAGCGCTACCGCGAGTGGGACGTCCAGCACAACGGCGTCGACAACCCGACGTTCTGGCGCATCGTGATGGACGTCACCGGCCGCTCGCCTCCCCCCGACGTCGCGGAGCGCCGCTTCAAGTGGTGAGCCGCCCGGAGGACGCGCGCAGCGACGAGCCGGCCACAGCGCCTACCTTCCCCGGCGGCGAGGGACGGCCGATGGTGCGCCACGCCGACCGCCGCGATGCCCGCCGGTCCCCCACCCCGTTCGTGCGCGAGCCCGGGCACACGCTCGGGGACGAGGCGCTCGAGTTCACGAGCTGGTTCGCGAAAAGCAAGTACCACCTCATGGGCGGCTTCCTCGGCGAGCTCGCCATGCCCGCGAAGGACCTCGAGACGCTGCGCGACCGCTACTGCCGCGCCCTCACGCACGCGCTGCGCGTGCAGCGGGCGCGCGGCGTCGTCACCTTCCTCCTCGCGCTCGGCGTCGTCGCCACCGCGGCGACCAGCATCGCGAACCTTCTCGACGTGCCCGCGCCCCTGGGGCTTCTCGAGCGCGCCGCTGCCATCTCGGCCTCCGTCGCGGTCGCGCTGATCGTGCTGCGCCTTCTTTTCGACCGCTACCTCGAGCGCTGCGACGTGACGTTGACGTTCCTCGCGATCCAGCTCGGCGTCGCGGCGGGGCGCAGGACGGCCTGAGGCGCTACGCGCTCTTCGGCGGCACTTCGCGGAAGGCCCAGACGCGGCCGACGATCTCGCCCGTGTCGAGGCGCTGCGGCTTCGAGTAGCGCTCGACGACGCGCCCGTCCTTGAACCTCAGGATGTCGCGGCTCTCGGCGTCGGGTCGCGCGTAGAGCTCGCGCACGCGCGCGTGGAAGCCGTCCGGGTCCGCGAGCTGGTCCAGGACGTACGCCAGGGCGCGCTCGTCGTCGCCCGTCGCCATGACCTCGGCGGGGATCTTCCACATCTCGCGGAACTTCTGGTTGTACCCGCTGATGCGGCCGTCGGCGGCGATGACGAGGATGCCGTCGGGCGTCCCCTCGAGCGTGGCGACGAGCAGGCGCTTCGCGAGCCGGTCGGCGTCGCGCTCCGCGGCGAGCGCGCGCCTGCGCGCGGTGATGTCGCGGATGACGGCGACGACGTAGCGGTCGCCCTCGGGCGTGCGCAGCAGGCTCAGCGTCACCTCGATGGGGAAGCGCTCCTGCGCGCGAAGCCCCTCGGTCTCGAAGAACTCCGCGCCGCTCGCGTCCTCTTTCTCGCGGAAGCGCTGCAGCCGCTCGGAGAACGCCTTGCGCTCCTCGGGCGCGATGACATCCGCGAGCGGGAGACCCCGCGCCTGCCTCGCGTCGCGCGCGAAGATGGTCGCAGCGCCGGGGTTCCAGAGCGCGATGGCGTCGCGCGCGTCGGCGACGACGACGGCGTCGCGGAGGATGTGGAAGAGGCGGCCGATGCCGATGTCGTGCGGCTGGAGACCGGGAAAGATCTCGAGCTCGCGGCGGCGGTCCTCGAGCGGCGCGCTCGCGCTCCACGCGCGCTCGAAGTGCGAGCGGATCGTGCGGACGACCGCGACCGCGTTCGTGTGGACGACGACCTCGCTGCGTCCGTCGCCGTCCCCGAGCGCGTAGAACGCCTCGCGGCCGTCGAGGATGACCTGGCGCGCCATCGCGGCGGTGCGCGCGTGGCGGACGTCGATGCCGCCGTCCTCGGCGATCTTCCCCCACTGCTGCGTCTCCTCGAGGTCGCGCAGGTCGAGCACCGCGCGCCACCGCGCGCCCTTCGCGCGGCGTCCGCCGGCGGCGAGCTCCTGGGGCGTGCGCGCACCCGTGAGGCCGTTCACGACGAGGACCTCCTTCGTGCTCGCGTCGAGCGCCCGCGTGAGCGCCTCGCGCGCCTCCTGCTCGGTGCTGTAGACGCGCGTGAACTCGGGCTCGCGGCCTTCCGCGATCTCGGCGCGGCGGCGCTCGTACGGAGCAGAGCGCGTCCAGTGCGGCTGCACGATGGCCTGGATGGCGGCGACCATCGCCTCCTGGTCGGTGAAGACGCCGATGTCCTTGCCGGAGTAGAGGTTGTTGTCGTCCGGGACGAAGTGGATGAGGAAGGCGCGGGCGGAGTCGGAGACGACGATGGCGACCTTGCTGCTCTGCTCCTCCTCGCCCAGCTCGCGAGCGCGGAGGTCCACGTGCTGCGCGATGGGCGCGAGCTTCTCGATGGTCTCCGCGTCCACGGGCGCGAGCATGCGCACGCGCACGTCGCGCTCGCGCGCGCGGCGGAGCTCGGGGATCATGTGCGTCGCGCGCGAGGCGGTGCCGGAGGTGCCGAGGATGACGAGGTCCTTCTGCGTCTGGGCGATCATCTCCTCGATCTTCGCGAGGACGTTCCGGCGCCCGCGGATGACGGTGAAGAAGCCTCGATCGCCCACGTCCGTGTCGCCCATCACGCGGAACATCTCGGCGAGCGCCGCGCGCTCCTCCTCGATGGCCGCGGCGGCCTTCGTGTGCTCCTCGTAGAGGCGGCCGAGGTACTCCTCGAACGGCACGGGCGCGTACTTCTTGGGGAACTCGGGGAGGATGACGACGAGCCCCTTGTCGTGGAGCTGCTCCAGGACGTGGTAGATCTTCGCCTGGGGCACCTTGGAGATGGACGAGACGTCGCGCGCCTCGGCGATGCCGAGGTCCAGCAAGGCGAGGTAGGAGCGGGCGGCGTACTCCGAGAGGCCGAACTCGCGCAGACGCGTCAGTCTGTCCTGTGTGACCGGCACGAGATGTCCACCCACCACTCCCGCGAGGGAGTAGTCACCCTGATGCCTTCGGAGACATCAATCTTCCCCCAACGGGGACGCGAGCGTCACGCGATCTTCTGGAGCTCGTCCGCGAAGGCGCGCGCGGTCGGCAGGCGCGCGTTCGCGTCCGTCGCCAGCGCGCGCTGCAGCAGCGGCGCCAGCGGCGCGGGGAGGTCGTGGCGCACGACAAGCGGCGAGGGCAGGCCCGGGGGCGCGCCGTAGAGCATCTCGTGGAGGACGGCCGCGCAGCTGTAGAGGTCGGCGCGGCGGTCGGGCGCGGCGCCGGCGCGCGCCTCGGGCGCCATGTAGTGCAGCGTGCCGGCGATGGTGGAGTGCGACGGATCGATGACCATCGTGCGCGCCCCGCTCGCCTGCGGCGAGACCGCGATGCCGAAGTCGGCGATCTTCGCGACGCCGTCGCCGGTGAGCAGGATGTTGCTCGGCTTGATGTCGCGGTGGACGATGCCGTTGGCGTGCACGGCCTCGAGGCCGCGCAGCACGTCGAGCATGAGGGCGCGCGCCTCCGGCCACTTCAGCGTCCCGCGCGCGCGGAGGATCTGCCCGAGGCTTCCGCCTTCGAGGTACTCCATCACGATGACGGGAGAGCCCTTGCCTTCGACGACCTCCTCGACGCTCACGACGTTGGGGTGGCGCACCTTCGCGGCGAGGCGGGCCTCGCGCAGCACGGCCTCGCGGGCGGCGGGCTCCTGCTGCCAGCGCTCGAGCGGCTCCTTGAGGACGACGAGGCGGTCGCGGACGCGGTCGCGCGCGAGCCAGGTGCGGCCGCCGCCGCCTTCGCCCAGCAGGCGCAGGCGCTCGTAGGCGTCCCACGCGTCCCGGTCGCGCGCGACGATGACGCTGGACTTCGCGAGGTGCGTGAGCACGCGGTCCTCGTCGAGCGTGATGCCGAAGCGCTCGCGCAGCGCGGCGAGGAACTCGGCGTCCTCGTCGAACGTGCCGCGCGCGAGCGACGCCTCGACGGCGGCGCGGTAGGCGTCGATGCGCTGCCCGTAGAGGACCTCCTCGACGTCGGGGAGCGCCTTCGTGCGGCCGATGCCGAAGAGGCGCCGCGCGAAGGAGACGGCGGGGATGAGCGCGGCGGCGAGGACAAGAAGACCGAGGGTGACCGGCAGCGCGGGGCCGCTCGCGGTGAGCGTGCCGGCGCCGTACGCGGCGGCGCCCGTGGCGACGGCGGCGGTGGTGCCGGTCGCCGTCGCGGCGGCCTGCGTCGCGCGCTGCGGCAGGTCGTAGATGCGCCAGCGCGCGATGCCGTACGTGAGGACGCCGACGCCGAGAAGGCGCCAGAGGCCGGTCGATTCCCAGCGCTCCAGCATCAGGCTGCCCTCGCCGACACCCGCGAGGAGCGGCAGAAGGATGGCCGCGGCGACGGCGTAGTCGCGCCGGGCATCCGCGCGGATCGCCTGGCGGCGCGCGTGGCGGATCAGCTTCGCCGCCACGACGACCGCCGTGATGGCGAGCGCGAGGAAGACGAGCGTGAAGAGCAGGTTGTCAGGGCGCGGCGCCTCCTGGAAGAGCTGCGCGTAGAAGGTGACGTTCATCCCCGCGGCGAAGCCGACGTAGATGCCGAGTCCCGCGAGGAGGATGGAGATGCGCGAAGCCGTGCGCGGCGTGGGCGCCTGCAGACGGGCGTGCGCGAGCGCGAGGAGCGCGAACCCGAAGGAAAGGAAGAAGGGAAGCGCGACGAGGACGACGTGGAGGCTCCCCCAATCGGGGAAGTAGCGGCCGGATGGGCCTTGGATCGCGCCCTGGAAGAGGGAGCTGGGCGAGAAGACGAAGACGCCGGCGGCCAGCGCCGCGACGCCGATGGTCGTGAAGCGCCAGGCGCTCGCCCAGGGGGCGTTCGCCGGCGCCCACGCGACGACGAACTCCATGAGGAAGTACGGGATCGCGATGAGGCACGCCAGCGTCGTCAGGATGAGCAGGCGGTAGAGGGGTTCGCTCGTCGCGACGTTCGCGAAGTTCGCGAGCGCGATCTGGACGCCCCAGAGGAGAGCGAAGAGCGCGAAGGGGAACGCGCCGCGAGGCCGGCTACGGCCCCCCACAAGGCTGATCGCACCAAGGATGGCGACGCCGATCGC
>DASRYU010000043.1:0-3815 GCA_035687045.1 Thermoplasmatota archaeon | reverse complement strand
CTCCTCCCTCGCTCCCTTCGTCGCCTTCAAGTGGGTGCTCCCCCGTCGCGGCGGCGTGAAGAACGTCCAGGTCCCCGAGTTCGCCCTTCTCGACCGGGGCCTGCCGACGGGGCTCCACCCGTACCTGCGCGTCTTCCCGCGCGCGGCGGAGAGCCCGGGGCTTGCGCGCATCGAGCCGGACCCGAAGCGGCGGGAGGAGCTTCTTCGCAGCTGCCTCGTCCACATCAAGCGCGGCGCCGGCTTCGCCTACGTGGACGTGGAGACGCCGTGCATCGTCCTTGCCGAGGAGTACTACAGGACGGGGACGGACGTCGACCTCTACCTGGACATGCTGCACGAGATCACGCACATCCGCCAGCACCACGAGGGGCGCGACCTGTGGGACGAGCGCTACGCCTACGTCGACCGCATCACGGAGGTCGAAGGGTACGCCGTGGCCGTCGAGGAGGGGAGGCGCCTGGGCATGAGCGCCGAGGAGATCATCGCGCACCTCTCGAACCCGTGGATGGACGAGGAGGACGTGCGCAAGCTCCAGCAGAACGTGACGGACTTCCTCGACGGGCGCCTGAAGCTGCCGTAGAAGAGCCGCCTCCGGGAATCGAACCCGGGACCTACGCCTTACCAAGGCGTCGCTATACCTCTAAGCCAAGGCGGCATCCCTTGGAGGAGCGCCCGAGCGGGGTTCCCCTTCTTAACGATTTGCCACCCCCGCGGATGGGCGTCGCGGCCGCGCGAACGCTTAAGGCCCCGGCGGCAAGCTCGCGCCGCATGCGTGGGAGGCTCCTCGTCGTCCCGTTCGTCCTTTCGCTCCTCGCGGCCGGCTGCGTCGCGCCCGGCGCGCGCCTCGACCCGAACGCGCTCGGGCTCGCCGCGCTCGACGCGCTGGAGATCCCCGGCGCCGCGCGCGAGGTGCTGCCCGACGGCGACGTCCTGTTCCGGCTCGTGGGCGAGACGGCGGGGCTCGAGGAGTACGAGTTCGAGCTTCCAAAGGGCATCACCTTCTTCGAGGCGACGGTGCGCGAGCCGGAGCGCGGCTTCTCCGTCGCCGTCGCGGACAAGGCGTCCGGCCTCTCCATGTGCCGCGTCACGCGCTATCAGGCGTGGTACGTGCCCGTCGAAGGCCCTCTCACCTGCCGCGGCGTCGCGTCGATGAACGACGGCGCGACGTGGGTCGTCTACGTCCGCAACCTGCTCCCCGGCGACGCGCTCACCGGCGCGCGCCGCGCCGCGCCCTT
The DNA here is from genome assembly GCA_035687045.1 of Thermoplasmatota archaeon. Lineage (GTDB taxonomy): Archaea > Thermoplasmatota > SW-10-69-26 > JACQPN01 > JAJPHT01 > JAJPHT01. Next base: position 2,580 of record DASRYU010000043.1, on the reverse strand, counting down.
CGAGGTCGAGCTGACGGTGTCGGCGAAGCCGCTCGACGGCGCCGCGGGCCTCCTCAAGCTCGACGCGCTCTCGAAGCCGACGCTCGCGACGCTCGAGCCCGAGCACCACAAGGTCGCCGCGTCGGCCGACGGCGCGCTTCTCCACGTGGAGATCATGCGGCCCGAGACCGACGAGAAGGTGCCGGTCCTCCTCATCGCGTCCCCCTACAACACGCCCGACCGCGAGGCCAACGGCATCGCGAAGCTCCCGGCGATGAAGTACTTCGCGCCGCGCGGCTACGCGCTCGCCGTCATGGACCTGCGCGGCACCGGACTCTCCGGCGGCTGCTTCGCCATGCGCGGCGCCATCGACCAGAGCGACCTGCGCGACGTCGTCGACTGGCTGGGCGCGCAGGAGTGGTCGAACGGCAAGGTCGGCATGATGGGCGTGAGCTACGAGGGCTTCACGCCCGTCGCGGCCGCCGTCGCGCAGCCCAAGCACCTCGCCGCCATCTTCGCGGGCGCGCCGGCCATCGACATGTACGCGAACTACGTGCCCGGCGGCGTCAACACCGGCCGCACGCTGAGCACCGGCCTCGTCGGCTACGCCGTGAGCCACGCCGCCGCGACGACGGACGACCCGTCGAACCCGCTCGCGCCGGTCGAGTACCGCGTGGACGCCTTCTGCGACCCCGCCGCCCTGACGCTGGGCAACGACCCGCGCGACCTCTACTCCCGCTACTTCGTCGAGCGCAACCTCACGGAGCTCGTCGACCGCATCCAGGTCCCCGTCTACCTCGAGCAGGGCTTCTGGGACAACAACGTCAAGGCGAACCCCATCCCGGACTTCTTCAACGCGCTGCAGGTCCCCAAGCGCGGCGTCTTCGGCTCGTACGAGCACGCGTACACGCCGCGGGCGGACCAGTGGCTCATGCTCCAGGCGTGGTTCGACCACTGGCTCCTCGGCCGCGACACGGGCATCCTCGACGCGCCGAGCATGGAGGTCCTCACGAACACGCGCCTTCACCGAGCAGGCGACGTGTGGCCCTCCGCCGACGCCACCCTCGTCGAGGTCCCGACCGCCGCCGGACGCTATCTCGCCACACCCGTGCGCGCGCCGCTCTACGGCTCGATGGTCCCCGAGCCGGTGCCGCTGAGCATCGAGACGGTGAGCGAGCCGTTCCCCGACGGCCTCTACGTGAGCGGCGTCCCCACGTACGTCTTCGAGGCGTCGCTCGCGCGCGGCGGGAGCACGTACTACTACGCGGAGCTCTACGAGGAGAGCGCGGACGGCGAGCGCCAGATCGTGATCATGGGCTGGCTCAACGCCGCGCACCGGAACGGCCACCGCGAGTACGCGCCGCTCACGCCCACCGAGACGCGCGCCTTCGAGCTGCGGTTCCTGCCCATCGACCACGTCGTGCAGCCGGGAAGCAAGCTCGTGCTCGTCCTCCGCTCCACCGGCACCGACCGCGGATACGGCGGCCCCGAAGGCGGCCTCACCGAGCCGGGCGTCGTCACCGTGCAGGAGGGCGTGCTCCGCCTGCCCACGCTCCCGCTCGACACGCTCGCGCCGCAGCCGCGCTCCGCGTCGTGAGCGAGCGCTCAACCGCCGCGGACCTCGGCCGCAAGGCCGCGGCCGCGACGGGTTAAGCGCGACGTGGACGAGCCACCGCCGGGACCGCGCAGATGGATCTTGGACCGCACCAGAGCCGCGCCGCGCACGCGATCAGCACGTGGATCGAACCGCCGTGGCGCCGACGCCGCGCGCCCGAGCGACGCGCCGCCGCCTGGGCCGCGACGGCCGCCTCGCTCGCCTGCTATCTCTTCGCCTTCCTCGCGCTCGGCGACCGCGCCGGCAGCGGCGTCGGCGCGCTCTACGCGCTGCCCGCCGTCGTCGCCGGATGGGCCTTCGGCGCGAGCGGCGGCCTTCTCGTCGGCCTCCTCAGCATCCCGCTCCACGCGGCCATCTACTCCTCCGGCGTCGCGACGCCCGGCCCCGACGAGGGGCTGCGCTCGCTCTTCGCGTCCTTCTCCGCCGTCGCCGTGGCCGTGAGCGTCGGCACCGCGCGCGACCTGCGCGAGCGCCTCCGCGAGCGCAGCGCCGAGCTCGCCGAAAGCGAGGAGCGCTACCGCCAGCTCGTCGACAACAGCCCGGAAGGCGTCCTTGTGCACGACCGCGGCGTCATCCTCTTCGCCAACCCGAGCATGGCCCGCCTCGCGGGCGCCGAGGAGGCGAAGAGCCTCGTGGGCCGCACCGTCGTCACGCTCGCGCCCTTCGAGGACCGCGACGCGCTCGCGACGAGCTTCCTCTTCGCGGCCGTCGACCAGCGCCGCTCCCGCAGCGTCGAGGCGCGCCTCGCCCGGCCCGACGGCGCGGTCGTCGACGTCGTGATGACGACGATGCCCATCCACTACCGCGCGCGCCGCGCGAGCCTCGTGCTCGTGCGCGAAGCGTCGCTCGTCCACGCGGCGGCGCCGCTCGGGGCCGCGAGCCACCGCGCGCCGGTCACCGCGTGAACCAATACCGCTTCAGCGCTCGAAGAACTCGCGGCCTTGCTTCGAGAGCGCGGGGATCCTGTGCGGCGCCAGCAGCCACAC
>DASRYU010000042.1:0-42657 GCA_035687045.1 Thermoplasmatota archaeon | reverse complement strand
GAACCCACGGTCCCCGGCTTCGAGCTCGTGGCGCTCCTCGCGGCGCTCGGCGTGGCGCTCCTCGTGCTCCGCCGCCGCAACTAAGCGGAACGTAGCGTAGGCCCCGGGCCCACGGGCCCGGGGTTCCCTCCTTTTCTTCTCCCCTTTCTCCCAGCGTCAGCTCCGCTCCGAAACGCTCTTCACGCGCCCCTCGCGTGCGCGGCGCGTGGACGGCGACGCGGCCGCGGACGAAGGGCGCACCCGGTGGTGGCGCTACGCGCTCGCCGCGACGCTGGGACTCTCCCTCCTCGGCCTCACCTACGTCCTTTTCGACCCCGAGCTTGGCACGCCGGTGCCGCTGTTCCAGGAGTTCACCTGCCGAGGGCGGATCGAGGTCTTCGCGGGCAACGTGCGCGACGAGCCGACGCTTCTCGCGCCGCAGATGGCGCTCAAGATGCGCACGTTCGGCCCCGACGGAGAGCCCATGCTCTCCTACCTCAGCATCTACAGAAAAGACGGCGACGCCGACTGGCAGCTCTACATCGCGCGGCCGTCCGTGACCGATCCCGACCTGATCTTCCTCGATGTCATCGACGAGACAACGGCGATCCGCGTGAACGCCAAGGACCTCGAAGGCCGCGTCTGCGCGGGGGAATCGGCCGTCATCACGCTGCCGCGCGGCGGCTGACGCGTCGCCATCCGCGGCGCACCCTACTTCTGCGTCTTCTGCGCGGGCGGCTGTCGCGTCGCCTTGAGGCGCTCGGCGATCTGCTGGATGAGGACGCTCTTCGCGCCGCGGACGTCCACGAGCACGCGGCCTTCCTCCTTCCACCAGCGCTTCGGGTGGCTCACGCCCTTCTCGAGCACGGGCTTGAGGCGCAGCTCCGCCGCGATGCGCGCGATGGCCTCGGCGGTCGGCTCGTTGACGGCGAGCTCCTTCGGGACGCGCCGCCATGGCCGCGGCTCGTTCAGGTCAAAATAGAGCGGCCAGAGGACCAGTTTGCCGTCGTCGCGGGAAACCATGAAGATGAGCCCTCGGCCGGTCACAAGACGGCGGTGATCCGAACGCGCAGCGGGCGCGTCCACTCAACGCTGTTCTTTGTTCGTTCGCTGCGCTTACTCGATCAGGACGGCGTTGATCGCGCCGTGCTGGCCGGGGCGGCTCGTGACGCGCGCCTTGCCGGCGGACGTCTGGACGATCGCGCCCTTCGTGATGATATTGCGGCGCACGTAGTTGATGTTGGCAGGGTTGCCCGTGACGGTCGTGATCCTGGCAGGGGAGGTCTTGCCCGTCTTCGGGTTCGTGACGTTCGCCGTGTTCGCCTTCAGCATGCGGACGCGCGTGACGCCGGCGCGCACGCGGACGTACTTGCGCTTGTCGTCGCCGATCGTCGTCAGCACGGGCTCGCGACCGATCTCGAACTTGCGCTTCTTGTGCGCGACCGAGATGATGCCGCCCGTCTTCTTGCGCTTCGAACCGCCCTGCCAGATCGCCATGTCGAACCTGCCTTGGAGGGGCGGACCATCCGGCTCCCCCTATAAGTGACTTTTCGGGGTGGGAGCGTCGAAGGAACGAGCGGTGCTCCGACACTGTTAAGCCGTGTCACGGTGCTCCTCGTGGCGGCGGCCCTCCCTATCCCAGCCTCCGGCAGTGAAAAATCTTCTTATACTGCGTCGGCAACACAGGGGCCACGCACAGGGCGCGTGACCTCCTCCCAGAGGTCGTTCTGTCGTCAGGAAGGATGTGGACATGGCGCAGCTGTCCCGGCGCGAAGCCGACATGGAGATCATCACGGTCGAAGACCTCAGCCAGGCCATCCAGGACCGGATCGGCCTTGGGACGGAGGAAGCCGAGCGCGATGCCGAGTTCGTCATGGACATCTTCGGCTTCAACGACAGGATCATCGACAACGTCCTCGAGCCCGAGGACCGCCAGCTCTTCTACATCCTTGAGGAAGAAGGCCTCCTGACGACGGAGCGCGAGGAGACGACGCTCTACGACGGCCGCGAGTGGCGCACGCACTACTGGCTCTTCCGCAAGGACAAGATCCTCGCCTCCGCCGAGTCGCAGCGCCAGAAGGGCACGACGTCCAACCACGAGTTCGGCATCTACGCCGACATGCCCGAGGACGTGTGGGCAGCGCGCAAGCGCTGAACCGACGCGCCGAAGGCGCGTCGAGGGCAGCAAGGAAGCCCTAGCTTCCCCGCACGCCTTCGCCCACCCCCCGCCGGCAGCCTCTTCTCCCTCGCGCGCCCGTCGCGTCGCATCGACGCGCTCGCGCTCTTTCCCTACGCTCCTCGCCCTCACCAGCGCGAGCTCATCGCGTTCGCGCGCGACGCGCTCGCCGCCGGTCGCCACGCGGTCCTCGAGAGCGGCACGGGGACCGGCAAGACGGTGAGCGCGCTCACGGCGGCGCTCGGGCACGCGCGCGCGGCCGGCAAGCGCGTGCTCTACCTCACGCGGACGAACGCGCAGGCGCTGCAGGTGATGGTGGAGTATCGCGCCATCCGCGCGCGCTCGGACGCGAACCCGGACCGCGCGGCGGTGGCGTTGCAGGGGAGGCAGCACCTCTGCCCGCTGCGCCGGCACGATGCGGAGGTGGCGGAGGCCGACGCGGACGAGCTCGGCGTGATGTGCCGCGACCGGATGAAGAACGCCGAGGAGTTCCACCTCACGGAGCGCCCGCGCAGCCCGCTCTGCCAGTACCACCTGCGCGGGCTGGAGGACGGGAGCGAGCATCTGCTGGAGTGGGCGCGCGAGACGGCACCTGACGCCGAGGCGTTCTCCGCGCACGTCGTGGCGGCGGGGCAGTGCCCTCACGTCCTGTCGCGCGCGCTCCTGGGCGAGGCGGAGCTTGTCGCCGCGCCCTACGTCTACCTCTTCGCGCCGCAGCTTCGCGCGCCCTTCCTCCGGTGGATGAACGCGACGATGGAGGACCTCGTCGTCGTGATCGACGAGGCGCACAACGTGCCCGACTATGCGCGCGAGCTCGCGACGCCGCGATTGGGCGCGGGAACGATCGAGCGCGCGCTCGCGGAGGCGCGGCAGTTCGGCGATCCGGCCGTCCTCGGCGGCACCTCCCTCGCGCGCTTCCTCCACGGCCTCGCCGACGTGCTCGCGGAGATCCGCGAGACGTACCTGGACGACCAGAGCGAGGACGCGCTCCTTCCCCCCGACGAGTTCGACACGCTCCTCCTCTCGACCTTCCGCACGTCGACGCCGGCGCTCGACCGCGCGCTCACGGTGATGGAGGAGTACGCCGCGGCGGTGCGCGAGTCGCGCCGCAAGCACGGCAAGGTGCCGCGCTCGTACGTGGGGAACGTCGCAGCGTTCCTTCGCGCCTACCGCGCGCTCGACCCGGGCACGCACGTCCCGCTCGTCGAGCGCGAGCCGTCGGGCAACGTGCGGCTCGTGGCCTTCGCGCTCGACCCGAGCATCGTCACCGGCATCCTCGCGGAGGCGCACGCGACGCTCCATCTGTCGGGCACGCTCGCGCCCCTCGAGGAGTACCGCGACACGATGGGGCTCGACCCGGAGCGCACGTCGCTCGCGCGCTTCCCCTCCCCGTTCCCGCCGGAGAACCGGCTCGTCGTCGTCGACGACACCGTCACGACGCGCCACGAGGACGTCGCGCGCGACCCGGACCTGTGGCACGCGATCGCGCAGAGGCTGCGCGACGTCCGCGCGGCGACGGACAGGAACGTCGCCGTGTTCCTCCCGAGCTACGAGACGCTGCACCGCCTCGCGCCCGCGCTCCAGGGGCGCGCGTCGATGATCGAGATCCGCGGCGAGGCGCAGGACTCGCTCATGGAGCGGCTCGCGTCGTTCAAGGCCTCGCGCGGCGGCACGCTCGTCTCCGTCATCGGCGGCCGCCTGTCGGAAGGGCTCGACTTCCCCGACGACGAGCTCGAGGTCGTCGTCATCGTCGGGCTCCCCTACGGCAAGCCTTCGGCGAAGGGGGAGGCGCTCGTGCGCTTCTACGACCGGCGTTTCGGCCGCGGCTGGGAGTGGGCCGTGAAGGTGCCGATGCTGCGGCGCCTGCAGCAGGCGGCGGGGCGGCTCATCCGTACGCCCACCGACCGCGGAGTGGTGATCCTTCTCGACCGGCGCGCGGCGACGCTGCGCGAGGCGTTCCCCGACCGCGTCGTCAGCGACGACCCGGTCCGCGAGCTGCGGGCATTCTTCGAGGCCGGCCGCGCGCGCCGAAGGTGACCGAACCGCCCCGCTCCCGAGGAACCTCCTGCGGGACCAAAGCGTCATATGGGGGAGACCCGATGGGCCGGCCGAGGGATCGTCCTGGCCCTTCCTCTCGACGTGCTTGAGCGCAGTATCAACAAGAAGATGTCCCTGCAGCTCAAGGACGGGCGCCTCATCGAGGGCAAGCTCGTCGGGTTCGACCAATACATGAACCTCGTTCTCGAGGAGAGCGAGGAGAAGCGCGACGACACCGGCCGCCGCCTCGGCACCGTCATCCTGCGCGGCAACAACGTCGTCACCATCAGCCCGCAGTGAGCGACGGCGCGACGGCCTGCAGCGTTCCGGCTGCGGCGTGCCCGTCAGATTATATACTGCCTGGGTCCGTGTTTCAAAAGCTATAAGGCGGCGAGCCCGCTGATAGGGTTTTGGAAGGGCCCGGCTGGTAGTTGTTCAAAGTGCATCCCATCCCCTCCTTGTGAGGCCAGCACACCCTTCCACTCTCCTGCCGCTCGGGGACCTCCCGGCGGTTCCTCGCCCTCCCAGCGCGAGCGCCGCGCGCGTCACGCGGTCGTGACGGTGATGCCGCCGTCCTCGACGAGGATGGTGTGCTCGAACTGCGCGACCTGGCCGTTGCCGATCTCGCGAAGGATGGGATACTGCTTGACGGCTCCGCTGCGCTCCAGCAGCCGCATCGTGTACTGGACGCGCTCCTGTGGCACCGCGCCGACAAGCCAGCGCTCCGCGAATGGCAGCTTGTCGAAGTTCTTCTGGATGTGCTCGAGCGCCGCCCGCGCGTGCGGGTCGCGCTGCGGCTTGGGCGCCATGAAGTGGTAGATGTGGCCGCCGAGGCTGTCCTTGATCTTCCCCTTCCCGTCGGTCGCGAAGGGCTCGATGGCGACGGCCGTGCCGGGCGTGAGGCGGCCGCGCGCGGTCGCCGCGATGCTGGGGATGCTGAGGCCCGCGTGCTGCACGTAGTGGTCGACGGAGTGGCCGGTGAGGTTGACGACGGGCTGGAACCCGTAGCCGCGGATCGTCGTCTCGATCGCGCCGCTGATGACGGCGATCTCCACGTTGGGCTTCGCGACGTCGAGCGCGGCGCGCAGCGCGGCGCCCGCGGCCTCCTTGAGCTTCGCGTACTTGTTCGTGCCCACCTCGACGGTGATGGCGGTGTCCCCGATGTAGCCGTCGACGTGCACGCCGCAGTCGAGCTTCACGACCTGCCCCTCCGCGAAGACCGCCGCATCGCCCGCGCCGGGCGTGTCGTGCGCCGCGTCGCTGTCGATGCTGATGCAGCAGGGGAAGGCGGGCTGCGCGCCCTGGTCGCGGATGAACGTCTCCACCGCGTCGGCGACGTCCGCGTGCTTCGCGCCCGGCTTGCAGAGGCTCGCGCCCAGCGCGCGCGCCTTGCCCGCAAGCTCGCCCGCGCGCAGGTAATTCTCGCGCGCCTTCGCGTCGAACGCCATCATTCCGTCGCAAGCCCGCCGCCGCGTATCACCTTTGCTTCGCCACCGGGCGCGGGCCCGCCGTCGAGAAAGAGCGAGACGTCCGCCCCGAGCGCATCGCGCGCGGCGGCCACGTCGAGCGGCTCGGGCCCGCCCGCGCGGCGCGCGGACGCGACGGCGATGGGCCCGAAGTGGCTCGCGAGCGCGCGCGCGAACGGCGCCGCCGGCACGCTCACCGCGACGTGCGGCTGCGCGGCGGTGACGGCGTCCGGGAGCCACGGGCGCGCGCGCAGCAGGAGCGACGTCGGGCCCGGCCAGTGCGCCTCGGCGAGCGCGCGCGCCTCGGGGCCGCCGTAGGCGACGTGGTGCAGGTCCTCGTAGCCGCCGAGAAGCACCGTGAGCGCGCGGTCGGCGCCGCGCCCCTTCGCGAGAAAGAGGCGCTCGACCGCGTCGTCGCCGAGCGCGTCGGCCGCGACGAGGTAGCGCAGGTCGCCGCGGAAGACGACGAGCTCGCCCGCGTCGAGCGCGGCCGTGGCGCGCGCGATGGCGTCCTCGTCGCTCGCGCTCACGAGGGTCACGACATGCCTCCCGCGGCTCTCGGGCCCTTGGCGAGCTTGGCCCCCTTGGCGCACGTGGCGGCTCTCACTTCTTCGACTTCTCCAGCTCGCTCTTGATCATGTCGCCGAGCGTCATGGGGCCGCCCGTGAGCTTCGGGCCGCCGACACCCGCGGGCGCCTCGGGCTTCTCCATGAGCTTGATGCCGAAGAACTTCTCGAGCTTGCGCACGAGCGTGTCGGGCGGGTGGTACGTCCCCTGCTCAAGCTTCGCCAGCTCGCCCTGGCGCTCGTTGAGCCGCTTGCCGAGCTCCTCGATGGAGAGGCCGAGCTTCTGGCGCGCCTGGCGCACGCGCTCGCCGTAGTCCTCGACAAGCTCCTCCGGCATGTCGGTGAAGACGTCGCGTGGCTTGCCGCGGATCGCGCGGTTCTGGAGCGCCGCGGTGGTGCGGCTGCGGCCGGTGACCTCGTTCGCGGCGCCCGCCTGCTCGACGCCGAACTTGACGCAGTTGCCGCAGACGTTCATCATCGTGCCTTCGACGATGGCCCGGCGCAGGGAGGGGAGTTCCTTGCCGCACATCTCGCAGGAGGGCATCGCCCTGGCGATGCGGCGTCTCGCTATAAGGATGAGCCGCGAGGCAGCCGCCTCTCCGCATGGCAGGAGCGCCTCGAACGGACGCGCGACAGGCGAGACCGAGCATTCACAAATCCTTAATACGGAGCACCCGTACCTTCGGCCGGCGGGCCCTGATGAGCGAAGACGACATCTTCTCCCCGATGCCACTGGACACCGTCCCGGAGGCGACGGACGAGAAGACGTTCACGGAGGAGCGCCTCCGGCACCTCGAGGAGCGCAACGCGCAGCTCCGCGAGCAGAAGCGCCGCCTCGAGACGCAGTATCGCAACGCCGAGAACGACCGGCAGCGCCTCGCGCGCGAGCTCAAGCACGTCAAGGCCGAGATGGAGAAGCTGAAGTCTCCCCCCTTGATCGTCGGCTACATCAAGGACATCCTGGAGGACGGCCGCGTCGTCCTCAAGTCCTCGACCGGGCCGCACTTCGTTGTCCACGTCGCCGAGTTCGTCGACAAGACGCAGATGAAGGCCGGCGACCGCGTCTCGCTCAACCAGCAGTCGCTCTCTGTCGTCGGCATCCTTCCCGCGAGCCTCGACCCCGCCGTCTACGGCGCCGAGGTCATCGAGAACCCCAACGTCACGTACGAGGAGATCGGCGGCATCAAGCCGCAGCTCCAGGAGATCCGCGAGGCCATCGAGCTCCCGCTCAACCGCCCCGAGCTCTTCGAGCGCGTCGGCATCGACCCTCCCAAGGGCATCCTTCTCCACGGTCCTCCCGGCACGGGCAAGACGCTCATCGCGAAGGCCGTCGCGCACCAGACGAACGCGACGTTCATCAAGCTCGCCGGCAGCGAGCTCGTGCAGAAGTACATCGGCGAGGGCGCGCGCCTCGTGCGCGAGCTTTTCCAGCTCGCCCGCGCGAAGGCCCCCAGCATCCTCTTCATCGACGAGCTTGACGCCATCGGCGCCTCGCGCTACGAGGCCAGCACGTCGGGCGACCGCGAGGTGCAGCGCACGCTCATGCAGCTCCTGTCGGAGATGGACGGCTTCTCGCCCCGCGGCGACGTCAAGATCATCGCGGCGACCAACCGCCCCGACATGCTCGACAGCGCCCTCACGCGCCCCGGCCGCTTCGACCGCCTCATCGAGATCCCGAAGCCGGACATCGAGGGGCGCCGCGAGATCTTCGTCATCCACACGCGCCGCATGAGCCTCGCGCCCGACGTCGACATGGCCCGCCTCGCGCTGGTCGTCGGCGAGATCGCGACCGGCGCGGACATCAAGGCCGTGTGCACGGAGGCCGGCATGTTCGCCATCCGCGAGGAGCGCGACGTCGTCACGATGGCCGACTTCCACAAGAGCATCCAGAAGATGCTCGGCCAGAAGATCGGCACGGGCGTCGGCCCCAACGCCAAGGACGCCGCGTTCGCCTGAGCGCGGCCCCTCCGCGCGCGGCGATGCGACGTCGCCGCCGCAGCCTTCTTTTGCCCCTCCTCGGCTGCCGGAGCGTGCGCCTTCCCCTGCTGCTCCTCCTCGCGGCCCTTCTCGCGCCCCCCGCGTGGGCGCAGGTGGGGATCGTCCCGGCGCAGCTGAGCGTGACGGCGAACGACCCCGGCGGCTCCGGGCTGGTCCCGGGCGCGACCACCGAGGTCACGGTCATCGTGAACTACAACGTGCCGCCCTCCGGACGCCCGTCGCCCGCGCCCACGCTCGACCGGCCCGAGGGCACGCAGCCCACGCGCATCACGCTCGCCACCAAGTCCGTCCCGTCGTGGGTCACGAACGTCTCGTTCACGCCGCCGGAGCTCTTCATCTACCTCGACCCGCAGAACGTCACCACGCCCTCGCACCGGCGCGAGGTGATCGCGCACGTGAACGTGTCCGCGGATGCGCCGGCGCAGCAGCGCGAGCCGTTCATCGTGACGGCGACCGCGGAGCCCAACGGCAACGTGGCCGGCGCGAGCGGGGAGAGCTCGGAGCTGAACCTCTACGCGCGCGTCGTCGGCGTCGCGAACGTCACGGGCCCCGAGAGCGTGCGCGTGGGCGGCGGCCGATGGTCCACGGTCGAGTACGCCGTGCGCAACGACGGCAACGCGCCCATCCTCATGATGCTCAACGTGACGGTGCGCCCGGAGAACTCGCAGGTCGAGTTCACGGACCGCGTGCAGCTCGAGGCGGGCGAGAGCGCCGTCATCCCCGTGCGGCTGCGCACGCCGTGGACGAACGCCGAGTTCGGCAGCCTCGAGCTCGAGGCGACGCCCATCGTGGATGGCGAGCCGGGGACGCCCGCGCGCGCCGAGGTGGACGTCGTCGGCGAGAGCGCGGTGCCGGCCGTCGCGCCGCTCGCGCTCGTCGCGCTCGTCGTCGCGCTCGCTCGCGCGCGGCGACGCGGATAGCCAGGCGGGCAGGCGCCTCCACGCGTCGCACCGGCCGCATCGGTACATCCGGCGCACGCCGTCTACCTTTAAGTCCCAGGGGGTGCTGTTGGCGGCAAGAAGCCCCCGGGATGCACTGGGCTCCTCTAGTTTTCCCTGGGGCACGTGGAGGATCGCACGTGGCCAAACCGATCGCGGAAGAGCTCGCGAAGAAGCAGAAGGAGATCAGCGTCTCCGAATTCTTCGAGCGCAACAAGCACATCCTCGGGTTCGACAGCAGCATCCGCGCGCTCATCACGAGCGTGAAGGAGGCGGTCGACAACGCGCTCGACGCGTGCGAGGAGGCCTCCATCCTTCCCGACCTCTACGTCGAGATCCGCCGCGAGGGCCCCGCCGCGAAGGTGGGTCAGACGGAGGAGCTCGTCATGATCGTCGAGGACAACGGGCCCGGCATCGTGAAGCAGCAGGTGGGCAACATCTTCGCCCGCCTCCTCTACGGCTCGCGCTTCCACGCCATCCGCCAGTCGCGCGGCCAGCAGGGCATCGGCATCTCCGCGACGGTCATGTACGGCCAGCTCACGACGGGCAAGCCCGCCACGGTCTGGTCGAAGATCGGCGAGAAGCAGCCCGTCATCCTCACGCAGCTCAAGATGGACACGCGCAACAACCGCGCGGACATCCTGAAGCAGGAGCCGGTCTTCGGCGACGAGCACTGGTCGCAGAAGCCGCACGGCACGCGCATCGAGGTCGCGATGGTCGGCAAGTACCAGCGCGGACCGCAGTCCGTGTTCGAGTACCTGCGCAGCACGGCCATCGTCAACCCGCACGCGCGCATCACGTTCAAGGAGCCCGACGGCACGACGACCGTCTTCGAGCGCGCGACGGACATCCTGCCCGCTCCGACGAAGGAGATCAAGCCGCACCCCGAGGGCGTCGAGCTTGGCACGCTCCTCAAGATGGCGCGCAACACGACCGCGAAGACGCTCACGACCTTCCTCCAGGAGGAGTTCACCCGCGTCTCGGCCGAGAAGGCGCGCGAGATCTGCACCGCCGCCGGCCTCTCGCCGAACCTCAGCATGGAGAAGTTCGAGCGCGACGAGGCGAAGGCGCTCATGGACGCCGTGCCGAAGGTCAAGGTGCCCCCGCCCCCCGTCGACTGCCTCTCCCCCATCGGCGAGGTGCTCGTGCGCAAGGGCCTCAAGAAGGAGCTCCCGGACACGGAGTTCATCGCCACCGTCACGCGCCCCGCCGCCGTCTTCGCCGGGCGCCCGTTCGTCGTCGAGGCGGGCCTCGCCTACGGCGGCTCGCTCCCGAAGGACGAGTCGGTGCGCATCATCCGCTTCGCGAACCGTGTCCCCCTGATGTACCAGAAGGGCGCGTGCGTCTCGAGCATCGCCGTCGAGTCGATGGACTGGCGCCGCTACGAGCTTGACCAGCGCGGCGGCAAGGGCATCCCCGTCGGCCCCGTCGTCCTCCTTGTCCACGTCGCGTCCGTCAACGTCCCCTTCACGAGCGAAGCGAAGGAGGCGATGGCGGACATCGACGCCATCCGCAACGAGATCGTTCTCGCGCTGCGCGAGTGCGCGCGCAAGATGGGCTCGCACGTGCGCAAGAAGGCGAAGCTCGCGCGCATGAAGGAGAAGGAGGAGGTCATCCGCAAGCTCATCCCGCGCATCGCGGAGAAGAGCGCCGTCATGGTGGGGCGCCCCGTGCCCGACTTCGAGCCCGTCATCGCGCGCATCATGAACAACATGATGATCACCGACACGATCGAGCCGATCCCGAAGGGCGGCGTGCGCGTGAACATCCAGATCACGAACTACTGCAACTTCGGCAAGTCGTTCACGCTCTACAGCGCGATCCCGCACAACATCGCGCCCGTCGACGTCGCGCCCGCCCCGGAGAAGCTCGAGGACGGCCTCATCCAGTGGAAGGTCGCGCGCATCCCGACGGGCGAGAAGGCGATGCTCTCGTTCACGCTGCCCGGCCTCGACGCGAGCGACTTCGACGAGACCGACCTCTACGTCAAGGGCATCGACGAGGAGCTCGTCATCGGCGCCGAGCCGTGGAAGGGCAAGGACGAGCTTCCGCGCATCGAGGTCGAGAGCGTCCGCACCATCACGGTGGACGGGCAGGTCGTCGAGGGCATCGTGCAGAAGGACGACGAGCTCGAGGCCGAGGACGCCGAGGAGCCCGCGACGCCGAAGGGCGGCAAGGGCGGCAAGGGCGTGGAGCTCGCGTCGAAGGACGCGCGCCCGGCGCCGGCGCCCAAGAAGAAGGGCACCGCGTTCCCGATGCCCCGCGCCGCCGTGGCGCAGGCCGCGGCCCAGCGCGGGAAGAACAGCGGCGGGCTCACGAAGTTCGTCGCGGACGACGCGAAGCCCGCCAAGGCGGCCGGCAAGAAAGGAGGGAAGAAGTAGATGGCGAAGAAGAAGGCGGCAGCCTCCAAGGGTCCGGCCCCGAAGCCGACGGAGCGCCAGCAGCAGGCGATCGTGCAGCTCGAGAAGATCGCCGAGTCGATCTACAAGGACTTCGAGGCGCACCGCATCCCGAACCTGGAGCTCGCGGTCCGCAGCAAGTCCAACATCCAGTTCGAGGACGACCTCAACGTCTGGAAGTACGGCGAGAACGTCACGGAGCGCAGCGCGAAGAAGACCGACGGCGCGTACATGCTCCTGCGCACGCTCTACATGGCCGAGTTCATCAAGCAGATGATCAACGAGGCCAAGAGCTCGACGCTCAGAGAGATGTACTACATCAGCGAGGGGTGGGACCTCGCGAAGTTCTCCGACCAGTCGGAGAGCGACAAGCTCGCCGAGGACCTCGAGATCATCACGACCTCGCTGCGCGAGGACTTCAAGCTCCGCCCGGAAGAGGACGGCGCGCGCGTGCTTGGCAACCTCACCATCGAGGAGACGACGCGCAACGGCGAGCGCAAGCGCATCAACTGCCGCGACGACGTCGGCGACGCCGGCTACGGCATCCCGTTCAACGTCGAGAAGGAGAAGCTGAAGATCCTCAACACGGACGCCGACTTCATCGTGGCCATCGAGACCGGTGGTATGTTCGACCGTCTCGTGGAGAACCGCTTCGACGAGACGCACCGCGCCATCCTCCTGCACCTCAAGGGGCAGCCCGCGCGCTCGACGCGCCGCTTCCTCAAGCGCCTCAACGAGGAGTCGGACCTCCCCGTCGTCGTCTTCACCGACGGCGACCCGTGGTCGTTCCGCATCTTCGCCTCCGTCGCGTACGGCGCCATCAAGACGGCGCACATCTCGGAATACCTCGCGACGCCGGCGGCGCGTTACCTCGGCATCACGCCGTCGGACATCGTGAACTACGACCTGCCGACGGACAAGCTCAGCGAGCAGGACGTCAAGGCGCTCGAGGCCGAGCTCACCGACCCCCGCTTCGCCGACGAGTGGTGGAAGGGGGAGATCGAGCTCCAGCTCTCGCTCAACAAGAAGAGCGAACAGCAGGCGCTCGCGAAGTACGGCCTCGACTTCGTGACGGACACGTACCTGCCGGAGAAGCTGTCCGAGATGGGGATCATCTGATCCTCCTCGGGACGGGTTCGAGGACGCCGACGCGCGCCTCAGGCGCGCGTTGAGCACCGGAGAAGCTGTCGGAGATGGGGATCATCCGATCGGCGCCATCCCGCTCTGAGCGGCCCGCGCGAGGAGGGAGGCGGACCGCCTGCCGCTTGCCGGCGGGTGCGGTCGCCTCGCTCCCGCCGGCCGGCATGACCCCGGGCGCGCTCTCCCGTAGCAAGACCCCAAAGGGCAAGCGCACAGAAGGAGGGTCATGTCGGCGAAGGCTGATCGATCCCCGCTCGAGGAGAAGCCGCAGCCCGTCGGCCGGACGCACTTGTTCCAGCTCCCGGAGACCGCCGGCCTCTCCGCTCCCATGCAGGACATGATGTCGGCGCTCCTGCTCTACAAGAGCATGTTCATCGGCCCGTGGTTCGAGGCGCTCAGCCGCGAGGAGAACGCGGAGGCCCGATCCGCCTACGCGCGTATCACGGCGGAGACGCGTGAGCAGGCCGTGACCACCGTCGACGTTCTCCGCCACTGGGACACCATCGGCCACGAGAACGCCGACGAGGTGAGGAAGCAGGTGCTCGATCGGCTCCTCAGGGACATGCTGGAGATGAAGAAGAGCAGCACCGAGGTCTTTCTCGCGGCCGGCATTAGGTCGCCCACCGAAGCGATCCGACGCGAGTTCCTCGAGCTGGCCAACATCGACCAGCGCCACGCGAACCTGCTGCGCGCGATCCTCGGCGTCAACGTCTCGTTCCACGACGTGGCGGACCCGGCGCGCGCCCTGAAGGTCAAGGGCCCTCACATCGGCCCGTTCGCGCCGGGCACCCTGTCCGGGCTCGTGCGGCGCGCGATCGACGACGCGCGAGCCGCGGGGCACGAGCCCGCGAGGCTCGTCGTGAGCGGCATCGTCCTGCGCCACCTGCGCGACGAGGGCGCGGTGAAACCAGGAGAAGGCACCGCCTTCCACCTGCCCGTGGACATCGACTTCAGCTGGGACGGCGAGTGCTTCGCCATCACGTCGCTTGAGCGCGTGAGCCTCGCGGAGATCGCATCCTCGACGCGGGTGGACGGCGGAGGAAACGAGGGCGCTTCGTCGCCCTGACGCGTCAGTCGCGATCGTCGCCGCGTCCGAGGTGCTCGCGCAGGTCCGAAAGGGCTTTGCGCTGCGTCGCGCGCCGCTCGATGCCCGTCTCGACGTGCGCCCGATGCTCCTCGGCGCGCAGCGAGACCTCGTGCGCGATCTTCAGGTGGGGTCCGACTTTCTGCGACGCGCTGGCGCGCTCCAGCTTTCGCTCCTCGGCGTGGATCCTCTCCGCGGCGCGGTCCGCCACCGCCCGCTGCGCCTCGGCTCCCGGATCCGCCGGGAGGGCGCCGCGATGGTGCTCGCGCTCGAGCTCGGTGCTTCTGCGTAGGGCCTCGGCCGCGAGCAGCTTCCGCTCGTCGTCGCGGCCGGTGCCTGCCTCGGCGGTGAGGCGCGCGATGTCCTGGTCGCTCAGGCGGCGGGCCATCTCCGTCGGAAGCTCCCCTGCCTCCCGCGCCTCGTCCCATGCGGTCCACGCGTCGGCACCTGTCGGCATAGGACGCCCCTCCACCTGCCCGGGGATTGTCGCTCCCACCGGCTCCTCGATAGAACATTGCCGTTCTTCCACCGCGGCTCAGACTTATTGGGCCGGCGGAGGTTCGGAACGCGATGCGCGTCACGGCCGGCAACGGAGTGGAGGTGCACGCCGCCGGCGGCGCCATCCTCCACCTGGACCCCAAGAAGCGGACGGAGGGGTCCGTCGTGACGCACGGCCACACGGACCACCTCACCTCCGACGCGCACATGACGCCGCCCACGCTCGACTTCCTGCGCGTGCGGCGGCCGGCCCGCGGCGGCATGGCGCTCCCCTACGGCAAGGAGATCGAGGTGCACGGGCTGCGCGTCAAGCTCCACGACGCCGGGCACATCTTCGGAAGCGCCATGGTCGAGGTCCAGGGTCCCGAGGGCTCGCTCCTCTACACGGGCGACTTCAACCCGCGCGCCGGCTTCACGAGCGGCAAGGCGGACCCGCGCCCGTGCGACACGCTCGTGATGGAGAGCACGTACGGCGACCCGCGCTTCGACCTCCCGCCGCGCGAGCTTGTCCTCGAGAGCCTCGAAGCGTGGATGCTCGGGCGGCTCGTGAAGGGCCCCGTCGCGCTGGGCGCCTACCCGCTGGGCCGCGCGCAGGAGCTCATCGCGCTCGCGAACCGCGCCGGCCTCACGCCCGTCGTGAGCCCCGACATCGCGGCGCTCACGTCCGTCTACAACGCGCACGGGCACGACCTCTCGTACGCCGTCGCGGGCACGGAGCGCGCGCGCGACATGGAGCACGCGGCGCTCCACATCGTGCCGCGCGAGTGGCTCAAGCGCGAGAGCGACTTCGCGCGCGGCATGCGCAGCCGCAAGGGCGCGATGGCGTTCCTCAGCGGCTGGTGCCACCGCTATTCCTACTTCAACGCGTACGACATCGACGCGCAGTTCGCGCTGAGCGACCACGCGGCGTTCCGCGACCTCGTCGCCTTCGCGGAGGCCACCGGCGCCAAGCGCGTGTACACGATGCACGGCGCGGCGGCGACGCTCGCGAAGGAGCTGCGCGCGCGCGGCGTCAACGCGACGCCGTTGTGAGTGCCGGGTTCCGAGTGCCGGGTTCCGAGTGCCGGGTTCCGAGTGCCGGGTTCCGAGTGCCGGGTTCCGGGTGGCGAGTGCCGCGTGGCGGGTCGGCCGCTCACCGCGGAGAGCGCGGGGCACGCGGAGGACGCGCGGAGGCGTCAGGACCTGGAGCCAGGAACCAGGAACCAGGAACCAGGAACCAGGAACCAGGAACCAGGAACCAGGAACCAGGAACCAGGAACCAGGAACCAGGCACTCAGAACAAGGAACTCGTAGAAGAGGGATGACGGGCGGCACCCTGGGAGGGGGTCCAAAGATGCCGCCCGCCGAGAAGGGTGCGAGCACCCCTCTCTCCAGCGTCGGACGGGCCCGTCGCGGCCCGGAAGGCCCGACCACGCCTCCTTGGGCGTGCGCGGGCTCGGCCGATGTGGAGCGTCAGTCTACTGGCGGCGCTTCAGGGCGGTGAGGCCGAGCGCGACGGCGCCCGCGGCCGCGACACCGAGGACTCCGATGCCGGGAACGGGCATGCGGCTCTCGCTCGGGATGCCGCCGAGGCCGCACTTGCCCTCGGTGCACTTCTGCACGTTCATCTGCGTGCCCGCGTAGAGCTCGGCGTTGAGGCCGTTGCTCATCTGGACGCGCATCCACGTGTAGGTGAAGGGCACGACCATGGCGCCGACCTGGAAGAGGCCGTTCTTGGTGCTGCCCACCGTGCCGTACATGCGGATCTCGGTGCCTTCCTCGGGCATGTCCTTGAGGTCCACGAAGCACTTGATGGCGCTGCGGGAGTCGCCCTGGCGCTGATAGCAGGGGAGCTCCTGGTTCGTGTCCATGCGGACGATGTTGTCGAACTGGATGTCGAGGGGCGTGTTCTCGACGGTGAAGGCGAACATGAAGAAGCGGCTTTCCTTCTCCTCATAGTTCTCGCGGAGGACGATGCGCGCCTCGATGGGCACGCGCGAGCCGTCCATCGCGGCGGTGTAGGGCGAGCGGATGCTGCCGAACTCGCTGTCCTGGCCCTGCCATTCCACGGTGGCCTGCGCCAGGGCAGCCGGGGTGGCCACCAGGAGGGCGCACGCGATCGCGGCGATTGCGAACGTCTTGTGGTCGGTCATGGTCGGTCATTCCCCTTTCGGGTTGAGCCGTGGGTTCCTCAAGGGGGGCGAGTGGTTTCTGGTACGGCGCACGAGGAGATGGCGCGCGGGCGCGCGCGGGCGGAAGCGCGGGCGGGGGCCGAGGCGAGGGCGCGGGCCGAGGAAGGAGACGGGAACGGAGGGAGAAAGGGAGCGAAAGAAGCGTGCGCGGTCGTACGAAGAGAGAAAAGTGGGGCGTCCTCGGCCTCCGCCTCGGCCCGAGCCCCTGCCCGTGCCCGAGCCCCTGCCCGTGCCCGTGCCCGCGCGTCAGATCGAGTCGGCGTACGTGCGCTCGTAGCGCTCGGCGATGTGGCGCCAGTCGAAGGTGGACTCGGCGCGGCGGCGCGCGGCGTCGCCCATGCGCCGGCGCATGTCGGCGTCGGCGAGGAGGCGCTGGAGCTTCTCGCCGAGGTCGTTCGGGTCGCCGGGGTTGGCGAGCAGGCCCGTGCGGCCGTCGTCGACCGCCTCGGGGATGCTGCCCACGCGGCTTGCGACGATGGGGACGCCCGCGCTGTGGTACTCGAGCACGACGTTGGGGTGGCACGCGGTGCCGACCGCCGCCGTGGCGGGGACGACGCCGGCGTCGACGGCCTGCAGGAGGAGCGGGACCTCGCAGATGCCGAGGAAGTGCACGCGGTCCTGGAGGCCGAGCTCGCGCAGGCGCGTCTTGAGCGCCTGCTCGTCCTTGCCGTAGTGCGTGCGCGCGATCACGAGGCGCGCGTCGGGGTTCTCCTCGAATGCCTTCGGGAGCGCCTCGACAAGCACGCGGACGCCCTTCCACGGCGTGAGGTGGCCGTAGTAGAGGAGGAGCGTCTGGTCGACGGGGAGGTTGAGCTCGCGGCGCGCGTTGCGGCGCGTCGAGTCGGCGGGGGCCGGCTGGTAGTGGTCGAGGTCGACGCCGTTGGGGATGACGGTGACGTCGTTGTAGCCGCGGCGGGCGAGCTGCTCGCGCTGGTACTCGCTCGAGACGACGATGCGCTCGAACGCGCCCAGGAACGGCGTCGTCGTCGCGCTGCCGTTGAAGAGGCGGTGGTACATGGCCTCCTTGCCGGCGTTCGTGTGCATGTCGTTCGGGTCGAACCACGGGTTCCACATGTGGAGCACCATCGGCTTGCGCGAGCGCGTGCGCGCCTTGGCGAGCGCGGCCCACGCGCTCATGCCCGGGATGCTCACGTGGTAGTGCACGAGGTCGGTCGACGGGTCGCGCAGCGCGTCGCGCACGCGCTTGAACGCGGCGACGCCCTGCTTCACGTAGACGGACTTCTTGTTCATGTCCCCGACCTCCACGCGCGGGCTGTCGTCGGTGGCGTCGATGCCGCGTTCGACGAGGGATTCGCGCAGGTGATGGACGTTCTTGGAGACGCCTTCCACGAGGTCGTGCACGTAGGTCGGGTAGGTGACAGAGGCCTTCATCGGAGTGCTCCCTCCTGGAGCGGCTTGGTGAGCGTGAACGGCGGCTTCGCCTTCTCCGCGCTGAGCGCGAAGAGGCCGATGCCGCCGAGGATGGCGACGGTGAGCGTCGTCGTGATGTGCGTGAGGATGGCCGCGGGGACGGCTGCCTCCGGCGCGGTGCCAAGCCCCACGAAGACGGCCGCGAAGGCCGCCTCGTAGGTGCCGACGTTGCCCGGCGTGATGCTGATGACGAAGCTCAGCAGGAAGATGGCCGAGCCCGCGAAGGCGAGCAGCGGGTGCGTGCCCGGCAGGAACGCGAGCACGAGGAACGCGAAGATGAGCGCCTGCGCGAGCGAGATGACGAGCGTCAGCGGCACGAGCTTGACGAGGAGGCGCGGCGCCTGCGCGAGCGCGGCGAGGCCGGCGAGCACCGTGTCGCCGAAGCGGACGAGCTTGAGGCCGAGCTTGCCGAACGGTCGCAGGACGACCTCCGCCACGCGCACCGTCTGCTGGCGCCAGCGCACGAGGATGGCGAGCGTGACGATGGCGACGATGGGCAGGATCCACACGACCGCGAGCGCGCGCTCGAGGCCCGGGGGCAGGTGCGCGGCGCGCGGGAGGAGAAGGAGGCCGAGCGCCGCGATGAGCGCGAGGCCGATGAGGTCGAGCACGCGCTCGAGGCCCACCGTGGCGGCGCTCGTGGCGAGGCCCACCTTCTCGCGGCGGGCGAGGAGCGCGGCGCGCAGGACGTCGCCGCCCTTGAGAGGAAGGATGCTGTTGGCGAGCCAGCCGACCGCGCTGATGCTGGTGGTGGAGCTCGTGCGCACGTCGGGCGCGCTCCTCGAGAAGAGGAGCTTCCAGCGCCAGCCGCGCACAAGGAAGAAGAACGCGTAGGTGACGAAGGCGAGCGCGAGGTGGACGGGGCTCGCGGACGCCACGGCGCGCGCCACCTCGGCCGGGCCCACGTAGGCGAGCAGGCCGCCGAGGAGGGCGATGCCGAGGAGGAACAGAAGCGCAGCTTTCGCGCGCGGTCGCATGGGCGAGCCGTCAGGGACTGACGTGAATGGGTTTCTGGTACAGCGCCGAAGAAGCTTCGACGATGCGATTCCGCGGAACGTTCGCTGTACCACGCTCGCTAATGTCCCGTCGGGGGACCGCCGGCAGCATGGAGCGCGCGCCGCGCCTGGTGAGCATCGTCGTCCCGACCTACAACGAGCGGCAGAACCTCCCTCGGCTGGTCGCCGCGATCGCCGAGGTCATGCGATGGCCCTACGAGATCGTCGTCGTCGACGACAGCTCGCCCGACGGCACGGCCGACCTCGCCCGCGACCTCGCGAAGACCTACCCCGTCCGCCTCCTCTCGCGCCCGGCGAAGAGCGGCCTTGGCTCCGCGTACCGCGACGGCTTCCTGCAGGCGAAGGGCGACCTCATCTTCGAGATGGACGCCGACCTCTCGCACGACCCGCGCTTCATCCCCGCGCTCGTGCAGGCGGTCCTCGACGGCGCCGACATCGCCGTCGGCTCGCGCTACGTGAGCGGCGGCCGCGTCGTCGGCTGGGGCGCCTACCGCAAGCTCGTGAGCGGCGTGGGCAACACGCTCGCGCGCGCGGCGCTCTTCATCGGCATCCGCGACGTCACGAGCGGCTACCGCTGCTACTCGCGCGCGGCCGCCGGCATCGTGCAGGAGGCCAAGAGCGACGGCTACGCGTTCCAGGTCGAGGCGCTCTACCTCGCCAAGAAGCGCGGCATGCGGATCGCCGAGGTCCCCATCACGTTCGAGAACCGCACGGTGGGCAAGAGCAAGCTCGGCCCCGGCGAGTTCGCGCGCTTCCTCAAGACGCTCGCGCGCCTGCGCCTCACGCGCGCCCCTGCGGGCGGACGGAAGGGGCGCCCGGTGCGCGCTCCTTGAGCCGCGCCTCCGCGAGCCGCTCCTTCCCGCCGCGCTCCCACATGCAGCGCACCTGACGCCGCGCGTCGATGTCGCTGCACGGCTCCTGCGCGCAGCATCCGCGGTGGATGACGCCGTCCGGGAAGCGCGGGCACGACTTGCGCCGCAGGTCGGGCACGGGGCTCTTCGGGTGCCGCGCGTGCTGACCGCAGAGGCTACAGAACACGCGGACCCCGCGCTAGCCGCACGGCGACCACCCGCAGGTGAAGCAGATCGAGCACGCGCCCGAGAGCGCGACGGGTCGCGCGCATTCCGGACAGGATGCGGTGGGGCTCATGACCGCGACGAGGCGGGGCGCGCGCAAGGCGGCGCCCCCCGGGGAAGGCCGAAACTGCGCCCGCGGTCATCCGCGCTACCATAAGGGCTAAAGAGGGCGCCCAGGGTCTCTCGGCCTTCTATGCGCGCCGCCAGCGCCCTTCTCCTCGTCGCCGTCCTCTTCGCGGGATGCCTCCAGATCGCGCCCGACACGCTCCCGGGCGCCACGAGCGTCACCGCCGGGACGCCCTACCCGTACGACGCGGAGTTCGACACGACCGGCAGCTGGAGCCGCACGCTCGTGCCCGGCCCGTACTCCATCCTCCCCGCGCAGGAGGTCTTCCTGCGGAGCTTCGACGGCACGCCCATCCACATGGGCATCTTCCTGCCCGACGTCCCCGCCGGCACGAGCGTCCCCGTCATCGTCGACGCCGGGCCGTACTACCTCGACGGCGACGCGGCCGCGACGAGCGCCCAGACGCGCCGCCTCGGCGGCTTCCTCATCGAGCAGTTCGTCCCCCACGGCTACGCCGTCGCGCAGGTCTCCATCCGCGGCACCGGCCTCTCGGGCGGCTGCGTCGACTACATGGGCGAGAAGGAGCAGCGCGACCTCGACGCCGCCATCACCTTCCTCGGCGAGGCCGAATGGTCCAACGGCGCGATCGGCATGATCGGCCGCAGCTACGACGGCTCGACCCCCTGGGAGGTCGCGACGTTCGGCAACCCGTACCTCAAGACCATCGTGCCCATCAGCGGCATCACGGACCTCCAGCAGCTCCACTACCGCAACGGCACCTCCGAGGTCCGCTCCGTCGCGCTGGGCGCCCTCTACTACTCCTACGCCGCCACGCAGGGCGGCACCGGCGGCCCCGAGGAGGACCCGCGCCTTGTGGCCCGGATGGCCTGCGCCGAGGGCCCGCAGCACGCGCCCATGGGCGTCTACGGCTACGCCACCGGCGGCGGCCACGTCGTTCCCGGCCCCACCGACCGCTACTGGGCCGTCCGCGACTTCACCGGCCGCGTCCTCGAGAACTACGAGGGCTCCATCTTCTACATCCACGGCCTGCAGGACTGGAATGTCAAGCCCAGCCAGGGCGTCGACGTCTACAACGCCTTCGAGGGCAAGAAGAAGGCGCTCCTCGGCCAGTGGGGCCACAACTACCCCGACCGCCCCGACGAGCACGAGCACCTCCGTTGGGACTGGGCCGAGATGCTTCTGCGCTGGTTCGACAGCGAGCTCAAGGGCATCCCGACCGACACCGGCCCCGCGCTCGAGATCGAGGACGACCGCGGCCGCTGGCGCGTCGAGCCCCACAACGCCTGGCCCCCCACCGACGCCACGTGGCTGAAGCTCCACCCGACCGCCGACGGCGCGCTCGTCGCGGAAGGCGCGGAAGGCCGCGCGCAGGTCTGGAACCCGTACCTCCGGTTCACGCCCGCGGGCCGCGCCGTCGGCCCCTACGCGCTCGCCTTCGAGAGCGAGCCGTTCGCCGCCGACACGCGCATCTCGGGCATGCCCCAGTTCCACGTCACCGTCCGCTCGCCCACCCCCGGCGGCACCATCCACGCGGAGCTCGTCGAGCTCGACAGCGACGGCGACGCGCGCCGCATCGGCTGGGCCTCGATGGACCTCCGCTACGCCGCCGGCGGCAAGACGCCCTCGCCCTACACGCCCAACACGGACGTCGTGGCGAAGATGGAGCTCTACCCGCTCGACACGAAGGTCCTCGCCGGCAACCGCATCGCGCTCGTCGTGACGCTCGAGGCGCTCCAGGACGGCGAGCTCCCCAACCCCGCCACCTCGCAGATGACCATCACCTTCGGCGACGACGCGACGACGCTCGCGCTCCCCGTCATCCAGCGCCCCGACACGCCGAGCCGCTGGGACGTCGAAGGCGCCGCCATCCTCGACGAGAACGCCTGAAGCGGCCGCAACGGTCAAGCGAACGCGCGACGACGACGGCCCCGATGGCCCTCTGGCGATACGCCATGCGCCTCCCCGACGGCACCCGCGAGGAGAACATCCTCGCCGCCGGCAACCGCACCGCCGCGATGGAGCGCGCGGAGCGGAACGCGAAGGCGAAGGGGGCGACGCTTGTCGAGGAGCCCGTCGTCGTCGACGCCACGCGCGGGTCGATGTGAGAGGGCTCACGCGTCGGCGCTCAACGCTCGGCGACGTAGAGGTCGGTGGCGGTCCCTCCCACCGTCCGCACCACCGCCACGTGCGCGCGCCCGTCCGCGCCGACCGCGACGGTGTAGAAGTCGCCGAAGCTGCGGTCGAACGGTCCGCCCTGGCCGGGGCGGCCCACCGGCTTCGAGATGACGCCCGCGTGCACCGGCTCCGGGAGCACGTTCGCGCGCTCGACCACCTGGAGCCGGTCGTCGAGCCGCGCGGCGCGCGCGAGCCACGCGGCGTCCTTCGCGGCCGCGGCGCCCGCCTCGACGAGCGCGACGTCGGTGGCGAGGTAGACCGCCCACGCGCGCCCGCCGCCCGTCGCGATCCACGGGAGCGTCGCCGTCTCGCCCGGCTCGCTCACGCGCTGCGGCGGCGACCACGTCGCGCCTGCGTCCACGGAGGTGGCGCCCCAGACGGCGAGGCGGCCGTCGCTCGCGTCGCTCCAGACGACGTGGACGCGCCCCGCCGCGACGGCGACGATCGGGTACACGTTCGCGACGTCGACCGCGCGCTGCGCGACGAGGCTCTGCGTCCACGTCACGCCGCGGTCGGTGCTTCGCGCGTAGCAGATGGCCGTGCTGTCGCGGCAGACGTAGGCGGCGTTGAGCGAAGGGCCGTCCGCGACGAGGTTGCCGATGATCGAGCCGGGCTCGCGCTGGGCCTCCCACAGGCGCCCGACGGGCACGAAGGTCACGCCGCCGTCGTCGGAGCGCGCCACCGTCGCGTCCTCGTTCTGGACGCCGGCGATGCTCCGGAGGCCGAAGCGCGACAGCAGGTACACGCTGCCGCGCTCGTCGATCTCGACAAGCTCGCGCTCGAAGTAGTTCGTGCCCGCGAAGGTGCTCTGCTGCCAGGTGCGCCCCTGGTCGCGCGTGTAGCTCACGACGTTCCCGCCGGGGCCAAGCTGCGTCACGAAGGCGACGCCGCGGCCCACCGCGAGATCGACCTCGCCGCCGCTCACGCCGGTGGGCCGGCTCTCCCGGAACGTCGCGCCGCGGTCGTTCGACACCCACACGTGCGGGGCGCCGCCGCGCGCGTCCTGCGCCGCGACCCAGATGGCGCCGTCCTCGCCCACCGCCACGAGCGGCTCGGGGCCGCCGTAGCGGCCGGAAAGATCGACGGGCGGAAGGAAGCGGCCCGCGGATCCCGAGGGTCCGGTGGGCGCGCGAGCGGCGTCGTCGTCCTCGCCCGCGCCGGTGGTGCAGCCGGCGGCGAAGAGGGCGGCGACGATGACCACCGCACGCAGCGCGCTCACGCGCTGCCATCGGCGGCCCTCCATAAAGACGTTGAAGCGCGCGCGGACGAATGCTTTTTCGACGCGGCCTCGCTCGGGCCGCTTGGGTCCGATGCGCGCGCGCGTCCTGTACGCCATCCTGACGCTCGCGCTGCTCGCCGGCTGCTCCGCGCGCGGCCCCGAAGAGCAGCCCCCCACCGCGCCGCCGCGCGACGCCGAGGACGCGCACCTCGTCGCGCTCGACGGACGCTGGAGCTTCCCCGAGAGGGACGCGCGGGAGCTCGCGGCGGACGCCCTCGGCGCGGCGGCGGGCGAGCCGGGGAGCGCGTGGCGCGGCGAGGCGCTCCTTGCGGCGTCCGAGGCGTCGCTCGCGGCGCGCGTGCTCGCGCTCGACCCGACCGCCGCGGCCCTTCTTGGCGGCCTGCGCTCGCCCGCGGGGGAGCCGCTCGCGCTCCCCGCGCCGGGCACCGCGTACCTCACGCCCGAGCTCGCGCGGGCGCTGGGCGTCGCGCTCGGCGACGCGCTCCGGTGGGAAGCCGACGCGTGGCCCGAGTCGCGCGTCACGCTGGCCTTCGAGATGGAGAACGTCTACCCCTGCGAGGAGGTGCCGGAGGCGACGCTCTGCCTCGTCGCGGCCACGCCGGAGGGGGAGACGGAGCTCCGCTTCCGCGTGCCGCCGCGCACGGCGGCGCTGCGCTTCCACGCCGACGTCGTCGAGCTCGGGCCGCACGACTTCCCCGCCTACTGGAACGGGACCTTCACCTCCCCCTCCGGCCGCACGCACGCCTTCTCCACGGCGGCGTTCTCGCGCGAGCACACGCTGCCGCCGGCCGAGCTCGAGTCGCCCATCGAGGAGGGCGATTGGGTCATCCACTACGTGACGGACGTGCAGGGCGCGCGCCTCACCGGCCCGCCCATCGGCTTCCTCACGTACCGGCCGCCAGGCTTCGCGCCCTACGACTACGAGCTGCTGCAGGCCGAGGGGGCCGCCGAGCAGACGCGCGCCGCGCTCGCCCGCGCCCGCGCCGGCGCCACGACGCTGCGGGTGGCCGCGCTGGTGGACGCGGACGGGCCGCTGCGCGCCATGGGCGCCTCGGCGCTTCTTGCGCCCGAGGACGCCCGCGTGCTCCTCGGCGTGCCCGCGGGCGAGGTCACCCACCTCGTGCTCCCGCGGGCGCCCGGCGCCCACTTCGCGGAGCTTGCCGCGCAACGCGACGATCCGCGCGTGGCGGCGCTGCAGGCGCGCCCGCTTCCGCCTCCCCGCGAGGCCGTCGCCGAGGAGGGCGCGCTGCTGGTGCTCCGCGCGCCCGCGTCGCTCGACCTCGCGGCGCTCCCGCGCGTCGAAGGCGTCGGCGAGCCCGCGCTCACGATGGAGCTCGCGCCGCGCGAAGGCGGCATGCATGGTTTTGGCGCCCGCGCGGCGCCGCCGCTGCGCATCCTCGCGCTCCCCGCGGCCGGCCCCGCGCCGTGGGCCGTCGCGCCCGGCGGCTACTGGGGGAGCGCGGAGGCGGCGCGCGAGCACATCGGCACGGCGCCGCACCTCGTCGTCGTCTCGCCCGACCTCGCGGCGCTCGCGGAGCCGGAACCTGGCGGCCCGCCCTATCCTCGGCTCGTGCTCGACGCGCCCGCGGGGAACGTCTCCCTCTACGTGATGGGCACCGCGGAAGGAGGCCCCGCCGGCGCCGCGTGGGGCGGGGCGCCTCTTCTTGTCGCGCTCGGCGCGCCCGAGGGCGCGCGCCTTGTCGTGCGCGCGGAGGACCCCGCGGCAAGGGACGCGGCGCTCCTCGCGTGGCGCGCCTTCGGCGTGGCGCCGCTCGCGACTCCGTAGTCGCAACAAGGCGCGCGCTCACGATAGGTGCGGAACCATCAACATCCCACAGCGCGCCTGCTGCCGCGCCGCGTCGTCCTTCCAGGGCGCCGCCGGCTCGGGGAGGTCCATCACGTGCAGCGTTCCAGCCAGAGGCAAGCTCGTCGCATCATCGTACTCACAGCTCTCTTCGTCGTAGGCCTTTTCGCCGCCGCGACGCTCCTGTCCGTCGCGGCCGCGTCGCCGCCGGCCCCGGCGAAGCCGCAGCCGGAGCCCGCGCAGCCCGGCGTCGAGGTCATCACCATGACCGCGACGCGAAGCGGCGAGATCGGCGACCTGCGCGCCCTTCCCAAGCACGAGCGCGCGCCCGGCGCGCAGCTCTCGGTGAAGGATCGCGCCGAGATGCGCCCGCCCCCGGCCGACATCCACGGCCGCGGCGTCACGCAGATGGACCCGCCGCCCACGATGCAGGCGCCCGTCCCCGCGGCAAGCGCGAGCTTCGACGGCCTCCGCCAGCTCGGCTTCGTCACCCAGTACCTCGTCGTCCCGCCCGACCCCACCGGCGCCGTCGGCCCCAACCACTACGTGCAGGGCGTCAACTCGGGCGACTTCGGCACCGTCGTCGGCATCTACGCGAAGAACGGCACGCTCCTCTCGAGCTTCGGCATGAACACCGTCTTCGCGGGCCAGACCGGCACGTCGTGCGACAACGACAACTACGGCGACCCGCAGATCCTCTACGACAGCGCGACCGATCGCTGGTTCATCCTCGACTTCACCGGCACCGTCACCCCCTACCGCCTCTGCATCATGGTCTCCAAGACCAACGACCCCGTGGCCGGCGGATGGTGGCTCTACTCCGTCGGCATGGCGGACAACCTCTTCCCCGACTACCCCAAGTGCGGCGTGTGGCCGGACGGCTACTACTGCACGGCCAACATGTTCGCCACGAACTCGTTCAAGAACGTGCGCGCCTTCGCTTTCAACAAGGCGCAGATGCAGGCGGGCGCCGCGAGCGCCCAGGTCGTCGTGGGCGACCTCCCGGCGAGGATCTCCGGGGCCGACGTCTTCTCGGCCGTCCCGAGCACCTACCACGTCGCCTCCGGCACGCCTCCCGCCGGGCGCCCGAACTACCTGGTCGTCCGCTGGGGGATCGTCGACTTCCGCGTCTGGTCGTTCAACGTGAACTGGGGCGGCAGCTCGAGCATCACCGGCCCCATCCAGGTGAGCCAGACGACCTTCTCGAGCGCCCCTAGCACGATGGCCACGCCCGGCAACTCCATCGAGACGCTCGGCAGCCGCCAGGTGCAGCCCGCGACCTACCACCGCTCCGCCTCCGGCGTCGAGTCGATCTACGTCGCGTGGACGCTCGCGAACCCGAGCTCGACGGGCCTCCCGACGGTGCGCTACAACCAGATCACCGTCACCGGCGGCACCGTCGTGAGCCCTGCGGCCCAGACGGCGTCGTTCGTCCCCGACACGACGATCCGCCGCGCGCAGCCCGGCTCCAGCGTCGACAAGGACGGCAACCTCCTCGTCGCCTACACCGCGAGCAGCCCCACCGTGAACCCCGGCATCCGCTGGGCCGGCCGCCTCGCCACCGCCTCCGCCAACACGTGGAGCGAAGCGGAGACCGTGGCTTTCTCCGGCCCCGGCACGATGACCGGCACGTGCGGCGGGACCTGCACGCGCTTTGGCGACTACCAGACGATGACGCTCGACGTCGACGGCTGCACCTTCTGGTTCACCGGCGAATACTACCCGGCGAACCCGCACCCGAGCTACCCCGCGTTCGACTGGAACACGCGCATCGTCTCCACGAAGTACGCGAGCTGCGCGCCGCTCACCTCGTCGGCGACGATCGGCCCCGGCTCGCTCTCGTTCACCGCGCCCGCGGGCCAGACGAGCGCGGCGCAGACGGTGACCATCACGAACACCGGCACGGCGACGCTCGTCCTGCAGCCGCGCGTCCTCTCGGGCGCCGACGCGGCGAGCTTCAGCACCACGACCAACACCTGCGCGAGCGGCCCCATCGCCGCCGGCGCGAGCTGCACCATCGGCGTCGTCTTCGGCCCCGCCTCGAGCGGGTCGCACAGCGCGACGCTGAGCTTCGCGACCAACGTCGTCGGCGGCGCGCCCCTCACCGTGGCGCTCTCCGGCGTCGTCGCGTCGCCGCCCACGACGACCGCGGCGCTCTCGCCGCCGCCCAACGCGGCGGGCTGGAACGCCGGCGCCGTCGAGGTCTCGCTCGCGTGCGCCCCTGCCTCCGGCCTCGCCTGCGCCAGCACGACCTACTCGGTCGACGGCGGCGCGACGCAGACCTACACCGGACCTTTCAGCGTCTCGGGCGACCTCGTCCACACCGTCCTCTTCCGCTCCGTCGGCTCCGACGGCGCGGTCGAGGCGGACAAGACGCAGCTCGTGCGCATCGACGCCACGCCCCCCGCGGTCGCCGCGGCCGCCTCGTGCGGCGTGACGGGCCTCAACGGCTGGTGCCGCGACGCGACCCGCAACGTGACCACCAGCGCGAGCGACGTCCTCTCGGGCCTCGCCTCCACGAGCTGCACGCGCGAGGGCGCCGCCGTCCCCTGCGGCACCATCGCCGTGGGCCAGGGCGAGCACACCGTCGTCGTCACCGCGACCGACCTCGCGGGCAACACCGCGAGCGCGTCCATCACGCTGAAGCTCGACAACGTCGCGCCCAGCCTCGCGGGAAGCCGCGCGCCCCTCGCCAACGCCCAAGGGTGGAACGACGGCGACGTCACGGTGAGCTGGACCTGCACCGACGCCACGAGCGGCGTCGCGAGCGCCCCGTCCCCCGCCATCGTCTCGGACGAGGGCGCGGGGCAGAGCCGCTCGGGCACCTGCACCGACGAGGCCGGCAACTCGGCCTCCAGCACCGTCTCCGGCATCAGCATCGACAGGACGCCGCCCAGCGTGACGCACGCGCAGTCCCCCGCGGCCAACGCCGCGGGCTGGAACAACGGCCCCGTCGTCGTCTCGTTCAGCTGCACCGACGCCCTCTCGGGCGTCTTCGCCGCCCCGGCCAGCGCCGTGCTCTCCGGCGAAGGCGCAGACCAGGGCGCGAGCGGCACCTGCACCGACGCCGCGGGCAACGCGGCGACGGCCACGCGCTCGGGCATCCACATCGACCTCACGCCCCCCACGCTCGCGGACGTCGGCGACATCGTCGCCGAGGCCACGAGCGCCGCGGGCGCGCACGTGAGCTTCGATGCGCCCGCCGCCTCCGATGCGCTCAGCGGCGTCGAGATCGTGGCGTGCGACGCCGCGCCCGGCCTCTTCGGCCTTGGCGACACGACCGTCGCCTGCAGCGCCTCGGACGCCGCCGGCAACGTCGCCACGACGAGCTTCGTCGTGAGCGTCGTCGATACCACCGCGCCCACCATCGCCCCGATGGCCGACATCGGGGCGGAGGCCACGAGCGCGGCCGGCGCCACCGTCGTCTTCGACGCGCCCGTCACGAGCGACGCGGTCGACGGCGATGGCATCGCCGCGTGCGCGCCCGCCTCGGGCGGCGTCTTCGCCATCGGCGCGACGACCGTCACCTGCAGCGCGAGCGACGCGGCGGGCAACGCCGCCAGCGCGACGTTCGTCGTCACGGTCGCCGACACGACGGCGCCCGTCATCGAGGCCGCGGCGGACGTCGTCGCGGAAGCGACGAGCGCCGCCGGCGCCACCGTCCTCTACGGCGCGCCCGCCACGACGGACGCCGTCGACGGCGAAGGCGTCGCCGCGTGCGCGCCCGCCTCCGGCAGCGTCTTCGCGCTCGGGTCGACCACCGTGACCTGCACCGCCACCGACGCCGCGGGCAACGCGGCGGAACCGGTGAGCTTCGTCGTGACCGTCCAGGACACGACGGCGCCCGCCATCCAGGCGACGCAGGACCTCGTCGTGCAGGCCAGCGGGCTCGCCGGCGCCTACGTCACCTACGACGCGCCCGCCACGAGCGACGCGGTCGACGGCGACGGCGTCGCGAGCTGCGCCCCCGCGTCGGGCAGCTACTTCGCGCGCGGCAACACGACGGTGACCTGCGTCGCGACGGACGCGGCCGGCAACACCGCCACGAGCACCTTCCAGGTCCGCGTCGTGCTCGTCATCCAGAGGGCGCTTGCGACCGAGAAGGCGAACTACACGGCCAGCGAGGCCGCCCTCGACGGCGTGCGCGGGACCTACAGCCTCCGCGCCGGCGACGGCAGCCCCCTCGCGAACCTGACGGTGCAGGTGCGCATCCTGCGCCAGGTCCAGCTCGTGGGCTACATCGACTCGGAGACCCTGACCGGCACGACGGACGCCGACGGCGACTTCACCTTCGCCGTCCCGACGAGCATGGCGCAGCCGGGCGCGAGCTACCTGATGCTGGGCAGCATCCTGACGCCGGGGTACCCGAGCGGCGACGCGCACGGCCGCTACACGGTCCGCCTCGCCTGATCAAGGCGCACCACCTCCGGGGCCCCCCGCGGACGGGGGCCCCGGCCCTTCTTTTTCAATCTCCTACGGCACCGCGAGGCATCGACGCCCGGGCCAGAACCCCTCTCCCCCCTCCCGACGAAGCTTGGCCGATGCCTGGCAAGAACCCGCACCGCCCGGAGGGCAAGGCCGACACGGACAACGAGCACATGCAGGCCGCCTGGATGAGCAAGGGCGCGCCGCACGACGCGGGTCGCAACGACAAGGCGCGCGCGGAGCTCGATCAGCAGATGATGGAGCGCGGCGGCGGCCCGACGAGCTTCCCCGCGGAGGAGCAGATCGGCGGGTCGCGCCCCGGCGTGGAGAGTCGCGTGAAGGAGGCCATCGAGCGTCGGGAGGACCGCGAGGAATGAGCTCCGACGAGGAGCGGGGCGAGAAGAAGGGCGTGGACGTCTCGCCCGAGCAGCGAGCGCGCAACGCGGGCGCGGTGGACCCGACGGGCCACGTCTCGAGCGGCGTGCAGGTCGGCCCGCTTCGCGGCGCGGACGAGGCGCCCGTCGCGTCGACGGACGAGGCGATGCGGCAGGACCGGCCCGGATGGGGGCCCGGCCGCCAGCTTTCGGCGCGCGACCCCGAGGGGCGGCGCGACGAGGACGACGTGACGGCGCGCTATCTGAAGCGCGACGACGAGGCGGACGAGTAGGCCGTTCGGTGCTATCGCCGCGGCGCGTCCTGTCGCGCGAAGCAAAGCCGTTGGCTTCATCCATTGTGGGCGCGTTGGGACGCACACATGGCCCGCGGCCCGTCGAACAGTCCCAACCGCACCTCCTCCCGCAAGAAGACGCCCGCCAGCGCGAAGCGCGGCCGCGCGACGCCGCCGGCGAAGAAGACGGCGAAGCGCACGACCGCGCGCAAGGGCGCCGCGACCGCCACGCGCGGCCGCAAGGCGACCTCGACCTCCGCCAAGAACGCGCGCCCGGTGCGCGCGGCGAAGGGCGCGGCGAAGAGCGCGAAGCGCACCGCGAAGAAGGCGTCGAAGGGCGCCGCGAAGGGCGCGAAGAAGGCCGCCCGCAAGACGGCGAAGAAGTCGACCCGCGCCCGCACGGCGCGCGCGGCGCAGCCCGCGACGGACCAGGGCGCCGCCGCGACGACGGGCGGCGAGTCGGGCGCCGCCGGCGGCGCGCCCAGCGCCTGAGCGCGCCTTTCTCCTCCTTCCGAGGGCGCTCCGGCGCCCGCCCTTCTTCTTTTACACGAGCCGGTACACGTCGAGCCCGCGCACCCCGTCGCCCGAGAAGACGGCGCCGCGGTAGTAGTAGCTCGCCCAGCTGGACGTGGGCGACTGCTTCTGCTGCGAGAGGACCTTCGCGCTCGTCGGGTCGGTCACGTCGATGAGGAGCGTGCCCGCGCTGTAGAAGCCGGCGACGAGGAGGTTGTCGTCGATCCAGTTGAAGTTGTGCGCGGTGCACACGGTGTTCGGCTCGCCGGCGGGGGGCGGCACGAAGCCGAGCTCCTTCGGGTTCGCGGGGTCGGTGAGGTCGTAGAACCAGATGGCGCCGGTGGGCGCGGCGCCGACGGGGTGGCAGGCGGGGGCGAGGACGCCGGCGTACTCGTCGCCCAGCGCGAGGAGCGTGCCGTTGCGCGTGGTCGCCGCGCTGTGGTGGATGTTGAGGAGGGGGTTCACGATGGTCGAGACGACCTTCGGGTTCCACGGGTCGGTCGTGTCCCAGATCATCGTCTCGCTGATGGCGCCGCAGATGGCGCGGTGGCGCT
Organism: Thermoplasmatota archaeon; assembly: GCA_035687045.1. Taxonomy (GTDB): domain Archaea; phylum Thermoplasmatota; class SW-10-69-26; order JACQPN01; family JAJPHT01; genus JAJPHT01. Next base: position 11,216 of record DASRYU010000042.1, on the reverse strand, counting down.
CGGGCTCGGCGAGGATGTCGTGGCAGCCGATGGAGGACGAGGTGGCGGGGAAGAGGAACTCGCCGTCGACCTTCGGGTTCCACGGGTCGCTGATGTTGACGATCTCGCTGCGGCTGTGGTCCTTCGGGCTCGCGAGCGGGTTCGACGCCAGGTTGTAGGCGCTGTTGTAGATGAGGCCCGTGCTCCCGTAGGGCGTGTGGGTGTGGCTGCCGTACTTGAGCGGCACCTGCTTGAGCACGACCGGCGCGCGCGGGTCGGTCACGTCCACGAGGCGGATGCCGCCCTTGGGCGCGGCCTCGGGGCACTTGTCGTCGCTTTGCGAGCTGATGGTGACGATGACGCGGCCGGCGATCTCGCGCGCGTCGATGTCCTTGCCGTTGCACTCGACGACCGCGACCTCGACGGGCGCCAGCGGGTCGCTGACGTCGACGATGCGCATGCCGTTGTTGTGCGTCGAGACGTAGACGAAGCTCCCGAAGAACGCGAGGTCGTTCCCCGCGCCGAACTCGACGTTCGAGGCGGGCTCGAGGCCGGTGACCTTCGCCGGCAGCGGAAGGAGAAGCCCCGCGGCCGCGCCCACGCCCGCCTCGGGGCCGGTCGTGGCGGAGGGAAGCTGGATGCACCCGGCGAGGGCCAGGGCAAGGGCGAGGGCGGGGACGAGCGGGAGCGCGAGGGCGCGCATGGCCGCGAGAGGCCCCCGCTCCTTAAGAGCGTTCATGGCAGCGCTCTTGTGCGGAGGCGCCACCCGCCACCAGGAACCAGGAACCAGGAACCCGGAACTCGGCCCTCGTCACTCCTTCCGCGCGACCTGCACCCCGCGCGCGGCGAGGTCGGCGAGCACCCGCGCCGCGAGCCCCTCCTCGAGCCCCAGCCGCTCGGGGGCGTGCACGCCCGGCTCGCGGAAGGCGCGCGCCCCGAGGAGGCGCGCGACGGCGGTGGTGGTGAAGGCGGTGGTGCGCGACATCGCGCTCACGTCGTCGCGGCGCGTGTCGGCGAGGCGCCAGCTCGCGCTCCGCCCGTTGCGCTCCGCCCGCACCTCCATGAGGAGGACGTCCGGGTGCGCGTCGCCGGGGTAGCGCTCGCCCAGCGCGCGCGCCGTCGCGTCCGCCGCGCCCGTCGCCTCGTCGAGGAGCCCCGCGGCGTAGAGGCCGCGCATGAAGTGGAGGTGCCCCGGCCAGCGGAGGGTGCGCTCCTCCATGTCGCGGCAGTCGGGGAAGCTCGCGAGGAGCGTGCGGAGCCCGTCGCTCAGGAACGCGTCGAGCTCCCCGTACTCCTCGTCGTGGTGCGCCGTCACGTGCGCCTCCAGGGGGCGCGGCGCGACGTCCGCGCCGCCCTCGCGGGCGCGCGCGGGGCGCAGGTACTCGGCGACGAGGTCGCGCGGGTTGAAGTAGACGGCGTGGTGGAAGTAGCGCGGCGGCGCGAGCGGCAGCCCGCCCACGAGGATGACGAGGCGGTCGAGCCCGCCTAGCTCGCGGTGCGCCATCCCCGCGAGGATGTGGCTCGTGCCGGGCGCCACGCCGCAGTCGACGACGACGCAGGCGCCGGTGCGCTTCGCGCGCGCATCGAGGTCGAGCGGCGGCTCCGGCGTGAAGCTCACGTCGGCCACGCGCGCGCCCGCGTCGACGAGGTGCTCGAGCGCGCGGCGCGCGACCTCGCCCGGAAGCGCGAGGATGCACGCGTCCGCGTCGCGCACCGTCGCGGCGACCTGCGCGGCGTCCATGGCGTCGACGCGCGCGTGCGTCGCGCCGGGCGGCAGCGCCGCGGGAGGCCGCACGTCCGCGACGACGACCTCGTGCCCCTCGGCGGCAAGGTCGGAGGCGGCCACCCGGCCCTGCATGCCGCCGCCGAAGACGACGAACCTCATGGCGCCTCCGCGAAGATCGCGCGCCCGACGCGCACCATCGTCGCCGCCTCGTCGAGCGCCGCCTCGTAGTCCTCGCTCATGCCCATCGAGAGCTCGCGCAGTCCGTGCGCGTCGCGCAGCTCGCGCAGCGCGCGGAACACGGGGCGCGGGTCGGCGTCCGCCGGCGGGAGCGTCGAGAGGCCGACGACGTCGATGTCCGCCTTCCGCACCGTCGCGAGCGCGTCGGCGACACCCGCCGGCGCGATGCCGTTGCGATCCTCGCGGCCGGTGAAGTCGACCTGGAGCAGGACGGGGAGGTCGCGCGGCCACTTCGCGACGAGGTCGAGCCGGTCGAAGCTGTGGACGAGCGGCTTGAGCTCCGCGAGCGTGCGCAGGTCGCGCGACTGGAGGTTGCCGATGAAGTGCCACCGGATGTCGGCGGGAAGCGCGGCGGCCCGCTCCGCGAGCTGCTTCGCGCGGTTCTCGCCGAAGTCGCGGTGGCCCAGCTCGTAGAGCGCGCGGATGTCGTCGACGCTGCCGGACTTGCTGACGGCGACGAGGCGGGCGCGGCCGGCGACGCGGCGCGCGACGTCCTGATAGCGCTGCGCGAGGTCCATGCTACCCCTGCAGCTTGCGGAGACGCTCCGCCGCCGCCTCGAGCGTCGGCATCCCCTTCGAGAAGTGGAAGCGGATGTGGTCGCGCCCCATCTCCTTGCGCGAGAAGAAGGACGAGCCGGGGACGCCGGCGATGCCGGGACCCTCCGGCCCGACGAGCCAGAGCGCGAACGCGCGGTCGTCCATCTCCTTCCGGGGCCGCAGCGCGCTGAAGTCGGCCATGACGTAGTAGGCGCCCTCGGGCGGCTGGCAGCGGAAGCCGCTCCTCTGCAGCGTCGCCACGAGGAAGCGCCGCTTCTCGTCGTACTCGCGCGCGAGCTCGTCGTAGTACGAGCGCGGCAGCTTGAGCGCCGCCGCGACCCCCATCTGCAGCGGGTGGGGCGCGCCCACGGTGAGGAAGTCGTGCGTGCGGCGGATGGCGGTCGTGACGGCGGGAGGGGCGACGACCCACGCGACGCGCCAGCCGGTCATGCTGTACGTCTTGCTGGCGCCGGAGACCATGATGACGGAGTCGCGCAGGCCCGGGAGGCCGATGGGCGCCACGTGCTTGCGGCCGTCGTAGAGGATGTGCTCGTAGATCTCGTCCGTGACGAGGAACGCGCCGCTCTCGCGGCACAGGTCGCCGATGAGCTGCAGCTCGTCGCGCGTGAAGACCGTGCCCGCGGGGTTCGAGGGCGTGCAGACGATGACCGCCTTCGTGCGCGGCGAGAACGCGCGCTTGAGCTCCTCCGGGTCGAAGCGGAAGCCGCGCGCCGGGTCGAGCGCCACGGTGCGCACGGTCGCGCCCGACAGGATGCTGTCGGGCACGTAGTTCTCGTAGAAGGGCTCGAAGACGATGACCTCGTCGCCGGGGTTGACGACGGCCAGCATGATGGCCATCATCGCCTCGGTCGCGCCGCAGGTGACGGTGAGCTCCGTCTCCGGGTCCACCTCGACGCCGTTGAACCAGCGCATCTTCTCCGCGATGGCCTGCCGCAGCGCCGGCGCGCCCCACGTGATGGCGTACTGGTTGTGCGGCCCGTCCAGCGCCGCCTTCGCCGCCTCGACGACCTCCTTGGGCGGGTTCCAGTCGGGGAACCCCTGCGCGAGGTTCACCGCGCCGTGCTTCATCGCGTGGCGCGTCATCTCGCGGATGACGCTCTCGGGGAAGAGGCTCGCGCGCTGCGAGAGGCGTGCGTCGGCGAGCGCGTACGACATGCGCGCCGCATCCGGGCGCCGGGGCTTGAGCCTTCGCGCGCTAGCTCCACGAGCCGCCGAGCGCGCCCGAGGCGAGGAGGAGCGACATCAGCGGGCGCGCCTCGTGGTCCGCGAGGGCGGCCCCGCGCACGCGCTCGACCTCCGTCGCGTCGAACCACCACCCCTCGCAGCGCTGGCAGCGGTCGAGGCGCACGTGGTCCGCGCCGGCGGGCACGTGCACCTCGCGCATGCGCACGAGGCAGACGGGGCAGTCGAACGACTCGCCCTTGCGGACGTGGCGCGGCAGGACGAGCTCCCGCCGCAGCGCGAGCGCCGGCAGGAACGCGCCGTGCTCGCCGCAGCGGAGCACGCCGTGCGCGCGGAGCTCGAGCGGCCGGTCGCAGCGCGGACAGTAGGCCATGTGCGGCCACTCGACGTCCGGACGCTTGCCGCTCGCGCGGAAGCTTCCCGCTCAGCCGAGCGTGACGAACGCGGCGACGCTCGGCACGAGCCCCTGCTCCACCTCGACGCGGAGGAAGAGCATCCACGGGCCACGCATCGCGACGTCGCCGTCGGGCGGCGCGACGAACGTGAGCGTGCCGTCGCCGCGCTCCTCGACGGGCAGCACGACGGCGCGCTGGTTCACGTCCCACGCGTGCGTCGTCGCGCCGGGGTGCACGAGGATGGCGTCCGTCACGCGGTGCGCGTCGGGCGTCGCCACGACGAACGTCTCGCCGTACGCGACGCTCGCGGGCGCGCCGCCGATGACGGGGCGCTCGACGCCCCAGTGCAGGTAGGGCGGCTCGAAGATCTCGAGGCGCGTCTCGTTGATCTGCGACTGGTAGGGCATGGTGTCGCGGACGTCGCGCCACGGCACGGGCAGCGGCACGTGGCCGCCCACGAGCACGCGCGCGTCGGGGAGGAGCACGGCGGTCGAGTGGTACGTGCGGCCGACGCTCATCGGCGCGAGCGTCTCCCACGCGCGCGTGCGCGGGTCGAAGCGCTCGGCGACAAGGACCTCGGGGCTGCGCTGGCCGTGCGCGTAGACGTTGTCGATCATGCCGCCTCCGACCGCGAGGACGCTGCCGTCAGGCAGGAGGACGCCGTTCACGTGCCAGCGGGGGTGTCCGAGCGGGTCGACGGGCTCGTTCGTGATGCTGCCGTCGGGGTGGAGCGTCGTCATCTCGGCGGCGCTCGTGGCGACGATGCTGCGGTAGAGGCTGCCGCCGAAGGTCAGGAGGCGCGCCGTGTGGTCCTCGCGCGGGTCGAGCGGGAGCATCACCGTCGCCGCGTGCTGCCGCGCGCCGAAGACGCTCGGGCCGAGCACGCGCCACTGGTTCGTCTCCTTGTCGAGGACGCGCTCGAGCCCCCACGTCGCCTCGAGCGGGTGCTCGCCGAAGGGTCCCCAGAGCGTGCCGACCGTCTCGTAGAAGAGGTCCCCCTTCATCGGGCCGGTCGGGACGGTGAAGACGCGCGGGTACATGGGGAGGAGCTGGTCGGCGTCGATGTCGCGCCACGCGCTGCCGTCGAAGCGCTCGATGATGGAGCTGAGCGTCTGCGGCTGCGGGAGGTGCTCGACGCCCGAGAGCGCGAGCCCGTCGCCGTCGCCCGTCGTCATGACCGTCGGGTACCAGCGGCGGACACCCATGTCGGCTTCGCGCGTCCACGAGGTCGTCGCGGGGTCGAAGGTCCACGAGTCGCTCACGCCGTCCACGAAGCCGGTGAAGTTCTCGCCGAGGTAGCGCCAGTCGCTCCCGCCGGCGACGAGGACGCGCCCGTCGGGAAGGATGGTGAGGCCGGCGCAGAAGAGGTCGCCCATGCCCTCGGGGATGGGCAGGAACGTCACGCTCGACGCGTCGTAGGGGGGCGCGACGATGGCGACGTCGGCGACGTGCGGCGCGTCGAAGAAGAAGACGTGGTCGTGGTCGTCCGCCGTGACGCCGCCCCAGTAGAGGACGCGGCCGTCGTTGAGCAGCACCATCGAGATGGCCGGCACCTGCCCGTCGAAGGGCGTGAGCCACCGCCCCACGAGCGCCGCGTCCTCGGAGGACGCGCCCGGCAGCGGGTCGCTCGGGAAGGGCGGCTCCTGCGGCAGGACGGCAGCGAGCGCGAGCGGGACGGCGAGCAGGAGCGAGAGCGCGACGACGGCGAAACGGCGTGCCATGGGGCAGCCTCCCGACGGGGCGACCGCCCGGGGCAGGCTTGACCCTTTTCCTCAGGGTGCCTTCGCGTCGGCGCTCGGGCTACACCGGCCCGGGCGCGGGCGCGTCGACGCCGACGCCGAAGCGGTAGCTCACCGACGTGCCGGTGGCGAAGCGCACGAACAGCTCGCCGCCTGGCGCCTCGAGCGTCCGCGTCGCGACCGCGCCGCGGTTGGCGCACGCGCCGCCGAGGTCGCGGTAGCTCTCGTCGATCGCGCGCGGGCAGCCGATGCCCGCGGGGTAGACGGCGATCTCGACGAGGCTTCCCGCGGGGACCTCCAGGCGGTACACGTCGGCGCCGTCCACGGGCGTGAGGAGCGTGCCCTCGTAGAGCCGCCCGGCCTCGATGGGCACGGCGCTCTGCGGGAAGCTCCCCGCGTCCTCGCCGCTGCCCGCGTCGTCCTGTGCCACGCGCGGGAGGGGCGGGAGGCGGCCGAGCTCCGAGAGCGCCGGCGTCACCTCGAACGTGTGGCGCGCGTACTGCGGCCCGACGCCGAAGGGCCCCTCGTCGATGACGCCCTGGCGGTCGGGCACGAGCGGGAAGCGCGCGCGAAGGCGCGGGTAGCTGGGCGCGTAGTTCGAGATGGTCGGCTCGTCGGGGCAACGGTTGATCTCGTCGTCGAACTCGGTCGCCGACCGCGAGGCGCCCATGATGCTGAGCCCCTTCTGCGCGTCCCAGCAGTTGAGCGAGCCGCCGTAGAGGTCGAGCATGCCGAACGCGTAGTGCCCCACCTCGTGCATGAGGACGTTCCCGACCTCGTCGCCGAGGTTCACGAGCCCCGCCTGCCAGTACCAGTTCATCCAGATGGCCGCGCGGCGGTTCTGGATGCCGTCGAGGTAGGTCGACGCGGCCCCCTGCGGCGCGGCGTCGTTCGTGAAGATGACGTCGTACCACTGCGTGCAGCCGGGCGCGGTGACGAGATAGCACGCGACCCAGCCCGCGTTGTGGTGCTCGAGGTCGCCAAAGAGGATGATGTGCCGGCCGGGGCGCACGTGCCCGTCCGTCGAGTCGTAGAGAAGCTCCGCGTAGTCGTCGAGGCCGAACTCGACCTGCGCGAGCGCCGACTGCTCGTTGGCGAGCACGAGGAGGTTCATCGTGTACCCCGTGCCGTCGTGCGCGTTCATCGCGTTGCGCGTCTTGATCGCGTGCTGCGACGCGGCGGGCGAGCCGTCGGCGTGGAGCGGCGTGAAGCAGAAGGAGCGGTGGAGCGGCAGGCCGTCGATGACGAAGACGTGCGACGTGCGCGGGACGGTTTCGCTCACGGTGGTCGTCGCGCCGCCATCGAGCGCGTAGCGCAGGCGCCCCACCTCGGGCGCGTCCGTCTCCCACGCGACGACAACGCGGAAGCCGGTCTTGAGCGCCGCGTACACGAGCGAGGGCAGCGCAGGGTCGCCCGCGCCGTGCGTCGCCGTGACGGGCGCGCCGGTGCCGCAGGTGCTGTCGGTGCCCACGGCGGGGGCGCCCGACGCCGGAAGGGGCGCCATCGCCAGAAGGAATACGGACGCCAGAAGCCACGCCGCGCGCATCGCCAGCCTCGGCCGGCCCAAGGCCGCGGCATCACATCAAGTCTTTCCGCCTCGGCGCGCTCCGCGGGGCGATGAGCGCAGTGCAGGACCGCTACGCGCCGCACGGCATCTGCTTCGGCTGCGGCCCCGCGAACGAGCAGGGGCTGCGCATCAAGTCCGCGTGGGAGGGGGACAAGTTCGTCGCCCGCTGGCGCCCCCAGCCGCACCACCAGGCGTTCCCCGGCGTCCTCAACGGAGGCATCTGCGGCGCGCTCCTCGACTGCCACGGCAACTGGTGCGCCATCACGACGCTCATGAAGGAGCGCGGCATCGCCGACGAGGCGCCCTCCTGCGTCACGAGCGAGTTCAACGTCAAGCTGCGGCGCCCCACGCCCACCGACCAGGAGCTCACGCTCGTCGCCTGGCCGGTGAAGGTCGAAGGCGACGCCGTCACGGTCGAGGCGGAGCTTCGCGCAGGCGAGAAGGTGACCGCCACGTGCCGCGGCGTCTTCGTCGCCGTGAAGCCGGGCCACCCCGCGTACCACCGCTGGGGCTGAGCGCATGCGCATCGCCGTCCTGGGCGCCTCGGGCCACACGGGGCGCCGCGTCGTCGAGGCGCTCCGCGCGCGCGGCGCCGAGCCGCTGCCGCTCGCGCGCTCCGCCGGCGGCCCCGACGCGAGCGACCGCGCCGCCGTCGAGCGCGCCATCGAAGGATGCGACGCGATGGTGAACCTCGCGGGGCCGTTCCTGCGCACGGGGCTCGCGCCCGTCGAGGCCGCCATCGCGCGCGGCGTCCCCTACGTCGACACGACGGGGGAGCAGGCGTTCATGGCGCGCGTGCGCGAGCGGCTCGACGCGAAGGCGCGCGACGCGGGCGTGGCCGTCGTCAACGCGATGGCCTACGAGTACGCGCTGGGCGACCTCGCCGCGCGCAGGTTCTTCCCCGAGGGCGGCGACGCGCTCCACGTCCTCTACCGCAGCCAGGCCAGCGGGAGCGCGGGCACAAAGAAGAGCGTGCTCCGCGTCATGGGCGCGCCCACGCTCTCCTACGAGGGCGGGCGCCTCACGCGCGTGGGCTCCGCGCGCTGGCAGCGCACGTTCGCCACGAAGGACGGGCCGCGCGCGGGCGTCTCGTTCGCCGGCGGCGAGGTGCTGACCGTTCCGCGCCACACGCCCTTCCGCACCGTGCGCACGTACTTCGCCACCAAGCGCGCCGCGCAGGCGCGCGCCCTCGCGCCGCTCGCGCGCGCCCTTCTCCACGGCCCGCTCCTCGCCGCCGCCGAGCGCCTCGTCGACGCGCGCCACCGCGAGCCGCGCAACGAGCGCGCGCGGGGCGAGGTCCACCTCGTCCGCGAGCCGTCGGGCGAGCACGTCGTCGTCTCGACGCCCGACCCGTACCTGCTCACCGCGCACGTCGCCGCGGAAGGCGCCGTCCGCGTCGCGAAGCTTGGCCGCGGAGGCGTCCTCGCGCCCGCGGAAGCCTTCGACGCGCGCGACTTCCTAGAGAAGATACAGGCGGCCGTGCCAGGCTTTGGCGCGTCGCCATTTCCCTCGCTTTCCTGAGGAAGCGAAGAAAGGCGGCGCGCGTGTCACGCCCGGCTTGGCAGCAGGGTGTGGGCGCTCGGGCCAGTTCGGTAGGCAGCACGCTCGTACGTTCGGCATAATCGTTCCGATGAGCGCGCCGAAGCTGCCGAAAGTGGGGGGCGAGTTCGACTGCAACAGGTGGGGCGAGGGGTTTCAGGCAACCCTGCCCCTACGCCTCGTTGCTGCCCGCTCCCCTCGCGGGGAGCGTGGGAGGCGTGAAGCTCCGCCTCAAGGACGGCACCGAGATCGAGTGCCAACCAGGAGAGCTCCCCATCGTCGTGCGCGAACTGCGCGCCGCCGGCCTCCTCAACGACGCCCCGTTCCAGACGAGCTTCGCACGCGACCAACCCATCACCCTCCAGATCGCCAGCGAGCCGCCCGCCCCCTCGCGGCCGACGAACGAGGGCATGCTCTACGAGTACGCGCGCGATGTCGGCCTCTCAAAGAAGACGCGCACGACGTACGCGAACAGCGTCGTCGAGTTCGAGCGCACGATCGCGCCCAAGAGCTTCATCGACGTGACGCGCAGCGACGTCCAACGCTGGGTCACCGACCACCTCGAGCACAACTGCCGCCACCTGGAGCATGTCGGCGGACAAGGCCGCAACCGCCCCGGCCTCCTCCGATTCCACTGCGGGAAGGGCGTCTTCCCGTGGACGCCGGCGAAACCGCCCTCGTGCGCCAAGTCGTGCCCGCTCTTCGCGCCGCAGAAGCATGGGCCCGTCGCGCGCCTCAAGGCGCTCAAGCACTTCATGGACTTCCTCATTGACAGGGGCCTCCGCACGGACAACCCCGTCGAGCTCGTGAAGCGCAAGACGATGAAGGCGCGCGGGCCCGTGCGCCAGTTCGGCAACAAGTACGGCCCGCCGCTCGACGAGGCCCGAGAGATCATCCGCGCCGTCATCATCACGGGCACGCCGCGCGACGTCGGCGTAGTGCTCGCGCTCGCGAAGTGGGGGCGCCGGCCGTCGCACACGCTCCTGGTGCGCGAGCGAGATCTCGCCCATGTCGAGCGCAGCGGCGCCGCCTGGGCGGACTTCTCGTGGGTTAAGGAGGAGATGGAGCGCAGGAACGGCAACGCGCGCACGAAGCTGAACGGCAACCTCTACTCACCCATCGACGCTGAGTTCCGCATGTGGCTCCACTACACGTACCTGCCATACCGCCGCCAAAAGTGGAAGTGGCTCACGCGCGACGACGCCCTCTTCCCCGGCGACAGGAGCGGCGAAGCCTACCGCGAAGACTACATCCAGCACGGAATCCTCGATCCTGCGCTCGAGTGGCTTCGCGAGCACGCGAAGACGCCCGCCGAGCGCGAGAAGTGGGCGCGGCGGCTCGACGTCGACGACGCGACGCACGTCACGCCCGGCTCGTGGCGACACCTCTTCACGATGCAGCAGAAGCTCGCCGGCGTCGAGAACGACGACATCGACGTCCTCCGCGGCGACACGATCCGTGCCTCGCGCGGCGCCTACATGGACTGGCAGCCCGAGCAAGTCTACGCGCTCAACCGCATGCCTAGCTTGCTGTCAGCGGATTAGACGACGTCCCTTACCTGCCAGAGGTCCAGGAACATTGTGCGATTGTGCCGTCCTCGCTCACGCTTTACTTCGTCGGTGAATTCGAACCCGAGCTTCTGGTAGAATGCCTGGCTCGTCGGATATGCTTGGAGGATCAGGAGCCGCACACCGACTGATCCGGTGGCGAGCGCGAGGCCGACAATGTGGCGCATCATGTGCCGACCGATTCCCTTGCCGTGCATGCGCTTGTCCACCGCGAACCGCCCAATCTTGATCGCAGGGAAATCATGGACGATCTCCTTCTTCCGTGCGCGGGTCTGCTGGGCGAGCTTGCGGCTCTTGACGTAGGTGAGTTCAAGGGCGTCGCTGCTGAGCGTGAAGAAACCGACCAGCATCCCGTGGCAGTAGACCAGCGTGGTTGTGCCGTAGCCGTCCTCCTGGTAGCGGGCGACTTCTTCGGGGTCGTGGAGGAATTCGTCGAGGCCGGGGTCACCGCAGCTGAATTCCTTCACGTCTCGGCCGCGGTTGTAGCGCTCGTAGAAGAGATCGTCCTCATTGATCTGGAGATCAGCGAGGTAGTCCCAGGAAGCCATGGGCGCTGGTCTACTCCGCCGGCTTCTTCCTCTCGTAGGCGGCGCGGGCCCCGCGGTAGATCTCGCGGACCTCGCTCGCCATCCGGTGCGAGTCCAAACGCTTCTTGAGCGCTCGGGCAGCTTCGCCGTGGAGGGGCGGTGTCGGTTCAGGGAGAGCCATATTACACCACCTACAGAG
>DASRYU010000041.1:0-12300 GCA_035687045.1 Thermoplasmatota archaeon | reverse complement strand
CCGATGCGGAAGCTCGTCATCGGGTGCAGGGACGTGGCAGCCAACCTGGCGCTTCTTGGCCTGAGCCTCGCGTTCTCCTCGACGCGCTTCTTCCGACGCTGAAGCGGCGCAGCGCCACTCCGCCGGTCGCGGCGCGTCTTTGGCCCGCCAGCGCGCACGGGCCCCTGTGCGCCGCGGGCTCCGCCTCCTCCTCATCGCCGGTGCCGCCGTCGTCGCGGTCGCCGTCCTCGCGGCGGGCTACTTCCTTCTCCCCGACACGAACGCGGAGCGCCTCTCGCGGCGCGACATGATGCTCGGCGTCCTCACCCTGGGCGTCCTGAGCATGGCCGCCTTCGGCTTCGACCTGCGCGACTGGTTCTAGCTCGAGGATAGCCGCGAAGACGCGAAGGTGGAAGAGGTCCGCGTCATCGCGTCTTCGCGTCGCGGCCTCATCTTCGGCGCCGGCCGAGTCCACGACGCCGGCCTCGCGCTCGAACGGCTCGGGCACCAAAACGCTTAACGCGGCCCACGCATCGCCGCGCATGAGCCAGCTCCTCGTGGTCGGCACGGTGGCCACGGACGACATCGAGACGCCCTACGGCCAGCAGAAGGACGTTCTCGGCGGGAGCGCGACGTACTTCGCGGCGGGCGCCTCGTTTTTCACCGGCGTGCGCATCGTCGGCGTCGTCGGCGGCGACTTCGACCTCGCGCGGCTCGACTTCCTGCGCAAGCGCGGCGTGGACCTCGCCGGCATCGAGGTCGTTCCCGACGGCAAGACGTTCCGCTGGTCGGGGCGCTACCACCACGACCTCAACCACCGCGACACGCTGGGCACCTGGCTCAACGTGCTCGAGACGTTCCAGCCCAAGCTCCCGCAGGCGTGGCGCGACACCCCCTACCTCTTCCTCGCGAACATCGACCCGAAGCTCCAGCGGCAGGTCCTCGCGCAGATGACGCGCCCGAAGCTCGTCGTCGCCGACACGATGAACTTCTGGATCGAGAGCATGCGCGACGAGGTGGCGAAGACGCTCGCGCAGGTGGACGGGCTCATCGTCAACGACGAGGAGGCGCGCCAGCTCTCCGGCATCCCCAACCTCGTGAAGGGCGCGCACGCCATCCGCGCGATGGGGCCGCGGACGCTCGTCGTCAAGAAGGGGGAGCACGGCGCGCTCCTCTTCGCCGACGGCACCACCTTCTTCGCGCCCGCCTACCCGCTCGAGGAGGTGCGCGACCCGACGGGTGCCGGCGACACGTTCGCCGGCGGCTTCTTCGGCTACCTCGCGCAGCAGGACCGCATCGACGCGCGCACCATGCGCAAGGCGGTCCTCTACGGAAGCGCGCTCGCGAGCTTCTGCGTCGAGCGCTTCGGCCCCGAGCGCCTGCAGGAGCTCACGATGCGCGAGGTCGAGGAGCGCGTGAAGGCGTTCCAGGACCTCGTCCTCGTCCCGTAGGCCCCCTCGCGGCGAGCGGCGGCGGGCGCGTGCGCCTTCGCGTGGCCGCCACACACAAACCGGTCCAAACGCTCCCCGCCCCGTGCAGCCGGAGCGCCCTCCGTCCCCGTCCCTGGGCCGCATCGAGGACATGCTTCTGGAGGGGCTGAGCCCGGCGACGCAGGACCTCCTCCTCCAGCTCCTCCTCTACAAGACGATCTTCATGGGCGCCCCCTTCCGCGCGCTCGCCGTGCGCGAGGACCCGCCGGAGCTGCGCGCGCTCCTCACGAAGCTCCACGCCGACAGCGCGGCCGAGGCGGCGGGGCTCACGCTCACGATGCGGCAGTGGGACGCGCACCCCGGAGGCACGGAGGGCATCAGCGAGTACGCCGCCGAGGTGCGCCGCCGGTTCCTCATCGACGTCATCGCCCTCAAGGAGAGCGTCGTCGACCTCGGCCTCGGCGCCGCGATGCGCGCGCCCACGAAGGAGCTGCGCGACCGCTTCCTCGTCCTCAACGACGTCGACCGCAAGCACGCAAACATGCTCCGCGCCCACATCGGCGCGCGCACCGTCGCGCAGCACCTCCCCCCGCGGGAGAGCGAGGCAGGCTCCGCGGGCGCGGCGAGCGGCCGCGAGGCGCGCGAGCCGATGCAGGCGGCCATCCGCCGGATGCTCGACGACCTCCTGCGGCGCGGCGCGATGCCGGCGGTCCTCATCGTGAGCCCCGACGGCGCGCGGCACCTGCGCGACGAGAACGCCATCGACCCCGACACCGGGCGAGCCTTCGGCCTCCTCGTGGAGGTGGACCTCGGCTGGCGCGGCGACTGCTTCGCCATCGAGACGCTCGAGCGCATCGGCTACGCGGAGCTCCTCACCGCCGCGAAGAGCCCGGCCTCGACGGAGGCGGGCGGCGGGACGGGCTGAAGGCGGGCGCCAGGAGGCGGCCACGCCCATTGGGTAGGTTCCAACGCCTTATCTACGGGCGCCGAGCCACATCGTCCCGATGCTCGCCCCGACGCAGACCCCGCCCGAGACGCCCAGCGACGACGTCCAGCCGTGGACGCTCCCGTAGGAACGCAAGGGACAAGCGGCGCGCCGCGCTCGCGCGCCCGTGCGGCCTGACGCGCTCCTCTTCGACCTGGACGGCACGCTCGTCGACGGCGCGGCGGCCATCCACGACGCGTTCGAGCACGCCGTCGCGGCGCGCGGCCACCGGGCCGTCCCCCGCGCGCTCGTCGCGAGCCGCATCGGGCTCCCGCTGCGCCTGATGTTCCGCGACCTCTGCCAGGTGGACGACCGCGAGAGCGCGGAGCTTGTCCGCCTCTACCGCGCGCGCTTCGAGGAGGTGGCGCCCGACCTCGTGCGGCCGACGCCGGGCATGCGCGAGGCGCTCGACGCGTTCCCCGGCGTGCCGATGGCCGTCGTGACGACGAAGGCCGTGGAGCCGGCGCGGACCGTTCTTCGCGCGCTCGGCATCGAGGAGCGCTTCGCGACCGTCGTCGGCGTCGACACCGTGCGGCGGCCGAAGCCCGACCCCGAAGGCGCGCGCGTCGCCCTCGCGCGGCTGGGTGTCGGCGCCATGCGCACCGTCTTTGTCGGCGACACCATCATGGACGTCCTCGCGGGAAAGGGCGCGGGCACGCGCACGGTCGCGCTCCTCTCGGGGCATGGCGACCGCCACGAGCTTCTCGCGGCGCAGCCCGACGTCGTCATCGAGGGGCTCGACGAGCTTCCTCAGGCCGTCGCGCGCCTGTGAGGCTGCCTGCCGCGCGCGGCTTCGGGTATACGTCGTTCGACATCGTCGCACCCGCGGTCCGCCCCTCTGTCCAAATAGCAGACCCGCGCAGCGGGAAGACATGCGTGCACGTCTCCTCGCGCCTCTCGCGGTCGCCCTCCTGATCGCCCCCGCCGCGAGCGCGGGCACCCTCTCCACGGTGCTCGACGAGCCTCGCGAATTCCTCGTCGGCTACAACGAGGGGGCCCTCGGAGACGCGCTCACCCTTCTTGCGAAGCTCGACGTCGACGTCCTCGGCAAGAACGAGCAGCTGCGCCTGCTCGTCGTGTCGACGCGCGCGACCGCGCAGTTCCTCGCGCTCGCACCCGCGGACCCGGCCGTCGAGTACGTCGAAGGCAACGACATCGTGCGCCTCGCCGGCGCCCAGTGGAACGGCGCGCAGTGGAACGGCGCCCAGTGGAACGGGGCCCAATGGAACGGCGCGCAGTGGAACGGCGAAGGGGGCGACCCGGGCGCCGCGGACCAGTGGGGGCTCGCCGCCACGCGCGCGCCTCAGGCGTGGAACACGACGACGGGCGAGCGCCGCGCGGAGCTGTGCGTGCTCGACAGCGGCGTCGCGTGGGAGCACCCGGACCTCGCCGCGAACGTCTGGCGCGGGCCCGCCGGCGCGCGCGGCTTCAACGCCATCGACCCGCGCCAGAGCGCGTACGACGACGCCGGGCACGGCACGCACGTCGCGGGCGTCGCCGCGGCCGCGGTGCGCAACGGCATCGGCGGCGCGGGCGTGGGGAACGTCTCCATCATGCCCGTGAAGGTCCTCGGCGCCGACGGCACCGGCAAGGAGGACGACCTCGCCGCCGGCATCGTCTGGTGCGCCGACAACGGCGCGGACGTCGCGCTCATGGCGCTCAGCGTCGACGAGGAAGGGCCGACGCTCCGCAAGGCGCTCGACTACGCCGCGAAGCGCGACGTGCTCCTCGTGGCCTCCGCCGGCAACACCGGCGCGTGCACGAGCTGCGTCGCCTACCCCGCGCGCGACGCGAACGTCGTGGCGGTGAGCGCCACCGCGCGCGACGGCAGCCTCGCGCCGTTCAGCGCGCGCGGCCCGCAGGTGGAGCTCGCGGCGCCCGGCGTCGACATCGCCTCGACCTTCGTCGGCGACGCCTACGCCTCCGGCAGCGGCACGAGCCAGGCGGCCGCCTTCGTCGCGGGCGCCGCCGCGCTCGCGCGCGACGCGGACCCGTCCGCCTCGGCGCGCGACGTGCGCGACCGGCTGAAGGCGAGCGCGCAGGACCTCGGCAGCCCCGGCAAGGACCACTCCTTCGGGCACGGGCTCCTCGACGTCTCGGCGCTCGTCGGGGGCCGCTCGTGAGCCGCCTCCACGCCACCATCATCGCCTGCGGCGCCGCCGCGACGCTTCTCGCCCTCGCGAGCCTCGCGGGCGCCCCCCAGCTCGCGCTCCTCGCGCAGGCGCCCGTCGAGCTGGGGCCGATGCTCTGGCCCGCGGCCACCGCGTTCACGCTCCTCCTCTTCGTCCTCCAGCAGCAGGGCTTCGTCTTCCACTGGCGCCAGCAGAGCACGAAGATCAGCCTCGACGAGGTGGGCATCTTTGTCGGCCTCGTCGCCTTCGCGCCCGCCGTCGTCGCCGTCGCGACCACGGCCGCGTCGCTCCTCAACCAGCTCGTGCACCGCCGCGCGGCGGGCAAGGCCGCGTTCAACGTCGGCCAGTACGCCGTCGCCGCGCTCGCGACCGCCTCCGCCTGCGCCGGCCTCCTCGCGCTGGGGGTGCCGCTCCCGTGGGCCGCGCTCCCCGCGCCCGCGATCTTCTACGCGCTCACGGCGCTCCAGGTGAGCCTCCTCTTCGCGGGCATCGAGCGCATCCCGGTCCTGCGCGTGTTCTCGCAGCGCTTCGGCCGCTTCGTCCTCATCGGCGCGTCGCTTGGTACGAGCCTCGGCCTCGTCGTCCTCGCGCTCCACGCGCTCCACCCGCTCGCGGTCGTCGCCGCCATCCCGCTCTTCGCCTACCTGCGCCGCTTCGGCCGCCTCTCCGAGTGGGCCGACGACGAGATCACGACGCACCGGCTCGTGGCGAGCGTGAGCTCCGAGGTGGCCGGCCGCGCCGACCTCGACCGCGTCGCCGAGCGCATCCTCTCCACCTGCCACGAGCTTGTCGACTGCGGCGAGGCGTCGCTTCTTCTCGAGCAGGGGCAGGGCCGCGAGCCGCGCCACTGGCGCGCCGACTTCGGCCCCGCCGAAGGCTTCGGCGGCGTCGCGGCGGAGATCCGCGCCTCCGACGGCGCGCGGCTGGGCACGCTCAGCGTCTTCCCCAAGCCGGGGCAGGCGAAGTACGGCGAGCGCGAGCAGCAGCTCCTGCGCACGGTGGGCGCCGCCGCCGCGGCCGCCGCCGCGAACGCCGAGGCGCTGCGCGCCGCCGAGGCCGCGAACCGCGAGCTTGGCGAGAGCGAGGCGCGCTACCGCAGCCTGTTCGACAGCGCGCACATGCTGATCCACGTCCTCGACGCGGACGGGCGCGTCCTCGAGGCGAACCCCGCGGCCCAGCAGACGCTGGGCCACGACGAGGCGCACGTGCGCGGCCGCCCCTTCGGCGAGCTCCTCGCGAGCGCGGACGCCGCCACGCTCGTGCAGCGCCTGCAGGCGGACGACGAGGTCTTCGGCCTCGAGACGCGCCTGCGCCGCGCGGACGGCCGCCAGGTGGCGGCGCTCGTCGACGCGCGCGCCCTCCCGGGCCACCCGCGCCGCTTCGTCGTCTTCGCGCGCGACATCAGCGCGATGAAGACGCTCGAGGACGAGCTGCGCCGCGCGATGGCGCAGCAGCACGAGACGATCAAGCGGCTCGAGAACATGAACCGCGAGCTCGAGCAGTTCACGCTCTGGACGACGCACGACATGCGCGAGCCGCTGCGCAGCATCGGCACCATCGCGGGGCTTCTGCACGACGACCTCGGCGCCGGCACCGTCGACGTCGAGGAGGCGCAGGACATGGCGAAGCGCATCTGCGCGGGCGCGGACCGCCTCAAGGAGCGCGTGAAGGCGCTCCACGCGTTCTCGCTCATCGTGCAGCGCGACGACGAGTTCCAGGACGTCGACATGCAGCGCGTGCTCGAGCAGGTCGTGACGGAGCTCGAGACGAAGATCCGCGAGAAGGGCGCGACGGTCGTGTTCCCGCGCGAGCGCTTCCCCCTCGTGCGCGCGCAGCCGCACCGCATCGACCAGGTGTTCGCGAACCTCATCGAGAACGCCCTCAAGTACGGGCGCGAGCGCGACGCGATGGTCGAGCTGGGCTTCAGCGAGACGGAGAGCGAGTGGCGCTTCTACGTGCGCGACGACGGCCCCGGCATCCCCGCGGGCTATCAGGAGCGCGTCTTCCAGCTGTTCCAGCGCGGGCCGCGACCCACGGCGGAGAGCGGCTCCGGCGCGGGCCTCGCCATCGTCAAGCGCATCGCGGAGCAGCACGGCGGGCGCGCGTGGGTCGAGAGCCAGGAGGGGCAGGGCGCCTGCTTCTTCCTCACGCTCCCCAAGCCGGCCCCCGTGCTCCTCGTCAGCAAGACCTTTTAAGCGGGGGCCGCATCGCGCCCCCGTCCATGCTCATTTGCAGGTCTTGTGGGCGCAAGATCGACGCCTCCGAGGTCAAGTACCGCACGACCGAGAACGGCATGAGCATCACCATCTGCCCCGACTGCGCGAAGGCGCGCGGGATCTGAGCGCTTCGCCGGGCTCGGGCCGAGGCGAGGGCCGAGGCACGGGGGGGGAGGGGGGCGCTCCCGTGCCCTTGCCCCCGCCCTTGCCCGTGCCTCGCGCACCGCATCGCAGGGTCTTTGCCCGGACGCGCCGCTCCTCGCGCGTTGCTGCCCCTCCTCGCCACCCTGCCGCTGGTCCTCGGCCAGGTCCTCTCGACGAACCAGGCCGTCATCGCGAGCATCGTCGTCGTGCTCGTCGTGCTCATCGCGTGGAAGTTCCTCAAGCTCGCGTTCAAGATCGCGCTCGTCGTCGCGGCCGCGATCGCCATCTACCTCGCGCTCAGCTGGGCCGGCATCCTCTGACGGTCCCCGGAGCGTCCCACATCCTTCGGCGTTTGAAGCCGCAACCCCTATTCTGCGAGGCGCGACCCCAGGCGCGATGCACTTTCGCGTGCTCGTCCTGACGACCGTCCTGTGCGTGGCGGCGCTCGCGGGCTGCACCGGGCCCAGCGAGTCGAACCAGCCCACGCCCGACGGCAACACCACCGTTCCCCCCACGGACCCGAACGGCAACGGCAGCGCGACGCAGACGGGGCACTTCCGGGTCGCCTCGCTCGAGATCCTCCGCCCCGACGGCCGCCCCGGGGAGCTCTACGAGGACGACGGCGGCGCCATCGTCCGCTATACCATCGAGGAGCCCGCGGACGCGCCGCGCGCGGAGACCGCCTTCGTGACGTACTACCTCAACGGCCGCATCGTCGACGTCCAGCAGCTCAAGCTCGAGCCCGGACAGAACAAGACGTTCGAGCGGCGCATCGGCGACCTGCGCGACCACAAGGTCATCCGCGTCGAGGTCCGCGCGGCGTCGTCGGTCGCGCGGGCCGAGGCCACCGTCCAGGAGTGGCCGCGCGCGGGGCGCGACACGCTCATCCTCGGACCCCTGCAGGTCCGCGCCGACTTCGGCTTCATGGAGCAGGACGGGCGCGTGCTCATCAACCTCACGCTCAACAACGTGGGGCCCGAGGAGACGCTGCGCGACTTCCGCGCGAAGGTCCTCTGCGCGCTCCCGAACGGCACCATCCGCAGCACGAACAGCGTCCGCCTCGATGCGCCGACGACCGGCAACAACACCGGCATCGACGCGCTCCTGGACGACTGCAACCCCGACGAGACGCGCTACGGCGTGGAGTTCAAGGCGCGCGGCGAGGGGGACCGCGACCTCGTGGGCCGCCTCCTCCTCGTGCCCAAGGGGTGGCGCCCGGCAGGCAACGCTTAGGCCTCAAGGAGCCGCGGCGCTCAGTTTCCGTCATCATCCACAACGGTGATGGCGGTCGGCTGGCAGAGAAGAGCGGCTGATGAGAGCGTTGCTCGTCGCAACGGTCCTCGCCCTCGCGCTCCTCGGCCAGACGAGCGCGGCGGACGAGCGATCGTCGCTCCCGCAGCTCGTGCCGCCCGGGCCGGACGTGCCCGTGGAGGCGCCCGCCATGGACGCCCCGCCGCTCGAGGCGCCGCCCGTGGCCGCGCCCGAGCTTCCCGGCTTCGTGCCCGGCGAGGTCGAGGGCATCGTCCCCGAAGCGCCGGCGAGGAGGCCCGTCGCGTTCGAGCCGGGCGACCTCGGCCTGCCGCCCGCGACGACCGTCGCCGCCACGACGGCGGTGGGCGGCGCGCTCGCGCTCGTCGGGTTCGCGCTCTACTCGCGCCTCTCGCGCGCCCAGATCCTTGACCACGAACGCCGCGACGAGGTGTTCAAGCTCGTGCGCGCGGAGCCGGGCATCTCGCTCACCGACGTCGCGCAGCGCTGCGGCCTCGGGTGGGGCACGACGGTGTACCACCTCGACCGCCTCGAGCGCGCCGGCTTCGTCGCGAGCGAGCGCAGCGGCGGCCGCCGCCTCTACTTCCCCGTCGGGGCGGTGGCGAAGGACGCGCGCCCGTCGCTGGGCGCGCTCCAGCAGGAGACGACGCGCAGCGTGGCGAGCTTCGTCGCGCAGCGCCCGGGTGCGACCCAGAGCGAGCTCGCGGAGGCGCTCGGCCTCACCGCGAGCGCGGCCTCCAAGCAGGTCTCGAAGCTCGAGAGCGTCGGCCTCGTGCGCCGCGAGCGCGAGTGGAAGACCGTGCGCCTCCACCCCGAGCCCAAGCTCGCGGAGCTCCTCGCGCCGACGTCGTCGCCTGCGCCCTTCGCCTCCTCGGCGATGCCCGCGCTCGCCTGAGCGGCGCTACGGCGCGAGGCGCCGCGCGAGCATCGACGCGGTGAGCTCGAGGAAGGCGTCCGAGTAGGCGCCTCCGAGAAGCACGTCCGCGGAGCGCATCGCCGCGGGCGCGGCGTTGGCCGGCGCGGCGCCGACGTGCGCCCACGCGAGGAGGCTCGCGTCGTTCTCGCCGTCGCCGATGGCCCACGCGTCGTCGCGCGTGAGGCCGAGGCGCCGCAGGCACGCCTCCGCGCCGACCGCCTTGTCGACGCCGCGGGGGAGGATCATGACCTCCTGCGCGTTGAACTCGAGCGCGTGCGCGACGCCCGCGGCGTCAAGCCGCGCCGCCACCTCGCGCGACGCTTCGCGCGGGCCGCTGCCGATGACGCGCCCCCAGTGGAAGGAGGACGCGAGCTCGCCCAGCGCGGCGCGCGCGGCGTCGCGGAAGC
This sequence comes from Thermoplasmatota archaeon, assembly GCA_035687045.1. Taxonomy (GTDB): domain Archaea; phylum Thermoplasmatota; class SW-10-69-26; order JACQPN01; family JAJPHT01; genus JAJPHT01. The sequence continues at coordinate 2,822 of DASRYU010000041.1, read as the reverse complement.
CGGGCTCGCGCGTCTCGAGGACGTTCTCGTGCGGGACGCAGACGATGGCGCCGTTCTCGGCGACGAGCCCGTCGACGCGGTCGACGAGCCCCATGTCGACAAGCTCCTCGAGGCGGCGGCCGGTCGCGATGACGACGCGCACGCCCCCCTCGCGCAGCTCCGCGATGCGTTCGAGGACGCGCGGGTCGAGCCGCAGGTCGGCGCCGGTGAGCGTGCGGTCGAGGTCGCTCACGATGACGCGCGCCTGCAGCTTCACCACCTCCGGCGCCACGAGGGCACGCGGTCGCGCCGCGCGTCGAGCACGCCGCGCAGGATGCTCCACACGTCGCTCGCGCCGCGGTCGAGGTGGCAGACGCGCGCGGTGCGGCGCCCTTCCTCGCCCAGAAGCTGCGCCTCCTCCGCGTCGCGCGCGAGGCGCAGCATCGCGGAGGCGAGCGTCGCGTCGTCGCCCGGCTCGAACGTGTAGCCGTTCATCCCCTCCTCGACAAGCTCCGCGACGCCCGCGCCGCGGCTCACGAGGACAGGCTTGCCGTAGAGCCACCCCTCGATGGCGGCAAGGCCGAACCCCTCGAGGACGCTCGGAAGAAGGATGGCGCGCGAGCGCGTGACGGCGACGTCGAGCTCCTCGTCGGTGAGGCCGCCGGTGAAGACGACGCGGTCGGCGACGCCGAGCTCGAGCGCGAGGCGCGTGAGGCTTTCGCGCCACGCGCCGGCGTGCGGGAGGCCGAGCCCCTGCCGGCCGCCGGAGAAGCCGCCGCCGCCGACGAGCACGAGCTTCGCGCGCGGCTCGCGCTCGGCGATGCGCGCGAGGGCGCGGATGGCGACGTCATGGCTCTTCATCGGGTCCATGCGCGCGACGAGCGTGAAGACGACGTCGTCGCCCTTGAGCGCGAAGCGCGCGTCGAAGGCGTCGACGTCCGTCTGCGTGACGACGCGCCGGCGCGACTCGTCCAGGTAGGGGTACGACGCGTGGACTGGCGCGCGCACGCCCCACCGGTGCAGCTCCTCCGCGTACGCCTGCGTGCTCACGATGACGGCGTCGTACTCGTCGAGCGCGCGCGCCACGTAGGAGCGCATCGCCTGCGGCATCGGCCGCACCGGCACGTGCCAGCGGAAGACGCGGGGCACGCCGCGCGGAAGCTCCGCGCCAAGCTCCAGGAGCTGGAAGTCGTGCGTGTAGAAGAGGTCGAACGGGCGCTCCTCGTGGAGCGCGCGGCAGCGCGCGCCGATGGCGCGGCCGAGGAGCTTGAGGCCGCCGGCGACCTCGCCCGCGTCCGCAGCCTCGGAACGAAGGCCGTGGATCTCCTCCCAGAGCGCCGCTTTCGCGGCGGCGTACTGCTGCTGCTCCTCGGGCGGGAGGGAGACGAACTCGAGGCTTCGCGCGCCCCACTTCAGGCTCGCGCTCTCCGTGGACATCGACACCCACGCGGCGACCCGCGCGCGCCCTTTGGCCTCGAGGTTCCCGGAGAGCCCGCGAAGCATGCGCGTGACGCCGCCTGGAGAAGGAAGGTGGTCGACGCCCTCGCGGAGCGCGTCGAACGAGGCTTGGTGGGGAACAGGGTGGAGCAGACGCGTGAGAGGCGTCTGGGTCTGGAGACAAAGCCGTGGCTGACCCATAGGACATCGTACGCGCGCCCGCAAGCGGCGGACGCGACCGTTGAGCGTCGCAGGAGGCGAGAGACCAAGTAAGCTTCGTCCACGCCAACGACGATCGAGGTTGGATCCGCCCACGATCGTCGATATCTCGCTCGCTTCGCGCGGCGCGCGTCGGGAACCGTTCGAAAAAGCGCGCGCGGCGGCCTGCGTGCGATCGTCGATGCGGAGCGGGCGCGGCAGGGTCGATCGCCGACGTCGAGATGCCAAGCCTTTTGACGAAGCCGACGAGGTGGAAGACCACCCGCGATGTCCAGCGACGCGCTCCCGAGCCTGTGGTACCCCCGATGCTCGCGCTGCGGCGAGAAGACGCCGCGCGCGGGGCTTGGCGACGAACGCGGCCCCCGCCCCGTCCCGCACGACATCGTGCGATGCGCCGCGTGCGGTCACGAGACGCGCATCGACGAGCGCACCGTGTGGCTGCGCGAGCCCCTCGAGGCGGCATGAGGCTCCACATCGTCCGCCACGGCGAGACGCGGCACAACCTCGAAGGGCGCATCCAGGGGGACCTTCTCGACGACGACCTCACCGAGGTGGGGCACGCGCAGGCGGAGGCGCTCCGCCGCCACTACGCGCACGAGCGCGAGCGCGGCCTCGTCGCCGCCTGCGTCTACACGAGCCCGCTGCTGCGCGCGCGCTCCACCGCGCGCCGCATCGCCGAGGGGCTGGACCTCCCCGCGCCCACGGAGCTGCCCGGCATGCGCGAGGTGAGCTGGGGCGAGCACATGGGCAAGCTCAACGAAGGGGAGACGCGCGCGGACATGGAGCGCGTGCTCCGCTCCTGGGACGAGGGGCGGCTCGACGCGCGCGCGCCCGGCGGCGAGACGCCGCACGACGCGTGGACGCGCGCGATGCGCGACCTCGCGCCCGTCCTCGAGCGCCACGCGGACGACACCGTCATCCTCGTGGGCCACGGCCGCATCAACAAGATCGTCACGAGCGGGCTTCTCCACGGCGACCTCGCGCACATGGAGGCGTACCCGCAGGCCAACGCGGGCATCACCATCCTCGAAGGGCCCGACCCGTGGCGCGTCGTCGCGCCGAACCGCACGCAGCACCTCGTCGGGCTGCGCGCGCTCGAAGAGCGCGTGAGCTGAGGCGGAGGAAGAGCGCGCGACCGCACGAACGTCGCGCGAACGAAGGGGAGGCCCCGCGCCGCCGGATGGGGA
>DASRYU010000040.1:0-34532 GCA_035687045.1 Thermoplasmatota archaeon | reverse complement strand
CCCCCCGAGACGCCGAGCACGTACCCTTCCGCCTTCGCGTCCTCCCGGTAGGAGCGGAGGAACCCGACGAGCTGGCGCCGCACGGCGGCCACGTCGACCGGCATGTGCGGCGGCGAAACGCCCAATGGCTTAAATCGCATCGCCCACTGTGAGGCGAGCAGATGGACGACGAGCGCGAAATCCTGACGCCGCTCATGGGGCTGCGCCGCCGCGCCGAGCACGGTGGGGCGCAGGTCGCGCCGGGCACGGTGCCCACGCGCGCGCTCTTCACGTGGGGCGAGCCGCTCTTCGAGGCCGTGCGCATCCTGAGCCACGCGAAGCCGGTCGACCTGAAGGCCGGCGTCGCGAAGCTCTACCGCGGGACGTGGGGCGGCGAGTCGTTCGTGCTCGTCAACCCGGGGGTCGGCGCGCCCGCCACCGCGCTCGTGGCCGACAAGCTCGGCGCATGCGGCGTCGACACGTTCGTCGGGATCGGGTTCGCCGGCATCGTGCACCCGCTGCTCCAGTCTGGTGATATCATCGTCGTGGAGCGCGCGCTGGGCGAGGACGGCACCTCGCGAAGCTACCTCGAGGACGCGGACGAGGTCGAGGCGGCGCCCGTCGTCAAGGAGGCGCTCGAGCTTTCGTTGGGGCAGGAGCCGGGCCTCGCGTTCCAGTGCGGCACCACCTGGACGACCGACACGCCGTACCGCGAGACGGTGGCGAAGGCGAAGAGGTACCGCGCGCGCCGCGCGCACTGCGTCGAGATGGAGACGGCGGCCCTCTACGCCGTCGCGCGTCGCCGCGGCTTCCGCGCGGGAGCGGCCGTCGTGCTCAGCGACTCCCTCTGCCGCATCGCGCCGCTCGACGCGCCTTCCGCGGACGGGATCGAGTGGTCGTGGACACCCGCGCCGACGGGGTCGCTCGACGGGAAGGTGGCGGCGATGGCGCGCGCGGCGCTGCCGGTCGTGGTCGGGCCCCTGCGCGAAGGGCCCGCCGCCGCGGCGCACGCCCATTGACGGAAGCTTCCGCGAAACAGTGATGGCGGGGCGCCGACGCACGGGGGCACGTGGGGCCGTTCGGACCGCCGGAGATGATGCAGCAGCTTGGCCCGGGATGGGACCAGGCGAAGCGCGGGCTCCTCCTCCTGCTCGCGCTCCTCTGCGGCGTCATCCTTCTCCTGTGGTGGCTCGACACGCGCGTGCTGGCATAGCGCCTCACCCCGCGCGCGGGTTGGCGCCGGTGTGGAACGCTTAAAAAGGAGGGGGCCCTCCCCCGGCTTGACGATGGACCTCCTCCAGCGGGTGGAAGACAAGCTCGCGAGAGGGGCGCGCATCTCCGACGAGGAAGCGCTCGCCCTCTTCAGCGTCCGCAGCACCGCGCGCCTGGGCAAGCTCGCCCACCGCGTGCGCATCGCGCGCCACGCGAACAAGGTCTACACGCGGCAGGACCTCAACGTCAACCACACGAACATCTGCGCCGCCGACTGCGGGTTCTGCGCCTTCTTCGCGAAGAGCGGCAGCGAGAACGCGTACCTGATGTCCATCCCCGAGATCGAGGAGAAGGCGAAGGCGGCCTATCGCGCCGGCGTCAACGAGTGGCACGTCGTCGGTGGCCTCACGCCCGAGTGCGACCTCGCGTACTTCGAGCAGATGTTCCGCATGCTCAAGCGCGTCGCCCCCGGCACGCACATCCAGGGCATGACGGGCGTCGAGGTCGACTACCTCGCGAAGAGGGAGAAGCTCACGCTCCACGAGACGCTGCGCCGCCTGCGCGCGGCCGGCCTCGACAGCATCCCCGGCGGCGGCGCCGAGGTGTTCCACCCCGAGGCGCGCAAGCGCATGATGGCGACGAAGATCGCGGGCGATCGCTTCCTCGCGGTGCACGAGGAGGCGCACAAGATGGGCATCCCGACGAACGTCTCTATCCTCTACGGGCACGTCGAGACGCACGAGGAGCGCATCGACCACCTGCGCCGCATCCGCGAGCTGCAGGACCGCTCCCTGGCGGAGGCGCGGCCGGCCATCTTCAACGCGTTCGTCGCGCTCGCGTGGAACCCGGAGAACACGGAGCTCCACGCGCGGACCGGCGCCACGGGCCCCAGCGCGTTCGACACGCTGCGCTTCCTCAGCATCGCGCGCCTCTACTTCGACAACGTGGACCACATCAAGGTCCCGTGGGTGACCGTGGGCAAGCCGCTCGCGCAGGTCGCGCTCTCGTACGGCGTCGACGACATCGGCGGGAGCGCCTTCGAGGAGCGCATCCTTCAGGCCGCCGGCGGGAAGACGTGGGCCTTCGTCAAGAAGGACGACCTGCCTCGCCTCATCCGCGAAGCCAGGTTCGACCCCGTCTACACCTTCGGCTCGTACGACCCCATCCCGCAGCAGCTCGTGCAAGAGGTCAAGGTGGCCGCATGAGCGTCCAGGTCGGCTACATCGACTTCCTCAACTCGCTCCCCGTCTACTACGGCCTCGAGACGGGCGCCGTCCCGCTCCCCGGCGACGTCGAGCTCGTGAGGTCCGTCCCCGCCGAGCTCAACCGCAAGCTTCTCGCCGGCGAGGTGGACGTGAGCGCCATCAGCAGCATCGAGTACGCGCGCCACGCGGACAAGCTCGTGCTGCTCCCCGACCTCAGCATCAACAGCGCCGGCTTCGTCCACAGCGTGAACCTCGTCTTCCGCAACGGCCTCGAGTCGCTGCGCGGCGGCACCATCTGCATGTCGGCCGAGAGCGCGACGAGCCACGTGCTCCTCAAGGTCCTCCTGCGCAAGCGCTTCGGCATCGACGCGACGCTCATCGTGGGCGACGCCGACCCCGAGGAGCTCGGCGCGAAGTACGACGGCCTGCTCCTCATCGGCGACAGCGCGATGAAGGCGAGCCTCGCGTACCCGAACCTCGGGCGGCTCGACCTCGGCGACGAATGGACGCGCTGGACCGGGAACCCGATGGTGTTCGCCGTCTGGGCCGCGCGCCGCGACGTTCCGCCCGCGCAGCTGCGCGCGGTGCACGACGCGCTTCTCGCGGGCAAGGCCTGGGGGCGCGCGAACCGCGCCGCCATCGTCGAGCACGCGCGCAAGAAGGTGTACCTCTCGCGCGCCTACATGGAGCGCTACTTCCGCGACCTCAACTACGACCTCGACGCGCCCAAGCTCGCGGGGCTGCGGCGCTACTACGAGGAGGCCGCGGCGCTGGGCGAGATCGCGCGCGTGCCGCCGCTCGCGCCCATGGAGGTGCGCGCGTGACGACGTCCGAGCAGCGCCGCATCCTCGACCGCGCGGCGAGCGGCGACCGGATCACGCTCGACGAGGCCCTCGCCATCGTCGACGCGCCGTACGCGGAGCTCGCCGACGCCGCGAACACCCGCCGCGAGGCCGTCACGGACGCCGCCGTCGCGACGTACGTCGTGGACCGCAACATCAACTACACGAACGTCTGCAACGTCCTCTGCGACTTCTGCGGGTTCTACCGCACGGGGAAGGAGAAGGACGCGTACACCCTCACCATCGAGCAGGTGCTGCAGAAGATCGAGCCCCTCGTCGCGCAGGGCGGCACCCAGGTGCTTCTCCAGGGCGGCCTCAACCCCGACCTCCCGCTCGAGTTCCTCGAGAGGATGTTCCGCGCCATCCGCGAGCGCCACCCTCAGGTCGACATCCACTCGCTCACCGCGACGGAGATCGAGTTCTACGCCCAGCAGAACGGGCTCACGTTCCGCCAGGTCATCGAGCGCCTGCGCGACGCGGGGCTCAAGTCGCTTCCCGGCGGCGGCATGGAGATCCTCGTCGACGAGTGGCGCCAGAAGGTGTCCCCGCTGAAGACGAAGGCTCAGGTCTACCTCGACATCCACGAGGAGTTCCACAAGCTCGGGATGACGACCACCGCCACGATGATGTTCGGCATGGGCGAGACGTGGCGCCACCGCCTGCAGCACCTCGAGAGCGTTCGCCAGGTGCAGGACCGCTCGCAGGGGCGCACGCCGCTCCTGAACCCGACGCGCGGCTTCACGGCCTTCATCCCCTGGACGTTCCAGACGGACGGCTCGACGCGACTCAAGCGTCCTCCGGCCACGGCGGACGAGTACCTCCGCGTCATCGCCCTCTCGCGCCTCTACCTCGACAACTTCGCCCACATCCAGGCCGGATGGGTCACCGAAGGGCCGAAGATCGCGCAGGCCGCGCTGCACGGCGGCGCGGACGACTGGGGCGGGGTGCTCATGGAGGAGAACGTCATCAGCGCCGCTGGCACGCTCTTCGGCATGACGCCCGCGCACGCGCGTCGGTACCTCCGCGAGGGCGGCTACGTGCCCGCGCAGCGCGACACGTACTACCGCATCCTCCGCCGCTACGACGAGCCCACGCCCGACGAGCGCATCGCGCCGCAGGACCCCGGCAAGCTCAACGTCCACCTGGGGAAGGTCGGCAACCGCGGGCGCGGCGTGCCGGTGCGCATCGGCGGCGGCGCGATGCCGGTCGCGTCGAACCTCGCGGGCTCCGACAACCCCGAGTGAGGCGCGGGCCTAAGCCGCGACGAAGAGCGCGGCGACGAGCCCCGCGAGCACGATCCAGCCGACGACCGCGTTCACGTGGAAGAACGCCTTGTTGATGGCGACGGGGTCGCGAGGGTCGACCGTCGCGTGCTCGTACCACAGCAGCGCCGCGACCGCGGCGACGGCGAGGTACATCGGCCATCCGAGGCTGGACACGCGCGCGAAGATGAGCAGGAAGAGCACGACGAGGACGTGCAGCCCGACCGCGAGGCGGCGCGCGTTCCACTCGCCCCAGTCGGCGGGGAAGCTGTGGACGCCGTTCGCGCGGTCGAACTCGACGTCGAGGAGCGCGTAGATGATGTCGAACCCCGCGACCCACGCCATCGCCGCGAGGCCCAGCAGGAAGGGCGGGACCCACCCCGCGAAGCCGCCCGTGACGGCGAGGAAGCCACCTGCGGGGGCGCAAAGGAACGCAAGGCCCAGCACGAAGTGGCACGCCCACGTCACGCGCTTCGCGTACGGGTAGAGGAAGAACAGGAGCACGAGCACGGGCGAGAGCCACAGCACGAGCGGGTTGAGGAGCGCCGCCGAGACGACGAGCGCCGCGGCCGCCACGATGGCGATGCCGGCGGCGGTCCCGAGCGACATCTGGCCGGCCGGGAGCGCCCGCGTCGCCGTGCGCGGATTGCGCGCGTCGATGGCCTTGTCCACGATGCGGTTGAGCGTCATGCCCAGCGTGCGCGCGCCCGTCGCGGCGACGAGGACGAGCGCGAACGTCGTCCAGGAGAAGGGCGCGTCGAGCGTCGCGAAGCCGACCAGCATGCCGGCGAGCACGAACGGGAGCGCGAAGAGCGTGTGCTCGATCTTCACGAACTCCAGCAGGGTGCGGACGCGGCCCACGCGCGCGCGAGGCGCGGCTCGGGCGTAAGCATTTCCCCGCTCGAACACGCGCGCGTACGAAACTTCGCACGTTCGAGCGAGTTTTCGAAATGTCGCTCCTACGCACGAGCGGGCGTTCGAGCGGCACGGTCCGCACATCGCGACACGGATATCTTCAAGAGCCCCCTGCCCCGCTCCCCGTCGATGCGCCTGGGGAGGCTCCTCGTCCCGCTGCTGCTCTTGGTGCCGCTCGCCGGGGCGCAGCTGCCGGTCGCGTCGCCTTGCACGCCGCACGCAGGCGCGGTCATCGACACGTCCTGCGCGGTCATCTATCCTGGCGCGAAGGCGCTCACGCCGATCGGCCAGTGCACGCTCAATTTCGTGGTGACGGACGGCGTGGAGCTCTATGTCGGGACGGCCGGTCACTGCGTGCGCGGCGTGGGCGACCGGGTGCGGGTCCCCGGCGTGGTGTTCGGCACCGTCGTCCAGAGCGCCTACGGGGGCGGCCGCGACTGGGCGTTCGTGCGCGTCGACCCCGAGGACCGGCACCTCGTCGACCCCACGCTCGCGACGTGGGGCGGCCCGCGCGGGGCGCGCGAGGCGATGCCCGGCGAGGTCGTGGTGCACCACGGCTGGGGCGCGTCGCTGGGCCAGGTGGATGAGACGCGCGGCCGTGCCGGCGTCGTGGTGGCGCCGGTGCATCGCGGCTTCATCTACGCGGGGAGCGTCGATTCGGGCGACTCCGGCTCGCCGGTGATGCTGGCGACGGGCGAGGCGGCGGGCATCGCGGTCGCGACGATCTTCATCCCGCTTCCGGAGCCGGCCAGGAACCCCGTGCCGGTGACGTGGGCGACGAGCTTCCCCGACGCGATGGCGGACCTGGAGGCGGCGCTGGGCAAGCCTGTGAGCGTCGTGCAGGGGCGCCCGCTCGTCCAGCCGTGAGCGTCAGTGGGCGTGCGCGTGCGCGGCGCCTTCGGCGCCCGCGGCATCCGTGTAGACCGTCTGCACGAGGCGCGTCTCCTTCGACCCGCGCAAGGCGTCGCCGAACTGCTGGATGCGCTTGCCGGGTCCTTCGAGCACGAACACCTCGACGCAGTAGCCGCGCGCGTGGCCGTGCATCATCGAGCGGACGATGTCCGTGAAGTCGTGGCGGATCTCGCCCACCTTGCGCTCGTGCCCCTCGGGGTAAAGGAGGGTGAGCGTGGCGCTGCGATGGCCGGAGGGGGGAGAGGCTTCGTGCGCGAGGAAGTCGCGCAGCGCGGCGCGGACAAGCTCGCTGCGGCCGGCGTAGCCGCGCTCGGCGATGAAGGCGTCCGCCTGCTCGACGAGCGTGTCGGGGAGCGAGACGCTGACGACCGCCATGTTATGAGAATCGCGTTCCCGATTCATAACCATGCGCAAAACGAGGCCCCCCAAATTATGAACCGGGTACGAGAAGTTATGAACAAGAAGAAGCTCGGGCGCCCCATGCGCTCCGTCTTCGCGCTTCTCGCCCTCCTCCTGCTCGCCGGCTGCGCCACGCCGTCCGCCAAGGAGCAGCCCGACGTCGTCGCCACCTTCTACCCCCTCGCGTGGGCCACGGAGCGTCTCGTCGGGCAGAACCTCACCGTCGGCACCCTCGTTCCGGACGACATCGAGCCGCACGACTGGGAGCCGGTCGCGCAGGACGTCGCGCGCCTCGCCGAGGCGAAGCTTGTCGTGACGCAGGGTGCGGGCTTCGAGCCGTGGCTCGACGGCGTGCTCGCGAACCTCGGCAACCGCGCCCCGCGCGTCGTCGACACGACGGCGGAGGTCCCGCTCGCGGAGAGCGAGGACGAGGACGAGGAGCTCCCGTACGACCCGCACACGTGGCTCGACCCCGCGCTCCTCGCCCAGCAGGCCAAAGCCATCGAGCGCGCGCTCCTCGAGGCGTTCCCGAACGAGGCCGACACCATCCGCGCGAACGGCGTGCGCCTCGCCGAGGAGCTCGACGCGCTCGCGCAGGAGTACGCGGACGGCCTCGCCGAGTGCGAGGTCCGTGTCATCATCGCCAACCACGACGCCTACGGCTACCTCGCGCGCCGCTACGACTTCGACGTCATCGCCATCAGCGGCCTCTCGCCCGAAGCCGAGCCGGCGCCCTCCGCCGTCGCCCGCGCGGTCGACGTCGCGCGCGCGCACAACATCACGATCATCTTCTTCGAGGAGCTCGTGAGCCCCCGCGTCGCGCAGGTCGTGGCCTCGGAGGTCGGCGCCCAGACGCGCGTCCTCAGCCCCATCGAGAGCGGCCCCGAGACCGGCGACTACCTCACGTTGATGCGCGAGAACCTCGTCGGCCTCCGCGAGGCCATGCGATGCACGTGAGGACGCCCCGCCGCTCGCCGCACGACACCGCCCCTCCGGTCGAGGTGGACGACATCTGCGTGCGCTACAACGGCGTCCAGGTCCTCGACCACGTCGGCCTCAAGGTCGACCACGGCGAGTTCGTCGGCATCGTCGGCCCCAACGGCGCGGGCAAGTCCACGCTGCTGAAGGCCGCGCTCGGGCTCGTGCCCACGACCTGCGGCGAGGCGAGGCTCTTCGGGAAGCCCGTCGGCAAGTTCCACGAGTTCGAGCGCGTCGGCTACGTCCCGCAGCACGCCGTTCACGTCGACACGCGCTTCCCCGCGACCGCGCTCGAGGTCGTCCTTCTCGGCCGCGTCGGGCGCCGCGGCCTGCTGCGTCGCCTCGGCGCCGAGGACCGCGCCGCCGCCCGCCACGCGATGGAGGAGGTCGGCATCGCGCACCTCTCCGAGCGCCGCATCGGCACGCTCTCGGGCGGCGAGCGCCAGCGCGTCTTTCTCGCGAAGGCGCTCGCGGCGGAGCCGGAGGTCCTCATCCTCGACGAGCCCACGACGGGTGTGGACCCGCGGGCGCGCGAGGGGTTCTACCGGCTCCTCGACCACCTCAACCACGACCACCACATGACCATCGTCCTCGTCTCGCACGACACGCAGGCGCTCAGCCTCGTCGTGCACCGCCTCGTCGCCGTCAACCACACGATCGTCTTCGACGGCGCGCCGCAGGACTTCGAGGCGAAGGGAGGGTACGGCGCGGCATATGACCTGCACATGCACCACGGGGAGGTCGGACCATGACCCCCCGGCACGCAGCGGCGCGCGCCTCGGGTGCGCAGCGCCCGAGGCTGCAAGGCGCCCCACGGAGCGGATGGGAATGACCGCCATCGACCTGTTCCTGCAGTACGAGTTCCTCCAGCGCGCGCTCCTTGCGGCGCTGGCCGTCGCGGCGCTGTGCGCGGCGCTGGGCGTGTACGTCGTCCTCCGGGGCCTCTCGATGCTCGGGGACGGCCTCGCGCACATCAGCTTCGCCGGCGTCGCGCTCGGGCTCGTGCTGGGCCTCTACCCGCTCGCGCTCGCGCTCATCGCCGCCGTCGCGGGCGCCCTCATCATCCACGCGCTGCGCGCGAAGGAGGTCGTGCGCGGCGACACCGCCATCGGCATTCTCTTCACCGCGGGCCTCGCCACCGGCATCCTTCTTGTCTCGCGCTCCCGCGGGCTCGGCGTCGACCTCTCGAGCTACCTCTTCGGGAACCTGCTCGCGGTGGGCGCGCGCGACGTCGCGACGGTGGGCGCCATCGCCGGCGCGCTCCTCCTCATCCTCGTCGTGCTCCACAAGGAGCTCTTCTACGTGACGTTCAACGAGGAGGCCGCGCGCCTGTCGGGGCTGCCCGTGGGGATGCTCAACGTGCTCTTCACCGCCGCCACGGCCGCGAGCATCGTCATCGCCGCGCGCGTCGTCGGCGTGCTCCTCGTGAGCGCGCTCCTCGTCGTGCCGGCCGCGACGGCGCTGCAGTTCGAGCGCAGCTTCCGCGCGACGCTCGCCATCAGCGTCGCCACGGGCCTCGCGAGCGTCCTCATCGGCGTCTGGGCCGCGGCCGAGTACAGCCTCGCCACCGGCGCGAGCGTCGCCCTCACGGCCACCGCGCTCTTCGCCCTCGTCGTGCTGGTCAAGCGGGCGCTCCCGCGCGCCGCGGCTTGAGAAAAGACGCCGCGCGTTCGCGCAGCCGTTGTGAAGTTCCGCCCCCGGAGTTTCATAACATTCAGGAAATTGTTATGAGACCGACGCGCATGTCGCGGCCGCATGCGAGCGATCTTCGCCTCTCTCCTGACCCTCACGCTCCTCTCGCTCCCCCTCGCGGGCGCGAGCGACCACGGCGGCCCCGGCCCGGACGCGCACGTCCGCGTCGTCGGGCAGGTCGTCATCGATGACGAGACGTTCTACGTCGTGGAGGACCATGGCGCGATGCAGGTCTGGCGCGAGACCAACGGCCTCACGACGGGCGGCGTCCGCGCGTGGCCCAGCGGCGCCGCCACCGGCCTCCAGCCCGCGTGGACGTGCGCGCTCGAGGGCGGCCAGGTCGTCTACATCCACGAAGAGGACGCGTGCGAGAGCGGCGTGAAGACGGCGCCCGACCAGCGCGTGACCAACGGCTGGCTCCTCCACGAGGTCGAGGAGCTTCTTCCCGAAGCCGCGCACGAGCTCGTGCACGAGATCGAGGAGCTTCTCGAAGGCACGCTCCCGTAGGGTGAGCCCGCTTGCGATCCGCCTTCCTCCTCGGGATCCTTCTCCTCCCGCTCCCCACGTCGGGCGCGGACTGGATGTCGCACGGCCAGCTCGAGCCGGACACGCCGTACGACCTCGGCCCGTTCATGTTCGAGGATGCGCCCGAGGAGGGCGGATCGCGCGTCTACTTCAACGCCTACCCCACCGCCTCCGGCACGGCGAACCCCAACAGCGCGCTCCTCGGCTCGCGGTTGCGGCCTGGCGCGCACGTGCGGTGGGAAGCGGTGCTCGGCCTCTGGACCGACTGCGACCGCGACGGCGCCATCGGCTCGTTCGCGACCGGCCTCTCCGAGTATCCGGCGTCGCTCCTTCTTGACGAGTCGCGCTGCCCCGCCGGCAGCCTCCACCATGACGGCACCGTCGTGCGCGAGCTCGTGGCCATCGGGCGCGGGAGCGGCGCGCCGCTGCGCGACGACGCGACGCGCGTGTGGGGCGATCGCGGCGCGCCGGGCACGGCGGGCTACGAAGCGTGCCGCGTGCTCCCGCTCCCGCGAGGCACCACCTCCAACACGGGGCGCCTCCTGCGCGCGCTCGACTGCGCGACCGAGCATCGCCTCATCGGCGCCGTCAACACCGTCGACAACGACGGCTCCCTCGGCCTTGCCATCGCGGACCCGCACCAGCCCGAGCGCAGCCGCAGCCTCCTCGTGCGCGACCTGCCCGTGAGCCTCTTCGGGAACCCGCTCAACGGCCAGCGCGGCCTGCTCGAGGACGACGCGCCTCCGACGTTCACCGCGTGGGACTGCGACGGCGGCGGTGCGGCATGGCCCCAGCTCTCCGACACGCCGACCTCCTCGTCCGCGTGGGAGGCGGCCGACGTCCTCGTGCGCGACGCGAGCGGCGGGTGCGGGAGCGACGACGATTCCGCCCTCGCCTACGCCTACGTGCAGGCGGAGGCGCCCTTCGAGCCCACCTCGCACAGCGGCCGCGACCAGAACGACCTCGTGCTCGTCTTCGAGGCAGGCCACTCGCCGCGGCTCACGCTCGAGCCGTGGGCCGCCTCGCACTCCTCGGCGCAGGGGCCCACGACGGCCGCCCCCGCGCGGTGGCGCGCGACGACCGACCTCGCCGGGCTGCCGCCTCTCCTCGACCGCGGGACCCTGCGCCCCTCCGGCGCGGCGCACTGGACCTTCTACGCGTCCGTGGGCGAGACGACCCTCGCGCGCGGCCTCCAGTTCCCCGGCGGCTCCGGCGTCTACGCGTCGGAGGCGTGCGGCTCGCACACGAGCGGCCTGCGCAACGGCTGGCGGTGCGACCCGGACGCCTGGTGGCGCGACATCGGAGGCGACACGATGCCGCGCGACGCGAGCGGCCGCGCGTGGGGCGCGCGCCCCGGCGACGCGTACCAGCTGCGCGACGTGGACTGCGAGGACGGCGAGCTTGTGCGCGGCATGGGGCTCTTCGCGAGCCTCGCGCAGCTTGCGGCCCAGACGTGCGGCGAAGCGTCGGCTTGAAGCGACGGCGCAGGCATCGCGGCGCGATGCGCAGCGTCGCGATGCTTGTCGCGCTCCTCCTCTTCACCGGCTGCGTGGCGCCCCTCACGGAGCGCCTGCGCGCGGTGGACGTCGAGGAGCCGCGCTGGAACGTGGGCGACTGGTGGACCTACAACGTCACGAGCGACCTCATCGGCGCGTCGGGGGACATCACCGTCGTCGTCGCGGAGATCGTGGGCGACGGCTACATCCTCGGCATCCCCGCGCAGACGCGCGAAGGCGAGAACGCGGCGGCGGCACTGCTCTACCACATGCCGGCCATCGGGCCCGTGCACCGCGACCTGTCGTGGGACGTGCACGAGACGCGCTTCGAGCCGGCGAAGTGGCCGCTCAAGGACGACCTCGCGTGGGAGACGACGTGGATCAGCCAGAGCGTGCACCTCACGGCGCGGCAGAACGGCACGCGCTGGACGATCAACAACAGCGGCTTCGAGATCGACGACGGCATGCGCTACGAGCTTGTCTACGACCCGGCCGTCAAGTGGTTCACGAGCTTCACGCGCACGGGGCTCGACGGCGTCGTGCGGCAGTCGATGACGCTCGTGGCGAACGGCACGGGCTACAACGGCACGCTGCGCGCGCCCCAGTTCATCGAGGTCGCCTTCCTCGAGTCGCGCACGCAGGGCGTGATGAGCGGCGGCCTGCCGGCGGCGCCCAACCCGTCGTTCACGCCCAGCCCGAGCGCGACGAACCTCCTCGTCGGCTGCCTCGCCGGCGGCGCGCCGGGGCAGTACCGCGCCGAGCTCCTCTCGCCCGCGGGCGGCATCTGCGCGCTCGACGTGACCGTGCCGCCGGGCGACACCGGCGTCCGCGCGCAGGTGCTCGAGGTCGACGCGTCGGAAGGGCAGTGGCAGGCGCGGCTCGCCGCCATCGGCCAGGGGAGCGCGACCGTCGAGGTCCTCGCCTGGCCCGAGCTCAACTACACGCTGGGCGGCTGAGGCTCACGCGCGCAGCAGGGGCAGCGTGCGCTGCGTCGTGCCGCCGTAGCGCGCCGCGAGGCGCACCTCGTCCCAGCCGAAGGGGAGCGCGAGGCTCGCGATGGAGCGGAGCACCAGCGCCTCGTAGTGCTCGACGTCGTACGTCTCGTCGCCGCGCATGAGCCGCGTCTCCACGACGCGGCGCGCGTGCTCGCGGTCGCGGCTGTCGCGGACCACGTAGCGCACGGACTGCCCCGCCTCGACGCGCACGCCCGCGTGGTGGAGCTGCTTCACCGCCGCGTGCGCGAACGTGTTCGCGCGGTACTCCTCCAGCGTGCGGCCCACCGAGTTCGTGTAGACGAGCCTCTCGAGCGGGACCTCGCCCCGGCGCAGGCGCTCGAGGATGGGGCGCGCCGCGTCGAGGGCCTGCGGCAGGAGCGCGACGAACTCCGCGCGGTCGTTCGCCGGCGCGAGCGTCTCCAGGTACGCCGTCTGCGCCTCCTGCACGAGGGGCGGCGTGCTGTGCTGGCGGTACTCGACGCCGCGCACCTTGAGCGTCCCGTGCGCGAGGTGGTCCACCGGCTGCCCCGGCTGCGAGCGGTTCGGCCGGTCGGGGCGCGCGTCGAAGCACCCGTAGTAGCGGTTGAGCGCGCCCACCGCCGGCGCGTGCGGGCTCCAGACGTCGCGGCGGTTCGGCAGGAAGACGATCCACTTGTAGCGGCCTTCGTACTCGAACTTGATGCCGATCTCGTCCGTGACGGCGCGCGAGATGTCCTGCGCGATCTGCGCGGACGGGAGGTCGGGCGCGTCGGGCGCGCGGGCGAGCCACAAAGCGTCGACGATGCCGTGCACGCGCTCGAAGCCGTGCTCGCGCGCGATCTCGGTCGTGCGCAGAAGGATGTCGCGCCCCCACGCGCCGATGGCCTCGTGGCACTCGATGCGTCCGAACTTCGCGTTCTTGTACCCTTGATAGCCGAAGCTCGTGACGAGGAGCCACTTGTAGGTGTCCACGCACTCCTGGTGCTGCCGCCGGTTCTCGGGGTCGGTCTTGCGCATCCTCTTGTACGCCTCGCGGCGCGCGACGACGGGCGCGAGCGAGCGCGGGATGAAGCCCGTGCGCTGCGCGCACATCCAGCTGTCGAGCTGCGGCACCTTCCGCAGCGCCATCCGCTCCGCCCACCGGATCATCGCGTCGTCGCCGTCCTCGGGCGGGGGCGCGCAGCACGGGCAGAGCGTGACCTCCGAGGAGATGTTGCGCGTGATCATGATGTTCGGGTAGAGCGACGCGAAGTCGAGCTCGACGACGTCCTCGTGGAGCCCCACCGTCGGCTCGAAGATGTACCCGCCCCGGTCGCCCGCGAGAAGCGAGCGCGCCGAGCGGAACGTCTCGGGCGCGTTCTTTTTCCACGGGATGAGCCGCCCCTCGCGCTTCGCGAGGTCGATCTGGATGGCGGTGATGGCCGTCCCCGCGCCCAGGCGCGCGACCTCCTGCAGGGGCACGCGCGAGACGCGCGAGAGGTCGATGAGGCCGTGGAGCCCCGCCTCCGCGTAGAAGAAGCTCGTGATCGTGTCGAGGTGGATGCGTCCGGCGAGCGCGTACGCGGGCGCCATGTACTTGATCTTCCCGTAGCTCGTGTACGACTTTCCCGCGCGCGCGGGCGTCGTCGGCGCGTTCGGCTCGCGCCCGAAGCGCAGCTCCATGTCGTGCGCCTTCGCGCGCTCGTAGAGGTAGGGCAGGAGGAACGTGTCGCCTCCGCGCGTCATGATCACGTCCGGATCCTCCTCCTCGATCTCCGCCTGCAGGATCTCGAGAAGCTCCCGCTCCTTGCCGCGGTGGCGCCGCCCGCCCACCGTCACCTCCTCCACGCGCGTCGAGGCATCCGGGATCTCGCCGCGCGGCGACGACGGGCGCGCGTCCATCTCCAGGCGCTTGAGCTCCGGCTGCGGATAGTCGAGCGACCACTGCTCGTCCATCAGGCGGTAGCGTCCCGGCGCCCACACGCGCACGCGCGCGAACGGGAAGAGCCCCTTCGCGCCGAAGAAGCGGTGCGAGAAGCGGAGGTCCGCGTCGAAGAGCTCCACCTCGCGGTAGCTCCCCCACGCGTCGATGGCCTGCGCCACCTTCGCCATCTTGCGCGCGTCGGGCACCGGCACCGCCAGCACCTCGACCTCCTCCTCGTCCAGCCCCAGCCGCGCGCGCGTGCGGAAGGGCGCGCCCGCGCCGGCGGGGAGCTCCCGCTCCAGCGCGGCAAGGCGCTTGGTGCGCGCGTACAGCAGGGGCGTGAACGGCTCGGCCAGCCGGTGCACGCGGCCGGTCCGGTGCTCCTTCACCCACACGACCGCCTGCCCCGGCACGCCCTTCTCCCGAGGGGGCTCGTAGCTCACGTCGAGGAGGGTCCCGTCCATGGGGACGAGGGGGTCGAACGCTCGCAGAAGCCGAGCCCGGAGAGCGCGCTGAAAATACCCCCTTTTTTCAGGTGGATATCTGCCCGCCGAGGCAAGCGAGGGGGAGCGGCGAACCTCGCGAAAAACGCCCACTTTCCAGTGGAAGAGAAGGGCTTCCTACCCCGTTCCCGCCTCCAGAGGAAACAGAGGTGCGTGCGCCCGAACGAACGTCGGAACGACGCCCTGCGCATCGCGCGCATGCGCGTCCTCGTGCATATACCCGTGGGGCCTCGCCGCCGGCCGCTAGCGCGAGGCGCCCTCAGGGGTCGGCCGAGGCGGCGGAAAGGGAGGACGAGGGGCGACGGTCCGCGCGCGGCACGCGGTGGAGGCGACGGAGGGCCTCCTGCTTGAGGGCGAGCGCGGCCCTGGGCGCGTTGCTGTCGGGCTTCGCGGCGAGAAGGTTCACAAGCTCCTCGTCGCTGAGCTCCTGCGCGAGACGGTCGGGCCGCCCCGTCGCCTGCAGCTGGCGCTCCCACTGGTCCCAGAGGTCCACGCAGCGGGTTGCGCGTCGCTCGATGAAGAGCCTCGTGGCCGCTTCGTCGCTCAGTCTTCCGGCGCGAGCTCGATGCGGGCGGTCGCGCCGGTGCGCCGCGCGAACTCGGCGATGGCGCGCTGCCCGAGCTCGCCCATGTCGCGCGTCATCTCGTTGACGTACATGCGGACAAAGGTGTCCGCGTCCTCCTGCGAGATGCCGCGCCCGAACTGGCGCGCGTAGGCGAGGGCGCGCGTGCGCGAGGCGAGGCCGACCTCGATGGAGGCCTGCAGGAGCGCGCCGACGTCGGCCCCAAGCTCGGCCCCGAGGTCCTTGCGGAGCGCGTTGACGCCCAGCGGGAGCGGGAGCCCCGTCTCCGCCTTCCACCACGCGCCGAGGTCGACGACCTTGTGGAGGCCCGAGCGCTCCCACGTGATCTGCCCCTCGTGGATGAGGAGCCCCGCCTCGACCTCTCCATTCTCGACGAGCGGGAGGATCTTGTCGAACGCCTTCGTCACCGTCTGGACCCCCGGCGCCGCGAGCCTGAGCGCCGCGTGCGCGGTGGTGTTCTCGCCAGGTGAGGCGACGGTGACGCCGGAGAGCTCCGCGAGCGTCATCGGCCGCTTTGCGACGACGATCGGGCCGTACCCGTCGCCGAAGCTCGCGCCGTGGCGCAGGAGCCAGTACCTGTCCGCGACGCGCGCGAACGTGGCGGCCGAGAGCGCGGTGACCTCGAGGCGCGCGTCCGCGAGCGCCCACTTGTTGAGCGTCTCGATGTCGCGGGCGACGAGCGCGATGCCGAAGTCGTCGGCGTGCACGACGCCCTCCGCGAGCGCCCACACCATGAAGGCGTCGTCCGGGTCGGGCGAGTGCCCGATCGTGATGATATCGCTCTTGCTCATTCGCGCTTCCGCTCCTTGCGGGAGGGGGGAAGGCCGCTCGTGCCTTCCTGCCAGGTGGGCTCCGGCTTGGGCGGCGCGTACTTCGACGGCCCCTTGAACCCCTTCGCGACGACGTAGACCTCGGAGGAGGACGAGCGCGACGCGGGCGGGTGGTCGACGCGGACCTCGTCGAACATCTTGCGGATGCGGTGGAGGAGGTTCGGGAACATGTCCCCCTCGAACACCTTGCACACGAAGGTGCCCTCCTTCGCGAGCACCTTCTCCGCGAAGCCCAGCGCGCTCTCGACGAGGTAGATGCTGCGCGCGTGGTCCGTCGCGTACGAGCCGCTGATGTTGGGCGACATGTCGCTGATGACGACGTCGGCGACGCCGCCGATGGCCTCCATCGTGCGGGCGACGGTGTCGGGGCTCGTCATGTCGCCGCGGAGGAACGTGACGCCCTCCATGGGCTCGATCTTGTCGAGGTCCACGCCGACGACCGTGCCCTCGGGGCCCACGAGCTCGACGGCGACCTGGCTCCAGCCGCCCGGCGCCGCGCCGAGGTCGACGACGCGCATGCCCTCGTAGAAGATCTCGTGCTTCTCGTCGAGCTGCATCAGCTTGAACGAGGCGCGGCTCCGCCAGCCTTCCTTCTTGGCGAGCTTGTACCAGAAGTCCTTGCTGCGCTCGCGGAGCCACTTCTTCGACATCGGCGTCTTCGCCAAGCCGGGGCCTGACCTTAAGGGCTCCTCCGCCGCTGCCCCCGCATGCGCATCCTCGTGGCGCTGGCGCTCCTCGCGCTCGTGCCCGCCGCCTCCGCGGCCCCGCTCGTCTCGACGATGGGCATCCTCGGCG
Organism: Thermoplasmatota archaeon; assembly: GCA_035687045.1. Taxonomy (GTDB): domain Archaea; phylum Thermoplasmatota; class SW-10-69-26; order JACQPN01; family JAJPHT01; genus JAJPHT01. The sequence goes on along the minus strand of DASRYU010000040.1, from coordinate 17,527 downwards.
TCGCGGACTCCTGGCTCGGCGTCGCGACGCAGGGCTCGCACGACCGCTCGCGCGACTGGCTCGGCGAGGCCCCCGTCTGCCACCGCGGCGGCGAGCCGTTCCTTCTCACGCTCTGGGTGGAGGCGGGCGCTCCCGACGACGCGCTCGCCCTGCGCACAAGCTACGGCTGGGCGGAGGCGCGGCTGGGCGAGCCGGCGCGCCTGCTCAAGCCCGAAGGGAGCGACTGCGACGTCTTCGTCGTGGAAGGGACGCGCGTCGCGGCCGCTGCGCTCTACCGCGTGACGGTCTGCTGGCCGCCCATGCACCTCTGCCCCGTGAGCTGAGCGCGCGCCCCTGCGCCGGCCGCGTTCAGGCCTGCGTGCGGGCCAGCGGCCGCGGCGCGCTGCGCAGCGGGCGACCGCCCCTCGCCATCGCGCCGCCCGCGCGCAGACGCGGCAGGCGGAGCGCGCGCGCATGCACGAGGTCGACGCAGAGCTGCTGCGCCGCGACGAGCGCGGGGGCCGTCGCGTGGATGGCCACCTCGGCGCAGGCCCGCTCATCCTCCCCCGACCCGTCCACCGCCCACAGGACCACCTCCCGACCGTCGGTGATGAGCAGCTCGAGCGAAGCCTCGTCGGGCGCCGCGCGCACGTCGAAGCCGGGCGTCGCGGCGAGCTCCGCGAGGTCCACGCGCTCGCGCAGCGTGTCCGCGCGGAACGCGAGGCGCACGCGCATCCCCGCGTCCTCCGCTCGGCCGAGCACGCGCTCCATGCCTCCGGCGGAGGCGACGCGGCCGAGGGCGCCGCGACGGGTGGAGACCCAGTCGATGCGCGCCGTCGCGGCGGCGATGAGCCGCGCGCAGACCTTGTGGATCTCCACCGTCCCACGCACGACGCGGTAGCTCGCCTCGTGGTCGCCGTGCCGCGCCCGCCCGACCGCCGCGAGCATGCGTTCGACCTCCCTCTCCGCCGCCCGGAGCGCGTCCGCCTCCGCGTGCAGCCGCTGGATGCGCTCGCCGAACACCAACGCGGGCGGCAGCGCGTTGTAGCGCGTGGGCCGCTCGATGCCCGCGCCCGCGAGCTGCATCGCGAGGAGGCGCTGCCCCACGCGATAGATCTCGTTCCGGTGGAGCTGCAGCGCCTCCGCGAGCTCGCTCGCGGTGCTGGGGCCGCTCACGCACAGGTGGGCGTACGCGCGCGCCTCTCCCGCGCTCAAGCCCAAGGTCCCTTGCAGCAGGGCCGCGACGTCGCTCAAGTGCATGGGGGACCGTCCGCGCTTCTCCTATATCGACGCGGACCCGAACATCGGCGGCTTGGCGCAGGGGTCGCCCGCCGCGAGAGCGAGTTCTGCTCGCTCGCCATGTAGCGCTGCATGAAGGACGGGAAGGTCCGAAGAGGGGGTGGCGGCGCGCCACGGTGCGCACCTGTGCGCTTGGCGCGTCCGGGTGCTGAGCCCATCCGGCCGCGCCCGGCGCGCCGCCGAGCGAAGGGACCCACATTGACACCTACACCCACTCGAACCGACGCCGCCGCGGGCACACGCTCGCGGCGGCACGCCGGCCGCGCCCTAGCGGCCGTCGCGACAGCCCTCATCATGACCACTCCGTTCTTCGCGGCAGCGATCGCGGAGCACCAGCCGAACCCCACCGGCGTCTGGTACGATGGCAACAAGACCTGTAGCCAGCTTGGCACCGGCTGGACCGAGTTCAAGATCGACGGAGCCCCCACGAACGGCAACTACACCAACGCGAACGGCACCTTCACCGTCTGGATCACCAACTCCACACAGTACCAGTTCGACTTCCGCAACGCCAGCGACGACGTCTACGGCGTCTTCGTGAAGGCGGGCAACGGCGGCTACCTCTACAACTTCACGGACGGCACGCGCCACGGCGACGACCTCCGCGCCGGCGGCAAGGAGATCAGCCACATCTCGTTCTGTTACATCGAGGGCGGCGGCACCGAGCTTGGCACGCCCGACGTGATGGTCGAGAAGACCGTCGCGGACGACCGCGTCGACTTCGGCGACGACATCGTGTTCACCCTGAAGGTCACCAACGTCGGCTCCGAGCTGGCGACGGGCGTCGTGCTCAACGACACGCTCCCCGCCATCTCGGGCGGCTGGACGGTCGGTGGCGCCAACGGGACCTCCTGCGCCATCGACGCGGGTGAGCTCACGTGCAGCTTCGATGACCTCGCCGTCGGCGACGAGCGCGTGGTCACCCTGACCGCCACAGCGGACGATCCGGGCGACTGCGGCGCGCACACGAACTACGCCACCGTCACCGCGACGGACGACTCCGAGGCCTCGAACAACGGCGACGACGCGGACGTCTACGTCGTCTGCGCCGACGTCTCCATCGAGAAGACGGCGAGCGACACGTCCATCGGCATGGGCGATGACGCGGTGTTCACCCTCGTCGTCACGAGCAACGGGCCCGACGCGGCCGAGAACGTCGTCCTCACCGACACGCTCCAGGCCGTCTCGGGCGGCTGGACCGTCGGCGGCGCCAACGGAACGGAATGCGCCATCACCGGCGCGCTCCTGACCTGCGACTTCGGCGACCTGCAGGCGGGAGAGACGCGCACGATCACGCTGACCGCGAGCACCTCCGACGCGGACTGCGGCACGATCCTCAACATCGCCTTCGCCTCGGCCGACCTCGACGTCGACGAGACGAACGACGAGGACGACGCGAGCGTCACGGTCTCGTGCGTCTGCCCCAGGAGCCCCGGCTACTGGAAGAACCACGACTGGCCTGACGGCGGCGTGACCATCAACGGCGTCACCTACACGCAGAGCGACCTCAAGACGCCCAAGAAGGGCGACGCGAGCGCGATCCTGCTGTTCCAGCTCATCGCAGCGATGGTGAACGTCGAGAACGACGCGCCGGACACGATGGACGACGAGATCGCCTACGCGATCAGCATCTACCAGTCGGGCGTCCGGACGAACACCGCCCTCGGGCAGGAGTACGTCGCGCTGGCCGCTGAGCTGGACGCGTACAACAACGGCCTCACCACCGGAGGATGCGCCTGAGGCGCGGCCTTCTGAGGAGCCCGCTTCAGCCTGCGGCGAGCGCCGCGGGCACCCCCCTACCTTCTTCTTGACACTCCTCCACCGACCGACCTGGCTTATACGATGCGCGCGAAGCGCTGGCGTCAACGGCCGCATGGCCGCGCGCTGGCTCAGCGCGCGCGGACTTCGGCTGCAGCCCCCGAGCGGGGCGTTGGAGGACCCAGCACATGCAGCGAACCACCTTCGTAGCCGCAGCTTTCGCCCTCGCCCTTCTCGCGCCCCTCGGCGCCGCCGACAGGCCGGTCGCCGAGGAGGAGCCCACGCAGTTCGTTGTCGGCTTCGACAGCGGCCGCGCACCCCCCGCCGCGGGCGAGCGCTTCGCCGGCGGGCACGTCGTCGTCTCCGAGCGTGCGCTCGGCTTCGCCGTCGTCCGCGCGGAGGGGCGCGGGTTCGAGGCGCAGGCGCAGCGGAGCGCCGGCGTGCGCTACGTCGAGGCCGATCCCGCCCTGGCGCTCGAGGCGTACACGCCCAACGACCCGCGCTTCGCGTCGCAGCACGCTTTGCCGCTCATCGGCGCGCCCGCGGCATGGGACACCACGCGCGGCGCCACGAGCGTGAAGGTGTGCCTCGCCGACAGCGGCGCGCGCTACACGCACGAGGACATCGCGCCGCGCTGGGGCGGAGGCTACGACTTCGTGAACGGCGACGCCGACGCGTGGGACGACCGCGGGCACGGCACGCACGTCACGGGCATCGCGGCCGCCGCCATCGGCAACGGCAAGGGCATCGCGGGCGTCGCGACGGCGACCATCCTCCACGCGAAGGTCCTCGACGCGACCGGGTATGGCACCTGGAGCAACGTCGCGCGCGGCATCCGCTGGTGCGCCGACCAGGGCGCGAGCGCGATCTCGCTGTCGCTGGGCGGCTCCACGGGCTCGACCGCCCTCCACGACGCGGTGCGCTACGCGGTCGCGCAGGGCGCCGTCGTCGTCGCCGCGTCGGGCAACAGCGGCGCCGAGAACGGCGTCCTCTACCCCGCGCGCTACCCCGAGGCCATCGCCGTCGGCTGCGTGCTTCCGACGAAGGAGCTCTGCAGCTTCTCGAACCGCGGAAGCGAGCTCGACCTCGTCGCGCCCGGGAGCGCCATCGACTCGACCTACTACCGCGGCGACGCGGACTACGTGCGCATGAGCGGGACCTCGATGAGCACGCCGCACGTCGCGGGCGCCGTCGCGCTGCTCAAGGCCGCCGCGCCGTCCATGGGCGGGGCCGGCATCCGCGACCTCCTGGAGCGCAGCGCGGAGGACCTCGGCGCCTCCGGCGCGGACGCGAGCTACGGCCGCGGCCTGCTGCGGGTCGACCGCGCGATGACGCTCGCCGTGGGCGGGAGCGCGCCCGCGCCGGAGCCCGCACCCGCGCTGCCGGACCTGCAGGTGGCCTCGCTCTCGGTCTCTCCCGCGTCCCCCGTCGCCGGCGAGGGCGCGACGGTCACCGCGCGCGTCGCGAACGCGGGCGCGGGCCCGGCAGGAGGCTTCTCCGTGCGTTTCGTCGTCGACGGCTCCGTCGCGGGAACGGCTACCTTCCAGGGGCTCGCGGCGGGCGCGACGGTCGACGTCCGGCTCTCGTGGACGCCGTCCGCCTCCGGCAGCAGCATCGTCCTCGCGCAGGCCGACGCGTCGCAGCAGGTCGCGGAATCGGACGAGTCGAACAACGAACGGTCGCTCACGGTGACCGTCGCCTCGCCCCCCACGGCCTCCCGCGGCGTCGCGCTCTCCGCGCCCACGACGTCGGCGACGGTGCCGCCGGGCGGCTCCGTCCGCTTCGCGATGGCCGTCCAGAACACCGGCAGCGCGCCCGACACGATCGCCCTCGCGGCGAGCGCAGGCGGGCGCGGGTGGAAGGTCGCGCTCGACGCCGCGAGCCTGGAGCTTGCGGCGGGCGAGACGCGCACGATCCATCTTCAGGTGACGGCGCCCAAAGGTGGCGCGGCGCGCGGCGCGACGCTCGACGCGCTCGTCGACGCCTGGAGCGCATCGGCGCCGGCCGCGGGCGACCAGCTGCGCTTCGCCGTGCGCGTCGGGTGATCGCGCCGGGGGCAGGGAAGCGCAGCCGCCGGCCTGCGAAACGATATGGGCCCCGACGGGGGTGCGGCTCCGCTGGGCGCTCCCGCGCCCGGGAGGCAGGATCGCTTGCACCGCGCGCCCACCCTTCTCGCCGCCGCCCTCAGCCTGCTCCTTCTCGCCGCGCCCCCCGCGGCCGCGGACGGCAGCGCCAAAGCCTCCTCGTCGTCGTGCGGCGTCGTGGCGGTGGGCGTGGAGGACGAGGCGTGCGCGAGCGTCCTCGCCGTGAGCGCGTTCGGGAACGCCTCGTCGTCCGACGGGTGCACGCTCGCGGTCTCGTGCGTCTCGGCGAGCGGCACGGGGAACGCGCAGAACCAGGGCGGCGCCGCCTCGTGCGGGCACTACGTCGGCGTAGGCTGCGTCGCCGTGAGCGGAACGGGCGATGCGTCGAACAGCGCCGGCACCGACTCGTGCGGCGCGGCCCGCACCGGCTGGCCCGTGCGCGGACTCTCCGCCGGCTGCGTCGCCGTGAGCGGGACGGGCCATGCGCACAACGAGGCCGGGCCCTACTCCTGCGGGTCCACCACCGTCGTCCTGGGGCTTGTCGGCGCGAGCGCGGGGTGCATCGCGGCGAGCGGCACGGGGAACGCCTCGAACGCGGCGGGCGGCTCCTCCTGCGGGTCTTCGGGCGGGCTCGGCTACCTCATCCCCGGCGGCCTCCCTCTCGCGGTCGGATGCGTCGCCGCGAGCGGCACGGGGAACGCGTCGAACACCGCCGGCTACCTCTCGTGCGGGTCCGCGGCCGGCGTCGTCGGCGCGGCCTCGCTCGGCGCGGGCTGCCTCGCCGCGAGCGGCACCGGCGACGCCGGCAACGAGGCGACCGCCGGGTGCAGCGTGGGCGGCGGCGCGATCGGCGCGGGCGCGAGCGTCGGGTGCGTCGCCGCGAGCGGGACGGGCAACGCCTCGAACGTCGCGGGGGAAGGGTGCGGCTCCGGCTTCTATGCGCTCGGCGGGACGGGCGCCGGGGTTGGATGCCTCGCCGCGAGCGGCACGGGGCGCGCGTCGAACGTCCACACGGGCGCGGAAGGGTGCGGCTTCGCGTTCTATGCGCTCGGCGGGGCCGGCGCGACCGTCGGCTGCATCGCGGCGAGCGGCACGGGGGACGCCTCGAACGAAGGCGGCACGTTCACGTGCGGCACGGGCGGAGGCGCGATCGCGGCAGGCTTCGGAGCGGGTTGCGTCGCGGCGAGCGGCACGGGGAACGCGTCGAACCGGGCGACGACGCGCTCGTGCGGGCACGCCACCGCGAACGCGGGCGCCGTCGGCCTCCACGTCGGGTGCCTCGCGGCGAGCGGGAGCGGCAGCTCCGCGAACACGGGCGGCGACCACGCGTGCGGCTCCACGTGGGCGGAGGGGGGCGTCACCCTTCCCTACGTTCCCCCCGTGGCGCCCGCCTCGGGCGCGAGCGCCGGCTGCGTCGCGCTGAGCGGCACGGGCGACGCGTCGAACGCGGGAGCCCGCGCGTCGTGCGGCGCGGTGACGTGGGGAGGCGTCGCGCTCGGCAGCGCCACGGGGTGCGTCGCCGCGAGCGGGACGGGAGACGCGGCGAACTCGGTCGAGGGGCGCGCGTGCGGCCCCTCGCTCACGACCGCCGGCTGCATCGCGCTGCGCGTGCGCGACCTCCTGCCCTAGGCGCGCTCGCCGACGGCGCGGCGGATGGCCGCGGCCCACGCGCGCACGTCGTTCTCCGTCGTGTCCCAGGAGCACACGAAGCGCACGAGGTCCTCGCGCTCGTCCCACACCTCGAAGCGCCCCTCGGCGCGCAGGCGCGCGATGGCCTCGCGCGGAAGCCGCGCGAACACCTCGTTCGCCTGCGTCGGGTAGGCGATGCGGACGCCCGGCACGGCGCTCGCCTCGTTCGCCAGGAGCGCCGCCGCGCGGTTCGCCTGCCGCGCGTTCTCGAGCCAGAGGTCCCCCTCGAGGAGCGCCTCGAGCTGCGCGGCGATGTAGCGCATCTTGCTCGCGAGCTGCGTCACCTGCTTGCGCGTCCACAACAGGTCGCGCGCGAGCTCCGGGCGGAACACGAGCACCGCCTCGGCGGCCAGCGCGCCGTTCTTCGTGCCTCCGAAGCTCAGCACGTCCACGCCGTGCGTCGCGTCCGCGAGCGAGCCCAACGCCACCACCGCATTCGCGAGGCGCGCCCCGTCCATGTGGAGAAGCATCTCGTGGCGGTCGCAGAACGCGCGCAGCGCCGCGAGCTCCGCGCGCGTGTACACCGTGCCAAGCTCGCTCGCCTGCGTGATGCTCACGACGCGCGGCTGCGCGTGGTGGAACGAGCCGACGCCCTTCACGTGCGGCTCGAGGAGCGCGGGCGTGAGCTTCCCCTCCTGCGTCGCGACGGGCACGAGCTTCGCGCCGAGGAAGCGCTCCGGCGCGTTCGCCTCGTCGGCGTAGATGTGCGCGCCGTCCGCGCAGAGGATCGCATCGTGCGGCCGCGCCATCGCGGCGAGCCCGAGCACGTTCGCGCCGGTCCCGTTGAAGACGAGGAGGACGCCGAGGTCCGGCCGCCCGAAGAGCGCGCGGAAGCGCTCCGTCACGCGCGCGGTGTGCTCGTCCGCGCCGTAGGCGGGCGCGTGCCCGACGTTCGCGCGCGCGATGGCGTCCAGGACCTTCGGATGGACGGGCGCGTTGTTGTCCGACGCGAAGGCGAGGGGCACGGGCCGGCCTAGCCCGCGCCCCGCCTTAGCCTTAGCCCTGGAGGGCGGGGAGCGTCGCGTTCGCGAGGCGCAGGCCGGGGCCCGTGCGCAGCGTCGCGACGAAGCCTTCGAGCGCGTTGTTCTCGCGGTCCGCGCCGGTCGCGCAGGCCTCCGTGCACGCGTCGACGAACGCGGCCCACGGGCGGCCGGCCGCATCGATCTCGATGTCGATGAAGTCGTAGTTGCCGGGGCAGCGGCCGGGGCCGCAGTGGCCGCGCACGAGCGGGTCGTCCGCCGGGTTCACGCGCACCGTCGTGATCGTGGGCGAGGGCGCGAGCGCGTCGGTGAGGACGCTGATGTAGCCGTGCCAGAGCGCGTCCGCCTCGTCGGCGTCGACGTCGCGCTCGTAGCCGTCGGGGTCGTCCGTGCCCAGCCACGCGATGGCGACGCGGCCGGCGTCGCCCGCGACGATGGCGGGAAGATGCGTCGCCGTGATGCCAGGCGGGCTCACGTCGATGGCTTCGCTCCACGTGCGCCCCTGGTCGGTCGAGGTCGCGAGGAAGAGGCGGCTCGTCTCGCCGTCCTGGAAGACGTAGTAGGCGTTGCCCTCCGCGTCCACGGCGACGGCGGGGTCCATGCCGATGGCGGTGCGCTCGCTCACGCGCACGACCTCCCAGCTCAGACCGCTGTTGGCGGTGACGGCGACGACGGGCTGGCCGCAGTGCTCGCGCGGGAGGTAGACGACGCCGTCGGGCGACGCCTTGAGGTGGCCCACGAGCGCGCTCGCGATCGGGCCGACGATGCACTGCTCGCCCGGCACGATCCCCGCGAAGGGGGGCGGCGTGCGCTGGTAGGTCATGCCGCCGTCGACGCTGCGCACGCAGGCCGTGGCGTAGATCTGGTTCCAGCAGACAAAGACGAAGTTCGGGTAGAGCGGGCTCGCGGGGAGACCGCGGGGCGCCGCCGCGACGATCGTCTGGTGGTCCGCCGGGGGCGCGTCGCAGGCGGGGAAGGAGCCCAGCCACGACTCGCCGCCGTCGTCGCTGAAGCTCACGGTGTAGCACGTGACGCCGAGGCGCTGGTCGATGTCGAAGACGCGGTCCGTCGCGGGGTCGACGTACACCATCGGGTCGCCGGTCTCGGGGTGCATGCGGACGAGGCCGCCGGGGAAGTAGGGCGTCACGTCCTCCCACGTGAGGCCGCCGTCCTTCGACCGGAGGATGTCCGTGCGCGGAAGGGGGAACGCCTGGCCGGCGATGTCGTTCTCGAACGTGATGGCGGCGTAGAACATCGTGCCGTCCGAGGTGATGGCGATGGTGGGCTCCGCGGCGTCATGGCCGATGAAGCGCGCGACGGCGGAGACGTCCGGCGCGATGCGCGCGGTGACCTCACCGGCGGTGTGGACGATGGCCTCCACGCTCGCGAGCGACGCGCCGGCCGGCAGCGTCGTGCCGGCGGGCGTCGCGGAAGGGACGGTGATGCAGCCGGCCGCGAGGGTGGAGACGGCCAGAAGGAGCGCGCCGAGGCGAAGCATTGGGTCCGCGTCAGCCGGAAGGGGGTATTAGCCCTTGTTGCGGGTGCCGCTCCGGCGTCCTCATGCCGTGCGCGTCGCGCACAAGCTTCTCGACCTCCCAGGCGCGGTAGCTCGAGCGCACGAACGGCCCGGCGACGACGTGGCGGAAGCCCATCGACCACGCGGCCTGCTCGAGCGCGACGAAGTCGTTGGGATGCCAGTAGCTCTCGACGGGCAGGTGCCAGTCGGAGGGGCGCAGGTACTGCCCGATGGTCACGAAGTCGACGCCCGCCGCCCGGAGGTCGCGCAGCGTCTCGAGGACCTCCTCGCGCGTCTCGCCGTGCCCCACCATGATGCCGCTCTTCGTGGGCGTCCCGGGCGCGAGGCGCTTGAACGTCCGCAGCACCTCGAGCGTCTGGTCGTAGCCGCAGCGCGCGTCGCGCACCTTCGGCGTGAGGCGGCGCACCGTCTCGATGTTGTGCGCGAGCACGTGCGGCCCCGCCGCGACGACGTGCTCGATGAGCTTCGCGTCGCCGCGGAAGTCGGGGACGAGGACGTCGATGACGGTGTCGGGGCAGAGGAACTTGACCGCCTTGATGACGCGGTGCCAGTGGTCCGCGCCCTGGTCGGGAAGCTCGTCGCGGTCGACGGACGTGATGACGGCGTAGGTGAGGCGGAGCTTCTGGACGGTGTTCGCGACCTTCGCGGGCTCCAGGGCGTCGAGCGGGAGCGCCGCCATCTCGAGCTTGGAGCCGGTCTTCACGTCGCAGAAGCGGCAGCCGCGGCTGCACGTGTCGCCCATGATCATGAGCGTCGCCTCGCCCTGCGACCAGCACTCGCCGCGGTTGGGGCAGCGCGCCTCCTCACAGACGGTGTGGAGGCCGTGCGTCTCGAGGAGCCCCTGGATCTCGGCGACCTTGGGGCCCGCCGGGAGGGGGCGGACGAGCCAGCGGGGCTTGGCGAGGTGCGAGCGCCCGACGAGGTCCGTCACGCTCCGGCCGAGGAGGGGCCCCCTCAAAACGGTTCCGGGGGTGGAGGGTTCCTGACCGTTCAACGGGCCATCTACAAGGATTATACACCGTCCGTCGGGTCGAGCGGCCATGAGGCGCGAGGCCCTCGCCACGCTGACGACCATCACCCTTCTTGCCGGCTGCATCGCCGTCCCCGAAGAGGTCGAGACGGCCGCCGCGAGCATCGACTCCCCCCTTCTCGCCTCGCTCGCCGCCTTCCCCGGCGTCGCGAGCGCGGCGGGAGACGCCATCGTCCTGCGCGCCGTCGCCTCCCCCGAGGGCGGCACGACCGCGTTCTGGTGGGAGATCCCCGACGGCGTCATCCTCAGCGAGAGGAACCACGAGCGGGTCGAGTTCCTCGCGGCCCCCGTCCTTCTCGAGGCGGACCGCGCGGCGCTCGAGCGCTGGATGGTCATGGGCTTCGTCGCGAAGGACGGCGAGCTTGCCCTCAACGCGCTCGCCTTCGGCGCCCCCTTCCAGGTCGGCGTGGGCGGCCTCGTGGGGAAGGTCACCGAGGACGTCGAGCGCAGCCTCGAGCCCTTCCTCTTCGGCGTGAGCGGCGACCTGCGCGCGGGCGAGCGCGTCGGCCTCGTCGTCTCCGGCGTCGCCACGCGCGACGTCGAGATGGCGCTCGTCCTGCTCCCGCTGCGCGAGTCGTGGGACGACGACGAGGAGCTCCCGGACGACACGGAGGAGTTCCTCGCGCACCTCGACATGGCGCGCCGCGTCGCCCTCGCGCCCGCGGGCTCGGGCGGCATGCACCAGGTCGCGCTCTACTACGAAGGCAACTTCGGCTTCGGCCAGACGAGCATCCTCACCGGCCCCGTGCACGTCGACGGCTCCACCACGAGCGCCTTGGTCGCCTCCCGCCGCGCGACGACCGTCTGGACGGAATTCCCGAGCGGCGGCTACGGCGCCGCGGCGGCGGGGTACGCCGCCCAGTCCGCCACCGGCACGTGGGCCGGCAGCGCCGACGCGCACGGGCACGTCTCGAAGGGCAGCGGTCCCCTCGTCGCGTTCCTCGGGCCCGTCGTCAACAGCTGGCCCTCCGTCGTCGCGATGGGCGAAGGCGACGTGGGCGCGCGCACCTCGCTCACGGTCGACGCCGCGAGCCTCTTCACCGACGGGCTCTTCCTCGTCCAGGTGGACCTCGACACGACGCTCACGCGCCTGCTTGGGCTCCCGGCCCTCTCCATGTCCGGGCTCTCGAGCGAGGGGCGCGTCGCGCACCACGGGAACGCCCTCACGCTCGAGAGCGGCGGCGTGACCGTCCGCGCCGTGGGCGTCGCATAAGGCTAAGCTCGCCCCCGGCCGTGGGCGCTCCATGCGCGGGAGGCCCACGCCCCTTCTTCTTGTGCTCGCGCTCCTGAGCGGCTGCCTCGCGGCGCCCCCCGCGGAGCTCGAGGGCGCCGCGGTGGATGCGGCGCCCGCGCCCGGGCCGGGCCTCCTCGTCGCGCCGCGCGTCCTCCACGTGCCGGCCGGCTCCTCCTACGCGGTGGTGCAGCTCGACGCGACGCCGGCCGACTGGGTCGAGCACGACGGGCGCACGTGGCTCTTCCTCGGCTACGAGTTCCCCGAGGACGTCGAGCTGGAGGCGGCGGGCGTGCAGTTCTACGAGGTCGAAGGGACGACGCTGCGCACGGCAGGAAGCAGCGCCGGACCCGGCGGGGGCGCCGGCGGGAGCGGCCGCGCGGGCGAGCCGCGCGCGGCGCCGTTCTTCGTGGGCGTCCAGGTCCTCAACGCGAGCGCGCCCTTCGAGCTGCGGCTGGGCGCGCAGGAGGCGCTCACGGACTTCGAGCTCGAAGGCGACACGCTGCCCGCGAAGGTGCTCGCGAGCGGCCGCGAGGCGCGCTTCGCGGTGTACCTGGAGCTCGGCTCGCCCTTCGACCTCTCCTTTGGCGGCGGCGCGTTCGCCGCGGGTGTGGACGTCGAGGACTCGCGCGTCGTCCTGCCGGGGTCGGAGGCCGTCGCCCTCGCGCGCGCTCTGCGCCTCTCGTTCGACCACCCGCTCCCGAGCGGGGGCGTCCACAGCCTGCGCGCCTTCGCGCTCGCCTCCTCCGGCGCCCGCGTCGGCACGTGGAGCGTCGAAAGCACGCGCGACGGCGGGACCGAGGGGCGCGGCGGCCCTCTCGCGGCGCCGCTCGCGGGTGGCGGCGCGGCCGCGGAAGGGATGGTCGCGACCGGCGCGTCCGGCCGCTTCCAGGCGCAGGCGGCGGCGGAGGCGTTCCCGGACACGATCCTCGTGGCCTCGAGCTACGCGTGGGACCCGAGCGCGCTCGGCCTCGCGGTCGAGGACGCGTTCCTCTCGTGGGGCGGAGGGCCGCTCGTCCTCCACACGCCCGCAGGCTGCGTGCGCGCCGACGCCCCCTCCGCGCCGTCCCGCGCGGCGTGCCGCATCCTGCGCTGACCCCAAGCTTCATCGTGCGGACGCGAGCATCGCCACGCATGCGCGTCCTCGTCGAGCCCCACCAGCGCGGCGCCGAGAACATGGCGCGCGACGAGGCGCTTCTCGAGGCGGCCGAGCCGGTGGTGCGCCTCTACGGCTGGCGCCCGGCCTGCGTCTCGCTCGGGCGCGCCCAGACGGAGGCGGACGTCGACCTCGACGCCGCCCGCGCGTGGGGCATGGACGTGGTGCGCCGCGCGACGGGCGGGGGCGCCATCCTGCACAACGAGGAGGAGGTCACGTACGCCGTCGTCCTGCCGCTCTCGTGGCCGTCGCTTCCCCGCGACATCACCGGCAGCTTCGCGCGCATGAGCGCGGGCGTCGTGGAGGCGCTGCGCGGGCTTGGCGTCGCGGCGGAGATCGAGAGCGTGCCCGACAACACGCGCGAGACGCTCTGCTACGTCCGCAAGCAGGGCACGAACGTCGTCGTGGGCGGGCGCAAGATCAGCGGGGGCGCGCAGCGGCGCACCGACCGCGCGATCCTGCAGCACGGAACGATCATCGTGCGCCGGGACGAGGAGCGCATGGCGCGCCTCTTCGGCACGCCGCGCGAGCAGATCGAGGCGCGCGTGACGTCGCTCGAGGAGGAGGGCGTGCGCGTGTCGCGCGAGAAGCTTGCCGAGGCGCTCGCGCGCGGCTTCGAGCGCGCGCTCGCGCTGGGCCAGAAGGAGTGAAGGAAGAGAAGGAGGTGCGGGCGCGACGCTGCCGCCGCGCCCGCTGCGTCAGCGTTACAGGCCGACGGTGTACTGCGCCATCTTGACGGCCTGCACGTCGCCGCGCTTCGCCGACACCGTCACCGTGTGGCCGCCCCAGTGCTTCGCCTGCACCGTGTCGAGGACGAACGCGAACTCGCCGGCTGCGTTCGTGACGCCGCTCGCGGACGACTCGAAGAAGGGCAAGTTCTGGTTGCTCTGCTCGTGCACGCGGACCTGGACGCTCGACGCGAGCGAACCGTCGACGTAGCGCACGACGACGCTGCCCGCGATGTCATCCGTCACGCTGAACTGCGTCGGCATGTTCAGGGTGATGAGGAGCGGGACCTCGACGCGCCACTGCTGCGTCGCGCACGTCGTGGGCGACGCCGAGGAGCAGACCTTCACCGTGATGAAGGAGAGGTGCCCGTTCGCCGGGAGCGTCACCTGGACGGCGACGGGCGCGCTCGCGCCGGCGGCGAGCGTCGTGCTCGCGGGCGTGAGGACGGTCCAGCCGGACGCGGAGCTCGTCGCCGTGACGACGAACGCGTCGGAGCCCGTGCCGGTGTTCTTGAGCGTGCCCGTGAGGGTCACGGTCGCGCCGGGCACCGTCTGCACGCTCGTCGGCGTGACCTTCGTGTACGTGAGGCCGACGGCGCCGATCACGATGATGTTGAACGACTTCTGCACCGTGATGCCCTCGGAGGTGGCCGAGACGGTGACGGGGTACGTGCCCGCCGTGCCCGCGGCCGCCGTGTGGTTCAGGATGCCCTGGCCGTTCCCGAGGTCGACGAAGGTCGCGCCCGCGGGCAGGCCGGTCGCGGCGAGCGCGATGGCGGAGCCGGAGGGCGACGTCGCGCTCACGGTGAGCGACTTCGTCTGCGTCTCGAGCACGTTCATGTCCGGGATGTTCGCGAGGACGGGCGCGACGGGCACGTTCGTCACGTGGATCGTGGCCGAGTCGCTCACGGTGGAGGCGCCGTCGGTGACGGAGATGCTGACGGCGTGGCTGCCCGACTGCGCGTGCGTGGGCGTCCACGTCAGGAAGCCGTTCTGGATCGCCGCGCCCGGCGGGCCGGAGACGAGCGTGTACGTGAGCGCGTCGCCGTCCGCGTCCGTGGCGCCAAGCGCCAGCGAGAAGAGCGCGCCTTCGCTCGCGTAGTGGTCGTCGGGGATGTTGAACACGGGCGCGGCGTTCGTCAGGAAGAGCGCGTCGCTCGCGCTGTCCGTGAAGCCTTGGCCGTCCTGGACGGTGAGGCCGAAGCTGTACGCGCCGGGGCCCAGCGAGAGGACGACGGTCGCGGCCGAGGAGGTCGCGCCGCCCGGGAGCGTCCACGTGCGCGAGGCCATCGAGCTGCCGGGGAAGGTGCTCGTGTCGGTGAGGGTGACGGTGCGGGGCCAGCTCGCGCCGGTCACGACCTTCGTGAACGACGCCTGCGGGCAGACGCGCGTGACGCCGTCGCGGTCGATGAAGCACGAGATGTCGAGCGTGTTGCCCGTGCCCTCGTCCTGGAGGAACGTCTCGATCGTCTGGCGGTCGTAGGCGCCCCAGTCGTTCTGGCGGAGGTCGAAGTGCTTGTTCGACACCTGCGCGTGGACGCTGAAGTCGCGCGTGTTCGTCGCGAACTTGTTCTCGCGGAACACGAGGTTCGACGCCTCGGGGCCGCCGTTGGGCGCCGCGACGCGCAGCGCGACGTTGTTGAGGTGGAAGACGTTCCCCGTCACCTGCGTGTTCGAGGTCGTGAGGCGCACGCCCTCGTCGTTCTCGGTGAAGTTGTTCCCGCGCAGCGTGTTCGAGCTGCCGGAGATGAAGATGCCGTGGAGGCTGTGGTAGATGTTGTTGAACTCGAAGAGCGTGTTGGAGTACGCGCCCTTCACGGCGTAGAGGCCGCCGATCGCGGCGGACTGGATGGCGTTGCTCCGGATGACGGCGTTCTGCGCGTTGCCCCAGATGCCCACGACCTGCGGCGTCGTGGAGTCGAGGCGGCCGTTGGGGAGAAGCATGTTGTTCTGCTCGATGACGGGGGCGGCGCCGGCTCCCCACAGGTCGATGGCGGCCATGCGGCAGGGCGCGTTGATGCACGTGCCGTCCGGGCCGACCGCTTCGACGAAGTGGCGGAAGATGTTGCCCGCGATGTGGACGCGGTCGCTCTTGTCGTGGGGCGTCACGCTCTGGTCCGCCGCGACGTTCACGCCGTCGGTGATCCAGCGGCTCTGCGTCGGCGCGAGCGGCGACGCGGGGAACTGCAGGATGTTGCCGAAGATCTGCACGTCGTCGGCGCCGTAGACGACGACGAGGCTGGGGTCGACCTTCGTCGCGCCCGCGTCGACGCTCGCGTAGGTCGGGTTCTGGATGGTGAAGCCGTGGAGGGTCACGAAGTCGGCGGTGATGAAGACGGGGTAGATGCCGCCCGCGCCGTCGATGGTGACGCCCTCGGGGTAGGGCGAGCACGTGCTGCTCGTGGCCGAGTCCGTCGAGCACAGCGTGACCATCTTGTCGACGACGATCGCGCCGCTGTACGTGCCGGGGCGCACAACGATGGTGTCGCCGTCGGTCGCGGCCGCGAGGGCGGCGGGAATGGTCGTGTACAGGCACGTGTCGCACACCACGAGGGGGCTCGACGCCGCGGCGGGGGGAGCCGCGGTGGCGAGCGCGCTCGCGATGATCATGATGCTGACAAAGAGTCGGGACATTGGTTGGCCTCCTGCTCCGACCCAGCCCTGCGGCTCGCGCCGGAGCACCGGGTCCCGTGCAGCCGATGGGCTGCATCGGTATAGTACAATCTCAGGAGAGCATCTTCCTGTTCGGGTCCCCTCTACAGGTCCACGAGGGGGCGGCGGGCGGCGAACCCGCCCTCGAGGGGGTGCCAATGCCCGATGCGCTCCTCGTCGTCCCGGTAGCAGAGAAGGACGAGCGAGCCGTCGCGCCGGCGCGCCGGGAAGTCGGCGAGCCCCTGGAGCGGGTCCTTCACGACGGCGCCCATCGCCCGCACCTCGTCGAGAAGCGCCACCACGCGCGCGGCCAGCGCCTCCGTCTTCTCGCGCCACGCGAGCGCCTCCTCGCCCTCGCCCTGGCCGAACGACTCCAGCTCCTGCCACTGGCTGCGCGCGAAGCCCAGCTCGTGGTGCGCCTCCCGCAGCTGCGCCAGAAGAGGGCGCAGCTGGGGCACGAGGGCGTTCGCCTCCTCCGGCGTGAACACGCGCTCCGGCACGCCGGCAGCACGGGCGCCCGAGGCTCATCAGCCTTCGCCCGATAAGGTCAAGGAGGCCGTATGGCTTCGGCACGCGTCCATGGGCGAACGCTTCTACCGCGCGTCGCAGTACACGATCGCGCCGGTCCTCCGGGGCCTCTGGCGCGTCCACGCCACGGGGCTGCACCACATCCCCGCCACCGGCGGCGCGATCCTCGCCTCGAACCACCTCTCCTACAGCGACCACTACTTCCTGCCCGCCGTCGTCCCGCGGCAGGTCTTCTTCATCAGCAAGGCGCAGCACTTCGACGTGCCCGTCCAGCGCTGGCTCTTCGAGCAGTGGGGCGTCATCCCGCTGCGCCGCGGCGAAGGGGACAACGAGGCCATGGCGCGCTCGCTCCAGGTCCTCAACGAGGGGAAGCTCCTCGGCATCTATCCCGAGGGGACGCGCTCCACCGACGGGAAGCTCCACAAGGGGCGCACGGGCGTCGCGAGGCTCGCCCTCCAGGCGCGCGTGCCCATCGTCCCCGTCGGCATGATCGGCACCGAGAAGGTCCTCCCGAAGGGCAAGCACATCCCCACCTTCCACAAGGTCGTCATCCACATCGGCGCGCCCATCGACGTGAGCCAGTTCTACGGCATGGAGAACGACCGCAAGGTCTGCCGCGAGATCACCGACCGCGTCATGCACGCCATCCGCGACCTCAGCGGCCAGGAGTACGTGCACGAGTACATGCAGAACCCGGAGTACCAGGCGAAGGCGGACGCCGACGCCAAGGCCGAGGCGAACAAGGAGCGCTGACGCGTGCCCGTCGTGCTCGGCGCCGGCAGCTGGGGCACCTCCCTCGCCATCCTCCTCGCCTCCAAGGGCGCGCCGGTGACGCTGTGGGCGCGCGACGCGGCCCTCGCGGCGACCGCCGAGAAG
>DASRYU010000039.1:0-9265 GCA_035687045.1 Thermoplasmatota archaeon | reverse complement strand
ACCATGCGCAGGACCTTGTTGAGGCGGCCGGGGATGCCGCCGATGGTCTGGAGCGCCTCGTAGGCGCCCGCCATGACGGTGCTGCCATCGCCGTTCATCTTGAACGCCTCGCGGCGCATGTAGGCCTGCACGTACGGCTCCAGCACGTCGACAAGCTCGTAGCCGGGGTCGAGCTTGCGGCACAGCCCTTCGAACTGGAAGAGCGCGCGCGTGATGAGCATGAAGTCGGGCGGGAGGAGCATGCGGTGCTTGTTGGCGACCTCGAGGATCATCTCGAGGACGACGGGGTCGCCGACGCTCGCGCGCTCGCGCTCGTGATAGTCCATGATGCGCTCGACATCGCGCATGTAGACGCCCATGTCGACATCGCCGTCGCCCTTCGCGAGGTCGATGATGGCCTGCGACACGCTGTCGATGTCGTGGCGCACGAAGCCGAGGACGAGGGCGAGCACGCGCTCGGCGCGGCGGCGGGAGACGGTGCCGACCGCGCCCCAGTCGAGGAAGGCCACCTGGTCGCTGGAGATGGCCATGAGGTTCCCCGGCGAGGGGTCGGCGTGGAAGATGCGCTCCTCGAAGATCTGCCGCGCCATCGCGTGCGTGATGATCTCCGCGAGCCGCTTCCCGTCGAGCGCCTTGAGCTCGGCGCTGTCGAAGTTCGAGAGCTTCACGCCCTCGATGCGCTCGAGCGTGAGCACGCGGCGCGCGGAGGCGCCCCAGTACACCTTCGGGATCTTGACCGACGGGTCGTTCTGGAAGATCTCGTAGACGCGCTGGACGTTCCGCGCCTCGTTCCGGTAGTCGAGCTCGCGCGCGAGCATCTGCTGCACCTCGAGGAGGTGCTCGCGCGGCTGCCATACGCGGCTCGCGGCGAACAGGTTCTCCACGAAGCGCACCATCGGCTCCATGATCTCGAAGTCGACGCGCACGCGCTCCTGGATGCCCGGGTGCTGGACCTTCACGGCGACGCGCTCGCCGGTCTTCAGGCGCGCGAAGTGCACCTGGCCGACGCTCGCGCTCGCGACGGGCGTCTCGCTGAACTCGTCGAAGACCTCGGCGAGCGGGCGCCCGAGCTCCTCCTCGATGAGCGCGCGCACCTCGTCGAACGGCGAGGGCGTCGTCTTGTCGTACAGGTGCTTGAACTCGTCAATGAACGGCTTGGGCACGAGGTCGGGGCGGGTGCCGAGGAGCTGCCCGATCTTGATGAAGGTCGGCCCGAGCTCCTCGAGCATCTTGCGCACGCGGCGCGGGACGTCGGGCGGGATGGCGACGCTCGTGCCGCCGACCGCGTCGGGCACGCGAGGGGCCCTCGCGAGCTCGCGCATCATCGCGAAGAAGTCGTTCCGATACAGGATGCGGCTGATCTCGACGGTCCGCTGGAGCTTGCCCAGCGGCTCCTCGCCCGCGGCCGAGGGGGCCGGAGGGGAAGGTGCCGCGGTGGCCGCCATACGCCGCGCGAAGACCCCTCACCGTGAAAAGGTTATGGCGCGCGTCGGCGCTCGCGCGGACGTGAACGGTCGGAAGGTGCTCGTCGTGGCGTTGCTCGCTGCGACGGCCGGATGCATCCAGACGCAGGCGGACGACGCGGACGCGAACGCGCCGCCCACCGCTCGCGACGCCGCGGCGCCGCCCGCGCGATGCACGCCGCCCGAAGTGCAGCCCACGGGCCCCAGCGGCGGCCAGAGCGGCGTCTCGAACGAGCCCGGCTCGTTCACCTACGGCGGGCAGGCCGCGGCGAAGACGGCCAAGGAGGTCTTCCTGTGGGAGAACCCGTCGAGCGCCGCGCGCGTGACGTGGGGCGGCCAGGCCGGCGCGGGCTCGCTCACGCTCACCCTCCAGGACCATTGCGGAAAAGAGGTCTACCGCGGCGCCGTGGCGGGCGCGACGCAGCAGAGCGGCGTCACCGAGACGACCGGTTCGGGCGAGCCGGGAACGTGGATCCTCACGTTCGAGTTCACCCTCTACACCGGGCAGATGGGGCTCAGCATCACGAGCGAGTGAGCGAGCCCCTTCCGCCAGGCGTTCACTCGGTCTTGCGCGGGGAGGACGCCTTCTTCGAGGACGTCTTCGGCTTCGCGTCGGTCGAGTTCGTGGAGCTCTCCGTCGCCGTCTCCGCCGATTCGCCGGTGGGCATCTCGCCGGGCGTCTCGGGGCCGCCCGAGGAGCCGCCCTCCTTCTTGCCGAAGCGCGTCTTGTACTCGTTCTCGAGCTGCTCGACGCGCGCCTCGAACTCCTTCGCGACCTCGTCGAAGCGCTTCTCCATCATCTCGCGGAGCTCCTTCGCCTTCTGCTTGGCGGGCTCGCCGTAGCGCTGGTTGAGCTCGTTGTACTGCTGCTCGGTGAGGACGCGGTGCTCGTGGAGGAACGCGCGCACGTCCTCGACGAACTCCTTGCTCTTCTGCTGCGTGAGCTCGCGCGTCGGCTTGCGGATGACGAAGTACGTCGTGTTCTTCTCGAGGTCGCTGATCTGACCCCACTCGTTCGACTCCTTCACGAGGACGAGTTCGTTCTTCTTCGGGGCGTTGTGCGTCGCGGTGTTCATCGTGTCCATCGTCATCACTCCGTGCTGGTGCTCGTGGGCTTCGCGCCCTCGGTGCGGCCGGCGGCGGGCTCCGTGCGCGCGGAGGCGCGCTCGTTCTGCTCGCCGCGGTGCAGGCGCACCTCGATCTTCTCTTCGGCCTTGTCGACCTGCTCCTTGACCCACCCTTCGACCTGCTCGAAGAGGCCCTGGAAGTTCTTCGGAGCGTGCTTCTGGAGGAACTCCTTCGTCGCCCGCTCGGGCGTCTCGAAGCGCTGCTTGAGCTCCTTGTACTGGTGGAAAGCGACCTTCATGTGCTCGTTCGTCGCGATCTGGACCTCGCGCACGAGGTCCTTCGCACCGAGCTTGACGTCCGTGTCCGAGCCGGGGAGGACCACCAGGACCTCCTGGCCGGCGTACTCGGTGAAGCCGCTGATCTGGCCGTTGGGGCTGACCCGCTTGGTCCCGAGGACCTTGCCGTTGCCGATGTCGATCTTCATTGTGGCACCCACAATCAGATAGTGTGCGAGAATGTCCCCCTGTGCATAAGCGTTGCGCTGGTTCTACTCCAGCCGGTAGGACAAAGGGCGGATCAAGTAGGTACCCCTGTAGGTGCGGGGTGTACCTATCCCTGCGCGTCGCGCACGTGGTCGGTCGGCCCGCCCGCGAGCCGCAGCTCGAACGCCATCACCGGGTGCGCGAGCCCGAAGGCCTCGAGGACGGCGGGGTGCACCTCGCCGAAGACGCCGCGGTCGCCGAGCCGGGCGCAGCGGCCGGGAACGAAGCTCGGGTCCTCCGCCTTCTCGACGAGCTCCGCGCCGCCCCACTTGAGGTCGCGCGCGAGGGCGAGGACGACGCCCTTGACCTCGCTGAAGTTGGAGCGGCCGGCGATGACGACGCCGGCGACGCGCCGCTCGTTCGCGACGTGGTCGCCGTCGCGCGTGGTGACCATGCCGACCTCGAAGAGGCGCTGCGGGAGGTCGCGGTGGGCGTTCTTCTTGAGGATGGTCATGAGCCCCGGCAGGAGCGTGGGCCGCAGGAGCGTCGTGTCCTCGGTGACGGGGTTGAGCACCTTGACGACGGGCGCGTGGGGGCGCTGCATGCGGTCGAACTGGTCGCGCTCGTTCGAGAGCGTGAGGTTCATCGTCTCGAGGAAGCCGAGGCCGACGAGGCTCGCGCGGGCGAGCTCCGCCTTCTTGTTCTCCGGGAGCGCGACGCCGACGGTGCGCGCGACCAGGGGCGCGGGCGTGAGCTGCGCGATGCCGTGGCCGATGGCGACGTCCTCGATGAGGTCCCACGTGTGCAGGATGTCCGCGCGGTACGGCGGCACCTCGACCTGCACGCGCTCGCCTTGCGCCTGCGCGCCGAAGCCCATGCGGCGGAGGTTCTTCGCGACCTCGTCGGGCGTGAAGCTCGTGCCAAGAAGCGCGTTCGCTTCGTCGACGCGCAGCTCCTTGCGCTCGGGCGTGAGGTCGGGCGTGGGGCGGCCGCCGACGTCGACCGTCTCCAGCGTGCCGCCGGCTTCGACGAGCGCGGTGGCTAGCATGTTGAGCGTGCGCTCGACGGCCCAGCGGTCGGTGCCGGTGACGTCGAGAAAGATGTCGCGCGTGCTCGTGGTGACGGCCGTGCGCGCCGCGTTGATGATGGGCGGGAGCGACACGACGCCGCCCTGCGCGTCGACGATGATGGGCACGCGCTCGTGCCCCGCGAGAAGGTGGGCGTAGGCGGTGCCCTTCTCGTGCTTCTCGAGGATCTCGCGCGGGCTCATCTCGCGCGTCTCGTACAGGGGCACGAACCTCTTCTCGTCGAGCGCCCACGTGGTGTACGTGAAGGGGGGCGCGAGCACGCGCGCGTCGTGGATGCCGATGGCGACGCGGCGGCGGCGCGCGCCGAGCCCCCAGTGGAGGTCCTCCTGGAGGTCGATGAGCGCCTTGAGCCGGTTCTCGGTGATGTCGACGCCGCGCACGAACGCGGCCACGATGTGCGGGCGCACCTTCTCGACCGACGGGTCGACCTTGACGGAGTGGCCGCTCGGGCGCGCGTCGTAGCGGCGCAGCCCGTCCTCGACGCCGTACCACGCGCGCAGGGCGCGGGCGATGCCTTCGACGGTGAAGAGGTCGGGGCGGTCGGGGAAGAACTCGACGGCCCACGTGTCTCCCGAGCTCTCGTCGATGTCGGCGCCGATCTGCGGGATGGTCTTCGCGAGCTCGGCGCGCGGCACGGGCTTGCGGAGGAGGCGTTCGAGCTCGGCGATCTCGAACTTGATGACGGGCACGCTGCGCGCCACGTCGGGGGCGCGGCATAAACATTCTCGGGCGAAGCGCGCGTCGAGCGGTGGGTGGTGGAGCGCGGCGGCGCTTCAGGCGCGCTCGACATCCGCGTGGGCGCTGAGGGTCCGTCGGGCTTGCGCGGCCTTCGGCAACGCCGTCCTTTCTTGCTTCTCTGCGCGGACCGTCGCTCCCCCATTGCGCGGCCCCCCGACTCCTGGGGGGCCGCGCTCGCGCGCCTTCGGCGCGCCATCCGCTCGGCCTGCGGCCTCGCTGAACGTCGTGGGGCCGACGCTGCAAGCCCAACGCTGCGGCGCCCGCAGGGCGCCGACCGCAGGCCCCCTGAGATCAGGGGGCCGAGGACGGGGGGTCGGTGGTCACCCGAAGAAGCCAGATACGCCGACGGTGCCGGCGCAGAGCGAGAGAACCCGATGAGCACCAGAACAGCGCCGCCGACGTGCGAGCAGAAGGGCGTTAAGCGGGCGCCGTTGCGCGAAGGGCTTATGCGCGCGCCGCCCTGGCGGGGAGCGTGAACTCGCGCCTGCCGGGCTTCCACAAGCTCACCGCGGAGGAGCGGCGCGCGGTGCTCGCGCGCGAGACGGGCCTCGCGCTCGACGAGCTCGCTGCGTTCGAGCGTCCGCTCGCGCGCGAGGTGCGCGACCAGCTCGTGGAGAACGTGGTGGGCGGCTTCACGCTCCCGCTGGGCGTCGCCACGAACTTCGTCGTCAACGGGCGCGACGTCCTGGTGCCGATGGCGGTGGAGGAGTCGAGCGTCGTCGCGGCCGCGAGCCACGGCGCGAAGATGGCGCGCGAGCTTGGCGGCTTCACCGCGCGCGCGACGGAGCCGGTGATGGTGGCGCAGGTGCAGCTCGTGGACGTCCCGGACTTCCGCATCGCGCAGCGCAACGTGTACGCGGTCGCGGACGGGCTCGCGGCGCGCGCGAACGAGGCGGCGGCGGGGCTCCAGAAGCGCGGCGGCGGCTACCGCGGCTTCAAGCTCCGCACGGTGGACACGAGCGAGGGCAAGTGCCTCGTCGTGCACCTTCTCGTCGACGTGCGCGACGCGATGGGGGCGAACGCGGTGAACAGCGTGGCGGAGGCCGTGGCGCCGCTTCTCGCCGAGGTCACGGGCGGGCGGCCGCTCCTTCGCATCCTCACGAACCTCGCCGACGAGCGCACCGTGAGCGTCACCGCGACGTTCGACGTCGGCGGGCAGGACGTGGCGAAGGACGTCGTGCGCGCGTGGGCCTTCGCCGACGCCGACGTGTACCGCGCCGCGACGCACAACAAGGGCATCATGAACGGCATCGACGCCGTCGTCACGGCGACGGGCAACGACTGGCGCGCCGTGGAAGCGGGCGCGCACGCGTGGGCGGCGCGCACGGGCCGCTACCGCAGCCTCTCGACGTTCACCCTCACGCCCGAGGGGCACGTGCGCGGCCAGCTCTCGCTCCCGCTGGCGCTGGGCATCGTCGGCGGCGTGACGCGCGCGCACCCGGCGGCGCAGGCGTCTCTCAAGCTTCTCGGCGTCAAGACGGCGCAGGAGCTCGCGGAGGTCGTCGCCGCCGTGGGGCTCGCGCAGAACGTGAGCGCGCTGCGCGCGCTGGCCGCGGAGGGCATCCAGCGCGGCCACATGCGGCTCCACGCCGCGAACCTCGCGATGCAGGCCGGAGTGCCCCCCGAGCGCGCGCAGGAGGTCGCGCGCCGGATGCTCGAGGAGGGGGGCGAGCCGAGCGCGCGCCGCGCGGCCGAGACGTGGCGCCGGATGCAGTGATCAGCGCACGACGTCGTGCGCGTGGTCGCTGCGGACCGCTCCGTCGGGAAGGCGGATGTCGTACTGGTGGTACGCGATCCCCTCCACGAAGGAGAGGCCGGGGCCGGCCGCCATGTGCTCGAGCGTCCAGTCGCCATCCGGGTTCGCGTGCTCGAGGAACGCGATCTGGAGCGGCCCGCCGGGGATGCTGCTGAGCTCGTAGACCGTGCCGTCGGGCGCCGTGGCCTTCGTCGAGTAGGCGCCGCCCACGGGCGTGCCGATGGCGTTGCCGTTGGCGAGGATGAAGCTCACGCGGTTGTAGCCCCCCTCGATCGTGACGACGTCCGTGTGCGTCGCGGGCATCATGCCGGGGAAGGCGAGCGCGGGCGCGGCGAGGCGGCCGTGCAGGAAGACGAGGTGCTCGGAGCGCGGGACGGTGACCCACCCCTCGAAGCCGTAGCCGTGCTCGAGCACGCGCCACGTGTGGCTGGGGAAGTTCGCCTCCACGACCTCGTGCATCGACGCGTCGTAGAGGATCTCCGCGACGACGCCCTGGCTCGGGTTCGGGCAGAGGCCGATGAGGCCGAGCGGCCCGCAGTTCGTGCCGGTGAACGTCACGCGCGCCGTGGTGGGCGACTCGACCGAGACGGTGGCCGTGATCGGGTTCGGGTTCTCCCAGGCCGTCTCCCAGGTGGCGCCGTCCTCGAGGGGGAACTTGAGCTGCTGGAAGGGCACGTCGTGCGCGCGGTGCGAGAGGTCCTTGTTGACGTCGCCGAAGGCCGGCGTGTGGAAGATGACGGCCTCCTTCCACCAGCCCTCGTGCGGCATGCCGAAGACGTAGAGGTCGCTCTCGACGCGGGCGACGACGCGCACGAACTGCGTCGTGGTGTCGGTGAGCTTGTCGTGGAGCTCGATGCGCCACCACTCGCCGGCGACAAGCTGCGGGGGCTCGGCGAGCGTCGCGTTGAGGTCGGGCTTGGCGATGACGCCCAGCTGCGCGTTCGGGATGTCGTTGAAGGCGGGCGCGGGGCGCGCCGCGTCGATGATGACCTCCGGCTCCGCCTCCGCGGCCGGCGTCGGGGCGTCGTCGGAGGAGAGGCAACCGGTGAGCGCGAGTCCGGCCGCGATGGCCAGGACAAGAAGGCGGCGCATGGCGCGTACTCGGGCCCCCTATTCTAAGCTGTTCTAGCACCCGCCCTATCCGGGGGCGACGAACGGCCCGCCTACGCGAGCTTCCTGAGGACGTCGGGAAGCTCCGCGAGGCGCTCGAGGACGGCGTCGGCGAGCGGGTTGGGCGGCGGGGGGGAGGCGCGCGGGTACGGCGTCCAGACCGCGCGCAGCCCCGCGTGCTTCGCCCCCACGACGTCGCAGAGCGGGTCGTTGCCGACCATCACGGCCTCCTCCTTCCGAACCTGGAGCGCCTCGAGGGCGGCCTCGAAGATGCGCGCGTGCGGCTTGAGGTAGCCCACGTCGGCGCTGACGACGAGCGCGTCGAACGGGTCGAGGATCTCGAGGCGCTTGAGCGCGTCGCGCAGCACGCCTGTGTGCGCGTAGTTCGACACGAGCGCGAGCTTGTACCCTTCCGCCTTGAGGCGCTCGAGCGTGGGGCGCGGCGTGTCGTACGGGTGGATGAGCCCCTGCTGGAACTGGTGGTAGCGCTCGTGCGCGACGAGCCCCCACGCCTCCGCCTCGGTCTCCGGCATGCCGCAGAGGCGCATCGAGCGGGTGAAGCGGGCGGCGAAATCGAACTCGCGCAGCCCGTCCTGGACGGCCGCGTGCTGCTCGGCGCGCGCCTGCTCGTAGCAGGCGAGCCAGGTGCGGAAGGGGATGGCGCGCCCCGTCCACGTGCCGTGCACGATCTCCAGGCAGTGGTCGCGCAGCGACTCCCAGCCAGGCTCGGGGTGGATGATCGTGCCGAAGGCGTCGAGGAGGACGGCGCGAACGGGCAACGACGGGCGGTAGGTGGGCTCCGCCAAAGGGGTTTCGGTCGGCCGGCACTTCCGCGCGGGGCGCGAGGCCTATATCGGAAGGGGCGCGTGGGCCGGCGCGTGCCCCCGCTTCCTCCCGGCGCGAAGGAGCGCGCGCCCGTCGCGCTGGAGCGCATGAAGCGGGAGTACGGCGAGCCCTACTGGTTCCTTGACTTCGAGACGCCTTTCCAGCTCATGGTCGCCGTCATCCTCTCCGCGCAGACGACGGACGCGATGGTGAACAAGGTGACGCCCGAGCTTTTCGCGAGGTACGGGACGCCCGAGAAGCTCGCGGCGGCGCCGCGGGAGGAGATCGAGCGCATCGTCTTCCGCACGGGCTTCTACCGGAACAAGGCGAAGAACATCCAGGGCGCGGCGCGCCACGTCCTCGAGAAGCACGGGGGCGAGGTGCCGCGCACGATGGAGGAGCTTCTCGAGGTGCCCGGCGTCGCGCGCAAGACCGCGAACGTCGTCATGGAGCTTGTCGCGGAGGAGAACGCCGGCGTCTGCGTCGACACGCACGTGGGGCGCGTCGCGCACCGGCTCGGCCTCACGCGGGCCGCCCCGAAGGAGGCGGTGAAGGTCGAGCAGGACCTCATGCGCGTGTACCCGCAGGAGGAGTGGGGAAAGCTCCCGTTCTACTTCATCCTCCACGGGCGCGACGTGTGCCACGCGAAGGCGCCCGCGTGCCCCGACTGCTTCCTCGTCGACCTCTGCCCGAAGCGGGGCGTCACGACGATCCGCAGGGAGCGAGGGAGTTGAG
>DASRYU010000038.1:0-6923 GCA_035687045.1 Thermoplasmatota archaeon | reverse complement strand
CCCCCGTGCCGCTCACGGCGACGAGCCCGCCTTCGGCGTCCCCCGTCGCGCTCGCGCCGACGAGGCCGCCGTGGCCCGAGCCGAAGAGCGCGAGCGCGACGAGCCCGCTCGCGTCGCCGGTCGCCGAGGCGCCCAGCCAGTGCGCGTGCCCATGGAGCGACACGCACGCGGTGCCGTTGCAGGCGCCGAGCGCGCTCACCGGTACGCGCCCCGTCGCGTCGCCGGTGGCGGACGCCGCGAGGTACTCGCTCTCGGCCGAGCCCGCGCCGCTCGCCGCGACGTCGTGCGCGCGCGCGTCGCCCGCGCCGCTCACGGCGGTGCACAGGAAGTCGAGCCCGCAGCTCGTCGCGTCGCCGAGGCCGCTCGCGGCGACGTACCCCTCCGCGTCACCCGCCCCGCTCGCCGCGACGCACGCGAGCGTGTGCTTGCACGCCTCGGCATCGCCGAGGCCGCTCGCGGCGAGGCACGCGTGCGAGGCGCACGTCGCGCGCGCGTCGCCCGCCGCGCTCACGGCGAGGACGCTCGCCTCCGCGTCCTCCTCGGCCTCGACGTCCACGAGCGTCTGCGCGGGCGCGCCGTCGTTCGCGTCGAGGACGATCGTGCGATCGGCGGCGGGGTCGCGCTCGAGGCGGTGCGAGCCGTCGCGGCGGTCGAGCGTCGCGCGCGACGCCTCCAGCCGCACGTAGGCGGGGATGCCGTCGTCGTCCGCGTCAGGCCCGACGGTCGCGCCGGTGAACACGGTGGCGGAGACGATGCTCGCGAGCGGCACGTTCGGGTCGGCGTCGTCGCGGTCGAGCGCCACGCGCTGGTCGGCGCCGGGAGCGCGCGCGATGGAAATAGACGCGTCGCGGCGGTCGAACGTGGCCTCGCTCATCTCCACCGTCGCGTACGCGGGGACGCCGTCGCCGTCCGCGTCGGGGCCCATGGCGAAGCCGCTCGCGAAGGGCGCGCGGACGATGCTGCGCGCGGGCACGTTCGGGTCCGCGTCGTTCGCGTCGAGCGTGACGCGGCGGTCGGCGTGGGGCGTGCGCGTCACGGTGTGCGAGGCGTTCCGGCGGTCCAGCGTGAGCTCGCTCATCTCGACGACGACGTACGAGGGGACGCCGTCGCCGTCCGCGTCGGGGCCGAGGAGGACGCCGCTCGCGAAGGGCGCGCTCACGCGCACCGGCGCCGGGATGTTCTCGTTCCCGTCGTTGCTGTCGAGCGTGACGCTGCGGTCCGCCTGCGGCGCGCGCTCGACGCTGACGTTCGGAGGAGAGCGCTCGACGACGACGCGCGAGAAATGGACCGTCGCGCGCGCAGGAAGGCCGTCGCCGTCCGCGTCGGGGCCGAGGGCGACGCCCGTCGGGACCGTGGCCTCGAAGCGCGACTCGAGCGGCGTGCGCGGGTCCGCGTCGTTCCGGTCGATCACGAGGACGACGTCCTGCGACGGGTCGCGCTCGACGACCGTCTCGCCCGTCGCGGCGTCGACGGAGACGCGCGAGAAGGCGAGCGTGACGGTCGCGGGGAAGCCGTCGCCGTCCGCGTCCGCTCCGACGACGACCTCCGTCGGCGCCGAGGCGTCGACGCGCGTGGGCTGCGTGCACAGGTTCGCGTGGACGTCGCAGCCCGAGAGGGCGACGCCGATGCAGCGGCTGTCCTCGAGCGTGAGCATCTCGTCGTTGCCGCACGCGGACGCGTCGCCCGTCGCGCTCGCGGCGACGCCGACGCAGGACGTCCAGAGGAAAGGCCAGTGGGAATCCTCGGCGTCCGCGCACGCGTCCGCGTCGCCCGTGCCGCTCGCGGCGAGCGCGAGGCAGCCGGGCATGTCCGTGTACGCCTCGGGCGTGGAGTCGCACGCGCTCGCGTCGCCCATCCCGCTCGCGGCGGCCGCGACGCAGTTGGGCGCGAGGCCCGTGCTGGCGTGCGAGCTCTCGCAGCCGCGCGCGTCGCCCACGACGGACGCGGCCGCGCCCGCGCACGGCACGAGCCCGTAGTAGGAGGACGCGCACGCGGTGGCGTCGCCCGTCCCGCTCGCGGCGGCGCCCGCGACGCAGCCAGGAAGCGTCACGGGCACGGGGACGTAGGAGCAGTCGCTCGCCGCGCTCGCGTCGCCCGTCCCGCTCGCGGCGGCGAGGCTGCCGGACGCGTCGCCCGTCGGAGTGACCGTGACCGGGGCGGCGAGGACCTGGGACAGGAGCGCGAGGGTCAGAAGCGTGGCGAGGGAGATGCACAGACGTTGGGGAAGTCGCATGAGGAAACTGCCTCCTCGCGCCCTCAAGCCGCGCGCGCGGCATCAACCGCCGACAGCCGCGCGGTTGTCAAGCGGACGGTTGTGTCACTCACTCGGCTGCGAGCCGCAGCACGGGCTTGCCGGCCCACCTCGCGCTGCGCCCAATTCTTGAGCGGCGGCATCCGCCGCACAAAACCGCCCTCTTCGGGACCTTCGCGCGCCGCTGCGCGGCGCCCTGCGGTCCCGATAAGGACTCCCGCGGTTTTGCGCAGCGGCACCAGGAGCACCTAGTCGTGCGCGAGCCGCAGCACGGGCTTGAGCCGGCCCACGTCGCGCTGCGCCCAATTCTTGAGCGGCGGCATCCACCACTCGCCGAGGACCTCGAAGGCGCGCCCCTCGAGCCACGCGAGCTGGCGCAGCGCCTCGACGGTGGCGGGCGCGACGGCGCGCGCGGCGCCATCCTCCACCTTGAGGAAGAGGCCCATGCCCGTGCGGAGGTCGCCCACGCCCTCGCACCCTTCGGCGCCGGCCTTGGCGACGAGCCTGTCCTCGCTCGCGTGCATGAGGTCGGTGTCGAAGCTCTCGCCGCCGCCGACAAGCTCCGGGTGGCGCACCATCGCATCGCGCACGCGCTCGAGCGCCTTCGCCGTCGCGGGCGCGAGCCCCTGCGGCATCGCGAGGCGCGCGAACAGCATCGCCGCGTGGCGCATGGGCATCGCGAAGTTGGGGACGCTGCACCCGTCCGTCCCGACCTGCACGTCCGCGTATCCGCTCACCTCCCGCACGGCCTCGAGGATGAGGCGCTGGCAGGGCGCGTCCGGCTTCCAGTAATTCGCCGGGTCGGCGCCGAGGTGGCGCTGGAGAAGCATCATGCCGGCGTGCTTCCCGCTGCAGTTGTGGTGGATGGGCGTCGTGCGGCCGCCCCCGAGCGCCTCCTTCGCGAGCTTCGAGCGTGGCGCGTGCGTCCCGCACTGCAGGAGCGACGCCGAGAGCCCGCCGCGCTCGAGCATGCGCGTCGCGACCTCGACGTGCCGCGGCTCGCCGGAGTGGCTGCCGCAGGCGAGGGCGAGCTCCGCGTCGGTGAGCCCGAAGGCGTCCGCGGCGCCGCTTGTGACAAGCGCGAGCGCCTGGAACGGCTTCGCGGCGCTGCGGAGGTAGGTCACGAACGATGCGTCGCCCGCCTCGTGCACGACGCCGCCGGCGCCGTCGACGACGACCGCGTGCACGCGGTGCGCGCTCTCCACCGTCTGGCCGCGGATGACCTGCACCGCCACGGGAGCGTCCTTCACGCGCGCCCGCAGGCGGCGGGAGGGGATGACGTTTTCGCGCTCAGACGGCGTGGCCGCCGCGCCGCAGCGTGACGAGGGTGACCTCGGGCCACGCGCCCAGGCGCAGCGGGAGCGCCCAGAAGTTCGTCCCCGGGTTGATGTAGAGGCGCGAGCGCCCGCGCTCGTGCGTGCCCATCGCGTGCTCGAGGAACGGCGACGCGAGGCACCAGCGCAGCGGCGGGATGCTGATCTGGCCATGGTGCGTGTGGCCGGAGAGCGTGAGGCGCACGCCGCGGTCGGCGAGCGCGGGCCAGAGCGCGGGGTTGTGCGCGAGCGCGAGCGTGAAGGCGCCCGGCGGCACGCGCGCGAGGCTGCGCTCGATGTCGGGGGCGACCTCGGGCGCGCGCGCCCATGCGCTCGCCCCCGCCGGGTCGCCGGTGCCCACGAGCCAGAGCTCGTCGCCGCCGCGCCGCAGCGGGACGGCGTCGTTCACGAGCGCGTGGATGCCCGCCGCCTCGAGGCCGGCGCGGACGCCCTCCCAGCCGGCGTACACGTCGTGGTTGCCGGCGACGGCGTAGAGGCCGAGCGGCGCGCGCAGCCCGCCGAACACGCGGCCGAAGAGGGGCGTGTCCTCGTGGTAGTCGTCCACCTGGTCGCCGGTGAAGACGACGAGGTCCGGCTTCGCCTCCTCGACGGCGCGGACGATGCGGCGCAGGTGCGAGCGCGACGTGTGCGGCCCGACGTGGAGGTCGGAGAGCTGCGCGGCGGTGACCCCGTCGAAGCCCGCGGGCAGGTCGTCGAAGGTGAACGTGAGCCGGCGCACGACGAGCGCGCGGGAGCCGAAGTAGCCCGCGACGAAGAGGAGGAGCGTGAGCGCGCTGGCGACGAGGACGGCGCCGCGGCCGAACGCGACGGCGCGCCCGAAGGGGAGGCCCGCGAGCCAGCCGAGGGCGCCCGCGAGGCTCATCGGCAGGAGCGCCACCTGCGCGTACCAGAAGGGGCGCGCGACGAGGAGGCGCCAGAGCGCGCTCGGGTGCGCGTGGTCGCGGAAGCTCGCGAGGAGCGCGACGACGCCCGCGATGAGGAGCGCCTCGACGGCGAGCCACGGCCACCAGCCGCCCGGCGTCGCGCCGCGCAGGAGGGAGGCGACGACCGCGAGGTGCGCCGTCGTCCAGGCGCCCATGACGAGACCGACGCGGGCGAGGGCGCGCCAGGTCATGCCGGGCGCCGCGCTCGCCGCGTCCGCCTCGCCCCCCGTCACGCTGGCCATGTCGGCCGCACGCGCGGCGCACCCTCATGGAGCTTGCTGCCGCGTCAGCGCCGCGCCGCCGGCTCCTCCTCGAGGCGCTGGCGGATCTCGCGGATCTTGTCGCGGTACATCGCGGCGGTCTCGAAGTCGAGGCGCTTCGCGGCGATGCGCATCTTCCCCTCCATCTCGTCGAGAAGGACGAGGAGCGACTCGCGCGGGGCCTCGGCGAGCTTGACCTCCACCTCCGCCTCCTTGCGCTCGCGCATGCGGCGCAGCGACTTCTGGATGGTGGCGGGCGTGATCCCGCGGAGCTTGTTGTGCTCCTCCTGCTTGGCGCGGCGGCGGTTCGTCTCGGCGATGGCGCGCTCGAGCGAGCCGGTCATCTTGTCCGCGTAGCAGAGGACGCGGCCGTTCACGTTGCGCGCCGCGCGGCCGAAGGTCTGGACAAGCGACGTCTCGCTGCGGAGGAAGCCCTCCTTGTCGGCGTCGAAGATGGCGACGAGCGAGACCTCCGGGAGGTCGAGGCCTTCGCGGAGGAGGTTGATGCCGACGAGCACGTCGAACTGGCCGCTGCGCAGGTCCTCGAGAAGCTCGACGCGCTCAAGCGTCGTGATGTCGCTGTGGAGGTAGCGCACGCGCACACCGTGGCTCGCGTAGTAGTCGGTGAGGTCCTCCGCCATGCGCTTCGTGAGCGTCGTCACGAGCACGCGCTCGTTCTTCGCGGCGCGCGCCCGGATCTCGCCCAGCAGGTTGTCGACCTGACCCGACGAGGGGCGCAGCTCGATGATGGGGTCCAGGAGGCCCGTCGGGCGCACGACCTGCTCGGCGACGGTGTCGCTGATCTCCAGCTCGTACGGTCCCGGCGTGGCGCTCACGTGGATCGTCTGCGTCGTGCGCTCGCGGAACTCCTCGAACGTGAGCGGGCGGTTGTCGACCGCGCTCGGGAGGCGGAAGCCGAAGTCCACGAGCACCTGCTTGCGGTTGCGGTCGCCGATGTACATGCCGCGGATCTGCGGGATCGTCACGTGCGACTCGTCGATGATGGTGAGGAACCCGTCAGGGAAGTAGTCGAGAAGCGTGTACGGGGGCTCCCCGCTCTTCTTGCCGCTGAAGTGGCGCGAGTAGTTCTCGATGCCGTTGCAGTAGCCGATCTCGCGCAGCATCTCGAGGTCGTAGCGCGTGCGCTGCTCCAGCCGCTGCGCCTCGAGAAGCTTCCCCTGGCGCTGGAACTCCGCGAGCCGCTCGTCGAGCTCCGTCTGGATGCTCTTGGTGACGCGCTCGATCTCGCTGGGCGGCGTCACGAAGTGCTCCGCCGGGTGGATGACGAGCTCGTTGAGCTTCTTGCGCACGACGCCCGTGATGGGGTCGATGAGCGCGAGCGCCTCGATCTCGTCGCCGAACATGTCGATGCGGTAGACGGTCTCGCCGTCGGGCGCGTGCACCTCGACCACGTCGCCGCGCGCGCGGAACTGCCCGCGGTGCGGCGCCTGGTCGTTGCGCTTGTAGTAGATGTCGACGAGGCGGCGCAGCAGGGCGTCGCGCTCGATGCGCTGCGACACCTCGAGCACGACGTGCTGGTCGTGGTACGCGTTGGGGTCGCCGAGGCCGTAGATGCAGGAGACGGACGCGACGACGATGACGTCCTTGCGCGTCATGAGCGCGGCCGTCGTCGCGTGGCGGAGCTTCTCGATCTCCTCGTTGCGGTCCGACTCCTTCGCGATGTAGAGGTCCTTCTGCGGGACGTACGCCTCGGGCTGGTAGTAGTCGAAGTAGGAGACCCAATACGAGACCGCCGCGTCGGGGAAGAACTCCTTCATCTCCTCGTAGAGCTGCGCGGCGAGCGTCTTGTTGTGCGAGATGATGAGCGTCGGGCGCCCGACCTCGCGGATGACGTTCGCCATCGTGAACGTCTTTCCGGACCCCGTGACGCCAAGAAGCACCTGGTCGCGCTTCCCCTGGCGGATGCCGTCGACGAGCGTCCGGATCGCCTGAGGCTGGTCCCCCGCGGGCTCGTACGGGGCCTGGATCGTGTACTTCGCCTCGCCCACGCCCGCCCCAGGGCGGGTCTCGGTGAAGAAGCTTCGTGGCGGGCAAGCGAACGTGCCGCCGCCCGGACGCTCACCGCGGAGGTCGCGGAGCGGGCGCGGAGCCGGCGCGGAGACGCCGTTCACCGCGGGGGCGCGGGGGACGCGGG
>DASRYU010000037.1:0-11711 GCA_035687045.1 Thermoplasmatota archaeon | reverse complement strand
GGCTGGGGTTGTCGGGCATCCTGACATCCTTGCCTCGCACCCTATAGGACCGTTCTCGCCCGTTCCTCGGTGGCCGGGCGTTCTTCCCGACCGGACGATGCCCGAGAGCCGAGCCTTCTTGGCCGCCGCCCTCGAAGGGCTCCGCATGCGCCGCGCCCTCTGGACGATGATCGTCCTCGCGGCGCTCGTCTCCGGCGCGATGGCCTCGTCCGCGTTCGACCTCGCGAGCGCGCAGCGCGGCATCGGCGTCTCCATCGTCGGCGACGCCGCGGCCTACCTCGAGGTCAAGGCGCGCGACGGGCCGCACAAGTGCTTTGTCGACGTCGACGGCCGGGGGAAGCTCTCCATCCTGTTCGACAGCGCGAGCGCCTGCCCCGCCGGCGGCCTCGGGACCGGCATCAACGCGGGCGACGGCAGCGCGTCCTCCTGGTCGCGCTACGCGTTCCATGACATCCTGCAGATCACCAACAAGGCGCCGCACCCGCTCCACCTGTGGGTGAACGCGACCTCCGCCACCGCCCAGTCGCACGGGAGCGCCATCGAGGTGGCGCTCAAGACCGCGACGGGGCAGATGACGGACGCCGACTACGCCGCGAGCCGCGCCCTCGCGAGCGCGGACCTCCCCGTCGGCGCCACGGCGTACCTGGGTGTGCGCGTGAAGTCCGGCACGCACGCGAGCGGCAGCGGCGTGAGCGGCTCCATCGCGCTGGAGGCGCGGGCATGAGGGACCCCCGGGACCTGGGCCGTGGGGGCATTGTCCGAGGGGTCAAGGCGACCCGCGTCGCAGCCTGACGCAGCAACGGTGAACCACATGAGGACGGCTTTCCTGACCCTGACGGTGGTGGCGCTCGTCGCGTCGAGCATGACCGCCGCGTCGGCTTTCAACTTCGCCACCATGCAGCGTGACGTCGGCGTCGGCATCGTCACCGACAACGGCAACGCGTACCTCTCCATCCTGAAGCACGACCCGGACTACGAATGCCTCATCTCGTACGCGGGCGGCGGCGAGTTCACCGTGAGCTTCAACGGCGGCAGCGAGTGCGGCGACTCGCGCGGCACGGGCGTCAACCCGGACGCGGAGTACTACTTCCGCGACGTCCTCAAGATCACGAACAAGGGCGCGAAGGACATCGTCGGCCTGTGGATCAACATGAGCGACGGCATCGTCCTCACGCACGAGTCCGCGGACGCCGGCATGGAGATCCTCACGACCGACGGGTGGGCGCAGAACAACGCGCTCGGCGCGCTCGCGAAGGGCGCCACCGTCTACGTGAGCTTCAAGATCGACACCCGCGGCGTCGCTCTTGGCACGCCGACGAAGACGATGACCATCGAGGCGCGCGCCGCCCACACCACCGAGGAATGACCCGAGGTAGCTGAGTGATCCAAGCGAGGAGGCTCGTCAAGTCCGCCCTCTCCCTCAGCCTCCTCGCTCTCACGCTCCTCGTCCTCTTCACCGCGCTCACCGGGCGTCCCTTCGTCTCGTACGCGACCTCCGGCTCCATGGAGCCGACGATCGGGACGCTCGATGGTTTTCTTGTCCACCCTTTTCCTGCCGACCTCCAGGTGGGGGACATCATCGTCTTCCAGTCGGACCTCCGCGGAGGCCCGGTCGTGCACCGCATCGTCGGCGGCTCGCCCGACGGCTGGGAGACGCAGGGGGACGCGAACGCGCGCCCCGACCAGACGCAGGGGGAGCCGCCGGTGTCGCGCGACCGCATCCTCGGGAAGGTCGTCACGCGCGACGACGGCAGCGCCGTCCTTCTCCAGGGGCTCGGCGTCACCATCCTGGAGGCTCGCGTGAAGCTCGTCGTCGCGGAGAACGCCGTCGGCGGCCCGCGCCAGCTCCAGGCGCTCGCCTTCCTCGCGCTCGCCGCGCTCGCGGCCGTTCCCGCCTTCGCCATCGGGCGCCGGCAGCGCCGCCTCCCCGCGCGCCTCCCCCTGCGCGCGCGCGTCCTCCTGCGCCGCGTCTTCCCGCGGGGCATCCTCGGGCGGCACGTCGGGTACGCGCTCCTCGTCCTCGTCTGCTCGAGCGTCGCGTTCTCCGCCGCGCATGCGGGCCACGACGTCACCACGCGCCTGATCGTCCTGCAGGACCGGGCGGCGGCCGACGAGGAGCGCGCGACGTGGCCGGGGAACGAGCTGCGCCGCGACATCCCCGTGCGCTCGCTGGGCCTCCTCCCGACGCTTGTCGTGCTCGACGAGACCGAACGGGTGCGGCCCGAGGCGCGGACGCTGCCCCTCGCGCCCCTGGGCGAGGGCATCGTCACCATCCATCAGCGCGCGGGGGACAAGGTGGGCATGCAGGAGGACGTCGCGCGCGTCTACCGCTACCCCGCGCTCCTTCCGGAGGGCGTCGTCCTCGCGCTCCACGACACCGCGCCGGGCCTCCCCTACGTCGCGATGGGCGCCATCGCCGGCGCGGTGGGCGCGGCCTGGTTCGCCCGCCTCCGCGTCTCCACGCTCCCCGTCGGACGCATGCTGCGCATCCCGGAGGAATGGCTTTGAGACGCTGGCGCCTGGTCATGATGCTCGCGCTCGTGGGATCGCTCGCGAGCGTCGTGCCCGCGGAGGCGTTCGAGTTCGGCACGATGACGCGCAGCGTCGGCGCGGACGTCGTGGCGACCGGCGCGGCCTACAGCGCGTTCTCCCTCAGCACGTGCATGGGCGACAGCGTATCGGCCTCCACGTGCAGCGCGAACGTGGTGACCAACAAGGGCACGGACGCGCTCACCTACCAGCTCACGCTCGAGGAGGACCCGAACAACAAGGTCCGCAACTGGGGCATGGCGGGGGGCACGCGCACGAACACCGGATGGTCCACGCCGACAGGAAGCATCGCGGTGGGGAGCTCTGCCACGATGGACATCCGCCTCGAGCCCTGCTCGGTGAGCTGCGCGGAGCAGAAGACCTTCACCACGTACTGGTCGGTCAAAGGGAACAAAGCCGGTAGCCTAGACTTTACCGTGACGCGCATCATGGTCGTTGTCCAGTACCCATGAGCTTGAGCGGCGTGCGGGACCTTCTGCAGCGGCACCACCGCGCGCTCGCGCTCGGCGGCGTGCTGCTCGCCCTGGCTGCCCTCTCGCTCGGCTCGGCCGCGTACGCCGCGCCCGTCGCGCATCGCACGGTGGAGCGCTCGACCGCATGGAGCGAGGAGAGCGCGTTCACCTACGCCGTGCCCGTCACTCGGAACTCCACGCACTGGCCCGCCGGCACGGTCCTCCCGATGGGGCACCCCGCGTACTTCCGCACCATCAGCGACACCATCCTCGTCAACTTCACCTGGCGACCGACGTCCTCGGACCCCTACGCGCGCGGCATGGCGGCGGGCGACCTCGTCGTCGAGATCCGCGCGCAGGCGCATGACGGGCGACCGTACTGGTCGATCGTGCGCCCTCTCGACGAGGTGGTCGCGGAGGACGCGACGCAGGGGCTCGCGCTCTCGGGCCGGCTCGACCTCGACGCGCTCGTCGACGAGGTCGTCCTCCTCCAGCGCGAGCAGCCCGTCGAAGGGCGCATCAACTGGACCGTCCGGGCGAAGGTGGTCTACGCCTTCGAGGCAGGGGGGCGCCGCGACCAGGGCGAGACGGAGCGCGTCCTCGTCATGGGCGTGGGCGACCCGCGCTTCACGCTCCCGACCGCGGACGACCTGACGTGGACAAAGAGCCACGTGCGCGAGAGCGTCCGCACGAGCACGCGCCAGGCCGGCGTGCCCGGCGTCGTCGCCTCCGCGCCCACGCTCTCGCTCGCGGGGGGCGCCATCGCGCTTCTCGCCGCCGCCCTCTTCACCGGGAGGCTCGCGCCCGACGAGGCGTTCGAGGCGGAGTATCGCCGCCACAAGGAGTGGGTGAGCACCGCCCGCCGCATCCCCGAAGGAAGCGCCGACGCCGCCACCACGGTGGACGTCGACTCGCTCGAGGACCTCATCCACGTCGCCGCCGACGCGCGCACCCGCGTGCTCCTCGACGAGCGCTCGCGCGTCTTCTACGCGTTCCTCCCCGGCGCCACGTACCGGTACGCCCGGCACGCCTATTGACCCGGACGGGCGAAGTTCCCGGCTCCCCCGGCGCCCACTTCCCCGTTTCCGAACCCGGCTTGCCCACCCACGACAGAGGACGAGGCGTCGTGCTCCCCTGGAACCGCCTCCCGAAGGGCACCCACCGGCTCCTCGCCGGGGTCGCCCTCGCGAGCCTCGCGCTCGGCATCCTCTGGTCGCTGCAGGCGGCGACCTACGGGGAGGCGACGACCGAGCTGCGCCGCGTCGATCCGTGGGCGGAGCGCGCGACCTTCACCTACGCGCCCCTCCTCGAGGACGGCACGGAGCTCGCGATGGGGGAGCCTGGCTACTTCACCACGCACGCGCCGCGCGTCCGCGTCGGCTTCGCGTGGACGCTGGACGACCCGCGCGCGGAACGCGTGACGGCGCTGGGCGAGCTGCAGCTCGTGGTGCGCCACGACGCCTCCGGCGGCCGCCCCGCGTGGAATGACGCGCGCACGCTCGCGGAAGGCACGCTCGAAGGCGACGCCTCGGAGCCGCTGACGCTGGAGGCTCTTCTCGACCTCCCGGCGGAGAGCGCGCGCATCGAAAGCGTGCCCGGCCGCGACGCCTCGCGCGCCACGTGGACCCTCGTCGCGAACGTCCGCTTCGCGAGCGCGCCCGTCGTCGAGCACCGCGCCGAGCGCAGCGGCTTCGAGATGCCGCTCTCCTACACGCCGCCGCTCTACTCGCTCCCCCCGCCCGACGCGCTCTCCCTCACGAAGGACCACACGAAGACGCAGGTCGTGCACCACCCTGCGCCCTCCGCCGCGGAGTCGCTCGCCGCCCGCCCGGCCGGGCCCGCGCTCCTCGTCGTCGGCCTGGTCGGCCTCGCGCTCTCCCTCCCGCGCCTCGCGTCGGAGGAGGAGCTCGCATGATGCCCAAGCGCGACGCGGTCGCCGTCGTGGGGGCCGCGAGCGCCGCGGAGGTCGGCTCGTTCTTCGTCCTCGACAGCGCGCTCGCCTCCCTCGCCGCCTTCGGCTCCGTGCTCGGCCTCGGCGTGCTCCACTTCCGCGCGCGCAAGGCGCGCCTCTCTCGTTCCACCGCCACCGCGGCGGATCCTGCCCCCGCAGACGTGATCCCGATGCCCCACCCGACGGTCCCCCAGCCTCCGCGCCGCGACGAGACGTTCATCGCCGTCGCCGAGCTCTGCACGCGCATCGACGACCTGCAGCGCACGCTCGACGCGGACGACGGCATCCCGCAGCGCCTCGACGCCATCCGGCAGACGCTCGCGGAATCCGTCCGCACGCTCGAGTTCCGCGCCACGCGCGTCTCCGAGGAGGGCGCGCAGCGCGCCGCCATGCTCGCGGAGGCGTGCAAGGCCGTCGAGGAGCGCGTCGGCGCGGCCGAGGGGCGGCTGCTCGAGAACGCCAAGCGCCTCGAGCGCCACCTCGCCGAGAGCGGCGAGCGCTCGGCCGACCGCAGCAAGGAGGCGCTGACGCGCCTCGTGCGCGAGCTGGCGAGCCTGCGCGACGACGTGCAGCGCGCGACGGAGGGGCTCGGCGAGCTGCAGGCCGCGCAGCGCGCGCCCGTGACACTCGCCGACGACCACGCGCGCGCCGTCGCCTCCGCCGCGGAGGGCGCCGCCGCGCTCGCGCGCCGCGTCGCCGCGATGTCGGAGCGGCTCGACGCGGGCTTCGCTCATCTCGAGGAGGCCGGCGCGGCCGTCGCCACGAACGTGCGCGACGAGCTCCGCGACGCGCGCGGCCACATGGAGTCGCTCGCGCGCGACGCCGCCGCGCTCCAGACCGCCTCGACCGAGCTGCGCGGCGCGCTGGCCGAGTCGGAGGCGCGCGTGGTGCGCGCGCTCCGCGAGAGCGAGACGCGCCTGGACGCGACGATGCGCGCGCTGCGCGAGCTCGTGGAGGCCCTTCCCGCGCCCGAGAAGGCGCCGGACCTTCGCCCGCTCCTCCAAGCCGTCGCCGCCGCGGAGGAGCGCCTCGCGCGCCGGCTGCACGACCTCCAGGCGAGGCCGGCGCACGAGCCGGTCGACCTCGCGCCGGTCCTCGCTGCCGTGGCGTCGAGCGAGGAGCGCCTCGCGCAGCGCCTCCGCACGCTCCAGGAGACGCCGCCGCCTCCGCCCGCGGACCTCGCGCCCGTCGCGACGGCGGTGCGCCAGGCGAAGGAGGAGCTCGCCGCGCGCCTCCACGCGATGGAGGCGACGCTCCGCCCCCGCGCGCTCGACCTCACGCCGGTGCTCGAGGCCGTCGCCGAGGTGCGCGACGCGCAGCGCGACGCGGCCCACGCCTTCGCGAACGTTCCTGCGCCCGACCTCTCGCCCGTCCTCGACGCCGTGCAGGACGCTGACGCGCGCGTGCACGACCGGCTCGCGAAGATGGAGCAGGCGCTCCGCCCGCGCCCGCTCGACCTCGCGCCCGTGCTCGACGCCGTCGAGAAGAGCACCCAGGGCGTGCGCGAGGCCATCGCCGACGCCCGCGCGCCCCCCGCGGACCTCACGCCGCTCGCCGCCGCGGTCGCGGACGCGAAGGACGCGCTCGCGCAGCGCCTCGCCGCGCTGGAGACGTCGCTGCGGCCGCGGCCGGTCGACCTCTCGCCCGTCCTCGACGCCATCGCCGACGCGCGCCCCGCGCCCACGGACCTCACGCCCGTCACGAGCGCCCTCGCGCGCGCCCACGACGACCTCGCCGCCCGCATCGCCGCGATGGAGGCGACGCTGCGCCCGCGCGCGCCCGACCTCACGCCCGTCGCCGACGCCGTCCGCGCGGCGCAGGCGGAGCTCTCCGAAGCCATCGCCGCCGCGCGGCCCGCGCCGACGGACCTGAGCCCCGTGGCAGGCGCCGTCGCGCGCGCCCACGAGGACCTCGCCGCGCGCCTCGCCGCGATGGAAGGGACGCTGCGCCCGCGCGCGCCCGACCTCGCGCCCATCGTCGAGGCGGTGCGCGACGCGGAGGCCAGCCTCGCGGAAGCCATCGCGAGCGCGCGCCCGCCCGCCACCGACCTCTCCCCCGTCGTGCGCGCGGTGGGCGCCGCCGAGGAGCGTCTCGCCAAGCGCCTCCAGAAGCTCGAGTCGCAGCCCGTTCCCCCCGCGCCCGACCTCACGCCGATGCTCCACGCGCTGGGCGCGACGGAGGAGCGGCTCGCGAAGCGCCTCCACGCGCTCGCCGCCGCGCCGCCTGCGCCCGAGACCGACCTGCGCCCCCTCGCGAGCGCCATCGCGGACGCGCGCGCGAGCGTCGAGGCGCGCCTCGCGTCGATGGAGTCCACGCTGCGCCCGCGCGCGCCCGATCTCACGCCCGTCCTCGACGCCGTCCGCGGCTCCGCGGAGGAGCTCGCGTCGGCGATGGCGAGCATGCGCGCGAGCCCCCCCGACCTCACGCCCGTCGTCGGCGCCATCGCGCACGCGCACGACGACCTCGCGGCGCGCCTCAAGACGATGGAGAGCGCGCTCCGCCCGCGCCCGACGGAGCTCTCGCCCGTCCTCGACGCGGTGCGGGAAGCGACGAGCGAGATCACCGGCGCCATCGCCGCCGCGCGCGCCGAGCCCGCCGACCTCGCGCCCGTGCTCGCAGCGGTCGGTGGAGCGGAGGAGCGCCTCGCGAAGCGCCTCGACGCGATCGAACCCACCGAGCCGGACCTCTCCCCCGTGGTCGCCGCCGTGGCGAAGGCCCAGGACGACCTTGCCGCGCGCCTGAAGGCGCTGGAAGGCGCGCTCCGCCCGCGCGCGCCCGACCTCACCCCCGTGCTGGACGCGGTCCACGAGGCGCGCGAGAGCCTCGCGAGCGCCGTCGCGCACGCCCGCGCGCCGCCCGCCGACCTCACGCCGGTCCTCGACGCCGTGCGCGACGCGCGCCAGGACCTCGCCCACGCCATCGCGCACGCGCGCGCCCCGCCCGCGGACCTCTCGCCCGTCGTCGACGCGGTCGAGCACGCGAAGGAGGAGCTCGCGACGCGGCTCAAGGCGCTCGAGACCGCGCTCGCCCCGCGCGCGCCCGAGCTCGGTCCGGTCGTCAAGGCGGTGCACGACGCGAAGCGCGAGCTCGCGGCCGCCGTGGCCGCCGCGCGCCCGGAGCCCGCCGACCTCACGCCTCTCGCGCACGCGCTCGACGCATCGGAGGAGCGCCTCCTCAAGCGCCTCCAGTCCGTCGAGCAGGCGCTGCGCTCGCGCGAGGTCGACCTCGCCCCCGTCGTCGCGGCGGTGCGCGACGCGCAGAGCGAGCTCGCGGCGCTCGTCGCCGCCGTGCCCGCGCCCGACCTCGCGCCCGTCCACGCCGCCGTCGCCCGCGCCGAGGCTCGCCTCGCGGAGCGCCTGGACGCGATGGCGCGCGAGCTCGCGCCGATCGTGCCCGACGTCGAGCGCCCCGTCCGCGCGGCCGAGGAGCGCCTTGCGACGCGGCTCGACCGGCTCGCGCAGAAGGTCGCGGCGCTTCCGGCCCCCGAGCCGGTCGACCTGCGCCCGCTCGAGGCGCGCCTCGCGGCGCTGCCGGACGATCTCGCGGCGCGCGTGCCCGCGCCGGAACGCGTCGACCTCTCTCCCGTCGAGGCGGCGCTCGCGCGCGCGAGCGAGCGCGTGGAGAGCGTGCACGCCCTCCTCCAGGCGATGCCGCCCCCGCCAAGCGTCGACCTCCGCCCGCTCCACGAGCGCCTCGACGCGCTCCGCCGCGCCATCGAGGCGCTCCCCGCGCCCGAGCCGGTGGACCTCCGCCCCCTCCACGCGACGATGCGCGAGACGCATCACGGCGTCGCCGCGCTGCGCGAGGACGTCGCCGCCCTCGCGGCCGCGCAGCCGGAGCTCCCGCCGTTCCCCGTCGACGAGATCGCCGCCTCCGTGCGCGCGAGCGAGGAGCGGCTCGCGGCCGCGCTCCGCAAGCTGCGCGAGGACGTCGCGGCGCACGCGCCCGACCTCGACCTCGGCCCCGTGCTCGGCGCGCTGCGCGACACCGAGGAGCGCCTCGCGCGCCGGCTGGCCGCCGCGGGCGAATCGGAGCGCGCCGCGCGCCGCGAGGAGACGGCGCACGCGGAGGCGACGCTCGCCGCCGTGCGCGCGATGCTCGAGTCGCTGCCGCAGGCCTTCGGCTCCCAGCTCAAGGACGTCGAGGAGCGCCTCACGCTCCGCCACGGCGCCGTCGCCGACGCCGAGCGCGTCGCGCGCCGCGAGGAGACGCTGCGCGTCGAGGGCGCGCTCGCGACGCTCCAGCGCGCGGTGGACTCGCTGCCGCGCAACGCGCTCCCGATCGACGAGCTCCGCGTCGCCATCCACGCGATGGAGGCGAACCTGCGCGCGAGCGAGGAGCGCCTGAACGCGGGCCTCCAGCAATTCGTCGCGAACGCCGCGGAAGGCATGATGAGCGTGCTCGACGGCGTCGAGGACATCCGCTCCGAGAACGACGCGCGCCACCGCCGCATCGAGGCGCTCTTCGCGGCGCGCGAGGCGGAGGTGCGCACGCTCCACGCGCGCATCGACGCGCTCGCGGCGGACCTCGAGTCGCGCTGGCAGTCGATGGAGAGCCTCATGGCGCAGCGCGAGCACGAGGCGGAGCGTCGCATCGCCGCGCGCGTCGCGGCGGCCGAGTCACGCCTCCTCGAGGAGCTGCGGGCCATC
The DNA here is from genome assembly GCA_035687045.1 of Thermoplasmatota archaeon. Lineage (GTDB taxonomy): Archaea > Thermoplasmatota > SW-10-69-26 > JACQPN01 > JAJPHT01 > JAJPHT01. The sequence continues at coordinate 2,109 of DASRYU010000037.1, read as the reverse complement.
GGGGCGCGTCTTCCGGCGGAGCAGCCGCTCATGCCGCCCCTCCCGCAGCCGCGGCCGCGCCGGCTCGGCCGCTCCGCGCCGGAATGAATGGTCAGTAGGTCCGCACGCGCAGGTCGCGCACGCGCTCGTACTCGCGTACGTTGCGCGTGAGGAGCGTCTCGTCCTCCGCGACGGCGATGGCGGCGACCATCGCGTCGAACACGTCGAGCGCGGGCGGCTCGGCCGACGCGTCCGCGAGAAGCCGCGCCGCCACGAGCGCGTGCCTCGCTTCGAAGGGCGCGGACGGGACGCCCAGGAGGAGCGCGCGAAGCTCGTCGGACCCGCGCGGCGGGCGGCGCGAGCGCTCGATGCCCTCCCACAGCTTCGCGAGCGCCGGCGCGGGGACGCGCAGCGCCTCGCTGCCGGACTCGATGCGCTCGAGCGCGGCGCGGGCGCCGGGATCCCCGCGCGCGAGGTCGATCAGGAACGTCGTGTCGGCCATCATGGGCGGCGCCTCGTGGCGACGCGGCGCTCGTCGCGCGCGGTGAGCACGGCCTCCGCCAGGGCGCTCGCCTCGGCGGGTGATAGCAGCTCGCCCAGGCGCGCGAGGGAGCGGCGCCCCGTGAGCCGGAGGACGACGTCGGTGAAGCTCTCGCCGGGGCGCTTCATCGCGGCGAGGCGCTCGTAGGCGGCGTCGGTGATGGTCAGCGTCCGGACGCCCATGGGGGTATGTCAACACACTCAACACACTTATCCTCCTCGGCGGGCGCGGGTAGGGCCGCCGGAGGGCTGAAATAGCCCCGCCGCGTGCCCGCGGACGGTCAGCCACATGGCAAGGGAATACCAGACCATCACGGAGGTCGCCGGTCCTCTCGTGTTCGTCGAGAAGACGGAGCCCGTCGGCTACGGCGAGCTCGTGCAGATCCGCCTCTCCGACGGCACGATCAAGGGCGGCCAGGTGCTCGACACGTCGGACGAGCTTGTCGCCGTCCAGGTCTTCGAAGGCACCTCGGGCATCAACCGCGAGGCGGCCGTCAAGTTCCTCGGCGAGACGATCAAGATCAGCGTGTCCAAGGACATGCTCGGCCGCATCCTCACCGGCCGCGGCGAGCCTCGCGACGGCGGCCCGGCCATCGTCCCGGACAAGCGCCTCGACATCACGGGCGCCGCCATCAACCCGTACTCGCGCGAGTCCCCGAAGGAGTTCATCCAGACGGGCATCTCCACGATCGACGGGATGAACACGCTCGTCCGTGGGCAGAAGCTCCCCATCTTCTCGTCGTCGGGTCTCCCGCACAACGAGATCGCTCTCCAGATCGCCCGCCAGGCGAAGGTGCGCGGCTCCGGCGAGGAGTTCGCCGTCGTCTTCGCCGCCATGGGCATCACGAACGAGGAGTACCAGTCGTTCAGGAAGGACTTCGAGCGCACGGGCGCCCTCAGCAAGGCCGTCCTGTTCGTCAACCTCGCCGACGACCCCGCCATCGAGCGCATCGTCACGCCCCGCATGGCCCTCACGGCCGCCGAGTACCTCGCGTACGAGCACGACTACCACGTCCTCGTCATCCTCACGGACATGACGAACTACTGCGAGGCGCTCCGCCAGATCGGCGCGGCTCGCGAAGAAGTGCCCGGCCGCCGCGGCTACCCCGGCTACATGTACACCGACCTCGCGCAGATCTACGAGCGCGCGGGCAAGATCAAGGGCCGCAAGGGCTCGATCACGCAGGTGCCCATCCTGACGATGCCCGGCGACGACATCACGCACCCGATCCCCGACCTCACGGGCTACATCACCGAGGGTCAGATCGTCGTCGCGCGTGAGCTCCACCGCAAGGGCGTCTACCCGCCGATCAACATCCTGCCCTCGCTCTCGCGTCTCATGAACGCGGGCATCGGCAAGGACACGACGCGCAAGGACCACAAGGGCGTCTCCGACCAGTGCTACGCCGGCTACGCGGAAGGCAAGGACCTCCGCGGCCTCGTCGCCATCGTCGGCAAGGAAGCGCTGTCCGAGCGCGACGTGAAGTTCCTCGAGTTCGCCGACCTCTTCGAGGACCAGTTCGTCCGCCAGGGCAAGGACGAGGACCGCACCATCGAGCAGACGCTCGACCTCGCCTGGAGGCTCCTCGG
>DASRYU010000036.1:0-8454 GCA_035687045.1 Thermoplasmatota archaeon | reverse complement strand
TCCCCCGCGCCCCGCGGTGAGCGTCCGCGACGACGTCTCCGCGCCTCCTCCGCGAGGCTCCGCGTCCTCCGCGGTGAGCGCCCACGACGGCAGCGGCTACAGCGTTCCGATGGGCCCGCGCACGACGCGCGCCTTCGCCTCGGGGATGGCGCCGAAGAAGGCCTCGAGCGCCTCCCGCGCGCGCTTCTCGTCCCCCTTGAACCGGAGCGTGACGCGCCGCTCGCCGAAGTGCGGGTAGCTTCCGATCTCGAGGTCGGCGAAGCGCTGCGCGACAAGGCCCAGCTCCTTGGCGAACATCGCCTCCGCCATCTCGACGTCCACCTCGACGAGGCCCACGCGCTCGGCGTGCGGGAGGATCTTGCCCACGACGTGCACGTCGAAGATCGCCTGCAGCTCCGCCGGGACGCCGGGCATGACGACGTAGGCGATGCCGCCTTCGCGCAGGACGTAGCCGCACGCGGCGCCTACGGGGTTGTCGAGCACCTCGGCGCCTTCGGGGACGGTCACCATCTTCCGCGCCGACTCGCGCGCCGCCTCCGTCACGCCGGCGCGCGAGCCGTAGCGCGCGACAAGCTTCCCCCATGCGTTCGCGTCGACGACGAGGTTGCGCGCGAAGCGGTCGGCGATGATCTCGGTGGTGCGGTCGTCGTGGGTGGGGCCGAGGCCGCCGCTCACGAGGACGACCTCCGCGATGAGCGCGGAGCTGTCGAGCGCCTCGTGGACCATGTGCGCCTCGTCCGGGACGATGACGACGCGGCGCAGTCGGTGACCCAGCGCGGTGAGCCGCTGCGCCATCCAGTGCGCGTTCGCGTCGCGCGTGTGGCCCGCCAGGAGCTCGTCGCCGATGAGCACGATGGCCACCCTCACCGCGCGCACCTCCTCCACGTCGCCGTCGCTGCGCGCTGCACGGCGCCGCATGGAGAAGCGTCGTACAAGGGTCCATCCTGAAACTTTATAAGACGTCAACCAGGCTCCGCGGCGGAGGCAGGGCATGGAACCACGCGTCGCGGGCGCCGGCGTCGCCATGGCCATCGCCATGATGGTGCTCCTGCCCACGTTCAACGCGCTCAACAACTCCTACGTCACGGACGTGGCGCCTCCGGAGTGGCTCGCCCGGCTTCTCGACCCGGACGACCTGCCCGACAACTTCCAGCCCCCGCCCGACTACCAGCCGCCCACGAACTTCCAGCCCCCGCCCGGCTGGGAGCCTCCGCCCGGCTGGGAGCCGCCTCCGGGGTACGAGGGCCCCATCCCTCCGGGCGGATGCCCGCCCCCCGTCCTCGTGAACGTCGAGGAGGCGAACACGAGCGGGAACATCGGCCCCAACTGGCAGGGCGCCTCCGTGAGCTTCACCGTGCCCGACGCCTACGTCGTCGCCGTCGTCGCGAACGTGACGTACACCAACTGGCAGGCGCAGGCGGTCTACACGCTCCTCGAGGACCCTAACGGCACCGCGACGCCCGAGAACCGCACCACCGGCGACGCCGGCGGGCTCCTCGTGCCCGCGACGGTGCAGCCGCCGGCCACGCATTCGAACTATTTCCTCGTCAACGAGACGGACGCGAGCACGATGCCCAAGCCCGGAACCTACACCCTCAGGCTGCGCGCCGACATCCCCCTCGGCGGCACGTACCGCACCTCCGCCCTCTACGTCGTCCCCTGCGGAGGCCTCCTCCGATGAGGCTCAGCTCCGCCGGCCGCACCGCGCTCTGGATCGGAGGCGGCGGCTTCCTCGGCCTCGCCATCGGCGCGCTCCTTGTGAGCCCCGGCCGCGCCCTCTCCCTCTCGCCCGCCTGGTTCGTCGCGGCGGCCGTGTACGTCGGCCTCGTGATCGGCCTTGCGCGCGAGCGCGACGCGACCCAGGCCCCGCGCCCCGCTTCGGCGCAGCAGCCCGCCGCGCGCCCGCCGTCGGCCCACGCCTCGCCCGACGCGCTCGCCGTGCGCTTCGAGTTCCCCGAGGTGCCTCCCGGCTACCCGCTCGTGCTCGGGCGCGGCGAGCCGCTCCACGTGACGATCAAGGTCCTCCACGCGGGCGCGCCCGCCGAGGGCGCCGGCGTGCAGCTGAGCGCGTCGCTCGGGCGCGAGACGCTCACGGGCGACGGCGTCACCGGCAGCACGGGCGAGGTCGAGTTCACGCTCGAGCCCGAGGGCACGGGCGAGCTGCAGCTCAAGGCGGAGGCGTCCGCCGACGGGCGCTCCGGCCGCGGCCACGTCGCGGTGAGCGTCGTCGAGTACGACGTCGAGATCGAGCGCCTCTTCGGCGAGTTCCGCGCCTACGCCGTCGGCGTCCTCGGCCCCGAGGCGGAGTCGGACACCGCGCGCGAGCTCTGCGACAAGCTGCGCGTCCGCGCCGACCCGGCGACGGCGCGCGCGCTCCTCGAGCTCGCCCGCGTCTACGAGCTTGTCGCGTACGGCGAGCGCGACGCGGACCGCCGCCTCTACCTCACCGTGCTCGAGCAGCTCATGGTCCTCGAGCAGGCGGAGCTGCCCGACCCTGCGCTCGCGCGGGAGGCGTAGAGGGCCCTGCTCGAGCCCATCGCGCCGCCGCGCGTCGGCCAGGTGCTCAACCTCCTCGCCGGCCTGGGCACGCTCGCGCTCACGCTCCTCTCCGCGACGGTCATTGTCAGCGTCAACGACGTCGTGCCCATCAGCGTCCTCGCGGGGCTCCTCGCGGCCGGCTTCTTCATCCGCTTCGGCGGCACGACGCTCGCCATCCGCCAAGGGCGCTGGGGCATGGGGTGGGGCTCGCGCATCGGCTCGTGGATCCCCTTCGGGCTCGCCGCCGTCCTCATCGGCCTCGCCGGCGCCGTCGTGAGCGCCGCGACGTTCGGCGCCTTCCTCGTCATCGACACCCTCGGCGGCTTCGTGAAGCGCGAGTCGAAGCTCCCCGAGGCGAAGCCCGCGAAGAAGCGCTCCGTCCCGTGGGTGCTCCTCGTCCTCGTGGCGTACCTCGCCCTCGTGAGCGCGTTCCACCTCTTCGTCGGCCGCTACCTCCCCTTCGGCGTCCTCGTCACGTGGTCGCTCCTCGCGGCGGGCTTCTGCACCTACCTCCTCGTGACGCTGCGCGGCCTCAAGGGGGGCGAGGCGCACCTCCTGCCGCCCTTCGACCACCGCCGCCACGAGCGGCGCGAGGAGCGCGTCGTCGACCCGCAGCGCCAGCGCGCCGAGGACGTGCTCGTCGCGTTCCGGGCGCGCGGCGACGCCGGACCGTTCCTGGACCTCGTGCGCGAGGCGGCGCGCAGCGCCGACCTCAAGCTGGAGGACGTGCATGCCCTCGAGGAGCGCATCCTCCGCTCGTTCGCGCGCGCGGGCACCGACCGCGACCAGGACATCCGCGCCGCGCTGGACGAGGTCGAGACGCTCCTCACGCTGAGAACAAGGACCCTGGAGTCGAGCCCGTGAAGGACCCTGTCAGGACCGACGACTACCTCGAGAAGCAGCACGCCGTCTACACGCAGGAGGTGGCGGCCCTGCAGGCGCTCGCGCGCGGCGTCGGGCGCACCATCCTCGGCAAGGAGGCCGTCGTCGAGAAGCTTCTCTGCGGCGCGCTCGCGGGCGGCCACATCCTCATGGAGGACTTCCCGGGGCTCGGGAAGACGCTCCTCGTCAAGACGTTCTCGCGCTCCGTCAACGCCGAGTTCAAGCGCGTGCAGTTCACGCCGGACATCCTTCCGAGCGATATCATCGGCACGCGCATCTGGAACAACGAGAAGCGCGTCTTCGAGCTCCAGCGCGGTCCCGTCTTCACGAACATCCTTCTCGCCGACGAGATCAACCGCGCGCCCCCCAAGACGCAGTCCGCGCTCCTCGAGGCGATGGAGGAGCGCCAGGTCACCATCGACGGCGAGACGCACCGCCTCCCGCGCCCGTTCTTCGTGCTCGCGACGCAGAACCCCGTCGAGCAGGAGGGCACCTACCCGCTCCCCGAGGCGCAGATGGACCGCTTCCTTCTCCGCCTCTCGATGGGCTACCCCGACACGGACGAGGCCGAGGCCGCCATCCTGCAGCGTCGCGCCTCGTGGGCGAAGGACGACCCGACGTCCGACCTCAAGCCCATCATGGACCTCGCGACGTTCGACACGCTCATCCACCGCGTCGAGAGCGGCGTGCACGTGAGCGGCGACGTCATGCTCTACATCGGCCGCATCGTGCGCAGCGTGCGCGCGCACCCGCAGGTCCGCGTCGGGCCGTCGCCGCGCGGCTCGCTCGCGCTCTACAAGCTCTCGAAGGCGCTCGCGCTCATGCGCGGCCGCGACTTCGTCGTGCCCGACGACGTGAAGTACTTCGCCGTCGACGCGCTCGCGCACCGCACGCTCCTCAAGATCGAGGACATGCTCGCGGGCGCCGTCGCCGAGAAGGTCGTGCGCGAGTCGGTGGCGAGCGTGCCCCTCCCGCAGACGCGCGCGCAGCGCAAGGCGTGACACGATGCCCGAGAAGAGGAACGACGCTGACCCGCGCGGCCTCACCGCCTTCGGGCGCAGCGTGGCCTTCGCCGGCGCGCTCCTCCTCTTTCTCGGCCTCGCCTTCGGCAACTACCCGTACCTCCTCTGCGCGCTCCTTCTTCTCGGCGTCGCGCTCTGGGCGCGCCTCACGCCCGCGCCGCGGCTCGACGTCGCGCGCGCCGTGAGCGCGGACGACGTGCGCGCGGGGGACCCGGTCGACGTGGACGTGGTCGTCCAGAACAGCGGCGCGGCCGCCGCCGTCGCGCTCCACGACCGCGTGCCCGACGTGTTCCTCCTCGACGACGGGAGCAACTTCGACGCGGCGTGGCTTCCCACGGGCGAGGGCGCCTCGCTGCGCTACCGCCTCCGCGCGCCGCGCCGCGGAGTGCACGAGCTCGGGGGGCTGCGGGCGACGTCCTTCGACCCGCTCTTTCTCCAGACGGCGCCCGTCGCGGAGGTCGACGCGCGCACGGAGCTTGTCGCGCACCCGCGCACGCCCCCGGTCCCGCGCATCAAGACGGGGAGCGCGTGGGGGCGCACGCACCTCCCCGGCGGCGACAAGGCGTCGCGCGGCATCCTCACGAACGACTTCCGCGAGCTGCGCCCCTACGCGCGCGGCGACCCGCTCAAGAGCGTGAACTGGAAGGCGACCGCGCGGCAGAGCCGCGAAGGGCTGGAGCTCATCGTCAACGACTACGAGGTGGAGGGCAAGAAGGTCATCTGGCTCTTCGCCGACGCCTCCGCCTACACCGTCGGCGGCACGACGCTGCAGAACGCGTTCGACGAGCTTGCCGCGGCGACGCTCGCCGTCGCGGGCCACTACCTCGACATGGGGCACCGCGTGGGGCTCACGCTCTGGGGCGCCGGAGGGCCGCGCGTCCTCTACGCGGACGGGGGCGACCTCCAGGAGCGCCGCATCGCCGCGGCGCTCGCGACCGCCGACCCGGGCCAGCCGGGGGACGGTGTCCACGCGGCCGTCGAGGCGACGAAGGGGTTCCTCGCGCGCGAGCGGCCGCTCCTCTTCGTCTTCACGCTCGCCGGGCGCGACCCGGAGCTTCCGCGCGCGCTCGCCACCGCCCGCGCGCTCGCGAGCACCGGCCGCCGCGCCGCGCCCGTCGTCGTCGTCACGCCCATCCTCGAGGAGCCGCCGCTTCCGGCGCCGCACGTCCCGCGCTTCCGCAAGAAGGCGCAGCCGCCGCGCGTCGACCCGGCGCTCGCGGCGCGCGTCGTGGCCATCCATGAGCGCGCCGCCCTCAAGGGGCTCGAGCGGCGGGGCGTCACGGTCGTCCGATATCACCCGACGCGCACGCCGCTCGCCGCGCTCCTCGCCAGGGGGATGATGCGATGAACGTCGCGGCGATCGCCGCTCACCGCGGAGTGCGCGGAGCGACGCGGAGCGGGCGCGGAGCTTGTCAGGACCTCTCTCCGCGCGACCTCCGCGCGCTCCGCGGCCTCCGCGGTGAGCGGATGGGAGCGTGCGCGCGATGAAGTGGCTCGACGAGCTCGAGCAGCTCCCGCCGGGCACGCTCGCGCGGCGCGCGGTGCTCGCGTTCCTGCTGGCGCTCGGCGTCACGCTCACCGCCGCCGGGTCGCTCTTCTGGGGGCTCGTGGGCCCCATCCCGTTCCGCGTCATCCCGGACGTGCGACCGGTGTTCACGATGCTGAGCGGCCTCGGTCTCGGCCTCTACGCCGCGGGCGGCGGCGCGCACCGGCGCAAGCTCGCGCTCTGGGGCGTGATCGGCTACGTCGTCGCCTTCCACCTGGAGGAGGCGAGCGTGCACTGGATCGGACCCTTCCCCGGAAGCATCACGGGCACGCGCGTCGGGCTCCTTGGCACGGCCGGCTCGCTCCTCGCGCTCGCGAGCGTGCTCCTCCTGCACGTCGAGGTCGAGCACGCGCGCCTGGGCCGCGACCTCGCCTCGCGCGGCGCCTCGCAGGAGCGCGCGGGCGCGGCCTCCGACGCGCTCCGGCGCGCGGGGACCACGCGCATCCTCGGCGTCGCGGCGGGCGTCGCGGGCATGGGCGCGCTCGTGCGCGTGGGCGAGGCGGTCTTCGGGAACGACGCCTCCGGCGGCACGTACATCCTCTTCCTCGGGGGCGCGCTGCTTCTCGGCCTCGGCGTCGTCCTCGCGCGCTCCGTGCCGAAGGCAAGTTAGCCGCGCCGTCGTCGGAGCACGAGCGCCGCGAGGCCGAGCGCGAGCATCGCGCCGAAGAGCTGCGGGCCCGGCACGTACGTGCCCACGGTCCGCACGGTGAGGTCCACGCGCTGCGCCTCGCCCACGACGCGCTCCTCCTCCGGGTCGAGCGGCGTCGCGACGAAGGTCACGGTGCCCGTCTCGTCCACCTGGCCCGTCCGGTACGGCGACTGGACGACGAACGCAAGGCTCACGCGCCCGTCGGCAGCGCCTTCGCGACCCAGCGTCACCGGCGGCGGCGTCACCGCCTGCAGGCCCCCGTCGGCGCGCGCGACGTCGAACACGATGCGCAGCGGCTCCCGGGAGCGGCTCACGAGCGTCGCCTCGAACGTCGCCGCCTCCTGCGGCTCGACCCAGCGCTCCGTCGCCGGCACGTCGAGAAGGAAAAGCGGCGCCGCCGTCTGCGCGGAAGCGGCCGGGAGGAGGAGCAGGAGCGCGAGGAGCGCGCGGCGCATGCGCGGGAACGCGGGGGGCGAGGGCCTAACCCTTTTCGAGACGTTGCTTGACCTCGCGCGCGAGGGCGAGCGACAGCGGCGGCGGGACGCTCTCGCCGACCATGTTGTACGTCTCGTTGATGGAGCCGTGGAAGACGTAGTCGTCGGGGTAACCCATCAGGCGCGCGTGCTCGCGCGGCGTGAGGAGGCGGTCCTCCGTCGGGTGCACGAAGCGGCCGAGCCCCTTCACCGTGGGCGCGAGCTTGTCGAGCGGCAGCCGCGTCCACGTGTGGTGCACGCGCCCGTCGCCCGCGCGGTAGTGGTACGCGCTGCGCCCCTCCTCGAGCGCGTCGACCGCCGCCTGCTGCTTCTTCCCGAGGCGCTGCGGCATGTGGTTCGGGACGTCCACCTCGAGCGAGACGAGGTCGCCGATGGCCTCCTGCAGCGTCTTGCGCGTCGCGAGCTTGGGCGGCGCGAGCGGCACGTTCGAGATGAACACGCGGTCGCGATGGCTGGGCGTGCCGTACTCCTCGGCCTGGAGCCGGTTGAAATGGATGGTCGGGTAGCCGTTGCGCGCGAAGATCATGCGCAGCTCCGCCTCGAGCGGCCCCTCCATGATGGGCGGCACGTTCTCCATCACGAAGATGCGGGGCTGCAGCTCCTTCGCGACCTTGATGAACTGGAGCGTGAGCGAGCCGACCGGGTCGTCGTAGAGGCGCGAGAGCGGGTTCCCGCGGCGGTCGGCGTTCGCCACGGTGAACGCCTCGCACGGGGGGCCGCCGATGAGGACGTCGACGTCACCCATCGCGGCGTAGTCCATCTTGCGCACGTCGCCGAGGTGGTGCTCCTCGAGGGGGACGTTCGCGACGTAGGTGGCGAGCGACGGGCGGAACGCCTCGACCGCGTGCGCGATGCGGAAGCCGCTCTCGGCGAAGCCGAAGCCGAAGCCGCCGCACCCGGCGAAGATGTCCACGACCCTCGGCGCGTCCGCCACGGGCCGTCCCAGGGGCGGCTCCTACAAAAAGCCTCAGGCGGCGCTACTTCGCGGGCAGCATGGGCGGCACGATGTAGACGAAGAAGCCGAGGAACATCACGACGATGCCGCTCACGGCGAGCGTGCCGGCCGCGACCTGCATCCACTTGCCGCTCACGAAGCCGATGAGCGTGCCCGCGAGCACGAGCGTGAGGCCACCGAGAAGGAGCGTCCCGCCGCGGATGAGCGAATCCCGCTGCGCGAGCACGTCCTGCAGCCAGGCCACGGCGGCACGACCTCCCGTCCGTCTCATGAAAGCTCCGGCGTTCCCGTCGCGTCGTTCCTTTCGGTGGCCTACGCCCGCTCACCGCGGAGGGCGCGGAGCTCGCGGAGAGCGCGCGGAGGCGGTC
>DASRYU010000035.1:0-40320 GCA_035687045.1 Thermoplasmatota archaeon | reverse complement strand
CCGAGGAGCCTGTCGCCCGCGGCGCGACGTCCGACGACGGCACCTTCGCCGCGCTGCTGCCGGCCGGCCGCTACGCCGTCTACGCGCAGCACGAGGCGGAGGGGAAGGCCGTCACCGTGACGCTCGAGCACGGCGGGCGCGCGCTCCTTGTCCTCGAGAGCCTGACGCGCCGCGCGACGCTCACCGTCGAGGCGCGCGGTCTGGACGGGATGCCGCTCTCGCGCGCCCGCGTCGAGGTGCGCGCCCTCCCGAGCGGCGCCGTCGCCACGAGCCTCGACACGGACGACGACGGGGTCGCGCAGGCGACGCTTCCGCACGGCCCCTACGAGGTGCGAGTCGGCGAAGCCGTCACGCGGACGTACCTCGAGGCCGACACGCTCGTGCGCGTGGTCGCCGAGGAGCCGCCGCCCGCGGAGGCGCTCCCGCCGATGAGCCGGTACGCGCAGAACGCGCGCGCCGCGACGGCCGTCGTGGCGCCCCTCGAGCACGCGCGCGTGCGCGACGAGGTCTGGAACTAGCGCGGCCTCGGTCACCCGTCGTGACCGCGCGCGAAGCCTTTTCCACCCCGCCCAGCCTGCGCCGCCTTGTGAAGGACGAGCCCCTGACGTATGCCGGCGCGGGCGTCGACATCAATGCGAAGGACGAGGCCGCGAAGGCCATCGCGAAGACGCTCGGCTTCGCGCGCAAGGGGCTTGGCGCGCCGCTGGGCGGGAGCGGCCACTTCGCGGGCATGGTCGAGTTCGGCGAGTACGCGCTCGTGCTCGCGACGGACGGCGTCGGCACGAAGCTCGAGATCGCGAACGCGATGAAGAAGTGGGACACGGTCGGCATCGATTGCGTCGCCATGAACGTGAACGACGCCGTGTGCGTGGGCGCGGAGCCCATCGCGTTCGTCGACTACCTCGCGGTCGAGAAGGCCGACCCGCACCTCGCCGCGGAGCTCGCGAAGGGGCTCGACGAGGGCGCGCGGCAGAGCAACATGACCATCATCGGCGGCGAGACCGCCGTCCTCCCCTCGCTCGTCAAGGGGTTCGACCTCGCCGGCACGGTCCTCGCCTTCGTGCGCAAGGACCGCATCGTGAGCGGCACGAGCATCGCGCCCGGCGACGTCATCCTCGGCGTCCCCTCCTCGGGCGTGCACAGCAACGGGTACACGCTCGTGCGCCGCGCCATGGAGCGCGCCGGCAAGAGCTATCACGACAAGATGCCCGACGGGCGCACGATCGGCGAGACGCTCCTCGAGCCCACGCGCATCTACGTGAAGGCGGCGCTCGACATGCTCGCGGCCGTTCCGCACGGCGCCGTGCACGGCATCTCGCACATCACGGGCTCCGGCCTCCTCAACGTGCCGCGCCTCAAGAAGGACGTGCGCTACGTTCTGAGCGACCCGCTCGAGGTGCCGCCCATCCTCCGCGAGGTCCAGAAGTGGGGCAACGTCGCCGAGGACGAGATGTACCGCACGTTCAACATGGGCATGGGGCTCTGCGTCATCGTCGCGCCCGAGCACGCGGAGGCGGCGCTCAAGGCGCTCCAGAAGCACTGGCCGGGCTCCAGGCGCGTCGGGCGCGTCGAGAGCGGCAGCGGCGTGAGCGTCGTCCCGGCGGGCGTCGAGCTCACGGGCGCGAAGGCCTCCTTCTGAGCGCGAACGCCACCCGCCGCACCGGAAGCGCCCCCCGCCGCTCCGGCATACGTTCATGTAGCGGGTCCTTGTAGGCCAGGATGCCGCCTGCGCGTGGCGAAGCCGCCCCCGCTCCCGAGCGTGGGGCCGTCCAAGCCGCAAGCGCGCAGGCCGACGGGGAAGAGACATGGTCACGCCGGAGAGACTTCTGGAGCTCGAGGAGACGGCGCTCGAGCTTCGCCGCAGCATCATCGACATGATCTACGAGGCCGGCTCGGGGCACCCGGGCGGCTCGCTGGGCATCATCGACGTGCTCACCTGCCTGTACTTCGAGCACATGCGCCACGACCCGCAGAACCCGAAGTGGGACAAGCGGGACCGCGTCATCATGTCGAAGGGGCACTGCTGCCCCGCGCTCTACGCGGTGCTCGCGAAGACGGGCTACTTCCCCGAGGAGGAGCTCAAGACGCTCCGCAAGATCAACAGCCGCCTGCAGGGGCACCCGGACCTCCGCAAGACCCCCGGCGTCGAGTTCAACGGCGGCTCCGAGGGGCAGGGCCTCTCGGGCGCGGTGGGCATGGCGCTCGCGGGCAAGATCGACGGCTCGAAGCACCGCATCTACTGCATCATCGGCGACGGCGAGAACCAGTGCGGCCAGATCTGGGAGGCCGCGATGGCGGCGTCGCACTACCGGCTCGACAACCTCGTCGGCATCCTGGACCGCAACGGCCTGCAGATCGACGGGCCCACCGAGGAGATCATGTCCGTCGAGCCCGCCGCCGAGCGCTGGCGCGCCTTCGGCTGGCACGTCCTCGAGATCGACGGGCACAACTACGACGAGATCCTCGGCGCCTTCGAGAAGGCGCAGCGCGTCTCCGGCAAACCGACGATGATCATCGCGCACACGATCAAGGGCAAGGGCGTCTCCTACATGGAGGGCACCCTCTCGTTCCACGGCAAGGCGCCCTCCAAGGACGAGCTCATCAAGGCGCACACGGAGTTCGACATCGCGCGCAAGCGCCTCGAGATCCGGAAGCAGCAGGGCGCCCAGGAGGTGGCGGCGTGAGCCTTTTCCAGGAGACGCAGCGACGACGCGAAGCCGCGAACGTCTTCCCGCTTTCGCGTCCTCGCGTCTTCGCGGCAGATCCCATCCGCGCCCGCGTCGAGGTGGTCGCGTGACGCACCTTCTCGCGAAGCCGGACCAGCCCAAGATGGCGCTGCGCGACGCGTACTCGCAGGCGCTCGTGGAGCTGGGCCGCTCGCACCCGAACGTCGTCGTCCTCGACGCCGACCTCGCCCTCTCGACGAAGACGAAGCGCTTCGGCACCATCTACCCGGACCGCTTCTTCGACATGGGCATCGCGGAACTGAACCTGATGGGTGTGGCCGCAGGGCTCGCCGCCGCCGGCAAGACCGTGTTCGCGAGCACGTTCGCCGCCTTCGCCGCGGGGCAGCCGTACAACGTCATCCGCCAGAGCATCGCGTACGCGAACCTCAACGTGAAGATCGTCGCGACGCACGCCGGCATCTCCGTGGGCGGCGACGGCGCGACCCACCAGATGCTCGAGGACGTCTCGCTCATGCGCGGCCTCCCGAACATGCGCGTGTTCGTGCCGGCCGACGGCCCCCAGACGCAGGACATCATCCGCCTCGTCGCCGACAGCGAAGGACCCTGCTACGTGCGCCTCCCGCGCGGCGACACGCCTCTCCTGCCCGACGTCTACCCGACGGAGCTCGGGAAGGCCATCACCATCCGCGACGGGCGCGACGTCACGCTCATCGGCGCAGGCACGATGGTGTACGAGACGCTGCGCGCGGCCGACCAGCTCATCAGCGAAGGCGTCGACGCGCGCGTGCTCCTCATCCACACGATCAAGCCCATCGACAAGGACGCCATCCTCAAGGCGGCGCGCGAGACGAAGGGCATCGTGACCGCCGAGGAGCACAGCGTCTACGGCGGCCTGGGAAGCGCCGTCTGCGAGGTCGTCGCGGAGAACCACCCGTGCCCCGTGCGCCGCATCGGCGTGCGCGACACGTTCGGCGAATCCGGCGACGAGCGCGACCTGATGGAGAAGTACGGGCTCACGTACGAGCACATCAGCGCGGCCGCTCGCGAGGTCCTGAAGCACTGAGCGGCCGACCGCGCCGGCCTACCCGTAGGTCGGCTTCCGGTCCTTCCACCACTCGTAGCCCCGGCTGGGCGGCAGGATGGGCGCTTCCTCCTCCTCTCGACGCTTGCGGAACAGCGACATGTGGGACGCGCTTGGACGCGCGCTGGATATTCGCGCTGGTCCGGCCATCGATAGGGAGCGACAGGAAGAAGCGCGGCCGCGTCCTCGCGGCGCCTGTGCCCCCGGTGGATGCGCGCGCGCACAACCGCGCCGCGTGGGACCTCCTCAGCCGCTCGGGAGACCGATGGACCGTCCCGGTGGACGCACGGACGGTCGAGCGGGCGCGTCGCGGGGAGTGGAGCGTCCAGCTCACGAACACGAAGCCCGTCCCCCGCGGGTGGTTCCCGCCGGACATGCGCGACGTCGAGATCCTCGCGCTCGCGAGCGGGGGCGGCCAGCAGGCGTGCATCTTCGCGGCCGCCGGCGCGCGGGTGACGCTTCTGGACAACTCGCCCGAGCAGCTCGCGAAGGACCGCCTCGTCGCCACGCGCCACGGGCTCGAGCTTCGCCTCGAGGAGGGGACGATGGAGGACATCTCGCGCTTCCCGGACGCGAGCTTCGACCTCGTGTTCAACCCCATCAGCGTGATCTTCACGCGCGACGCGCGCGCGGTATGGCGCGAGGCCGCGCGCGTGCTGCGCCCCGACGGCGCGCTTCTCGCGGGGTTCGTCCAACCGGTCGCGTATCTTTTCGACCGGGCCGCCCTCGACGGGGCCGCGCCACTGGCCGTGAAGCACAAGGTGCCCTACGCGGACGAGCGCGACCTCCCGCGCGAGGAGCTCGAGGCGCGCCTGGGCCGCCGCGAGCCGCTCGAGTTCGGGCACACGCTGACGGATCTCCTCGGCGCGCAGCTCGACGCGGGGCTGCACCTCGTGGCGATGTACGAGGACGTGTTCGGCGACGCCACGCTCGACGAGCACATCGCGACGCAGATGGCGACGCGCGCCGTGAAGCGCTAGCCGCCGCGACGCTTGAGCTCCGCCGCGAGCGCCACGCGCATGGCGCGCGCAGGCTCGTACGCCGGGTCCATCGCGAGCGCCTTCTCGAGGAGCGCGAGCGCGTCGGGGAGCCGGTGGAGCGACGAGGCGCACACCGCCAGCCGGTGGTAGATGTCGGGCGATGGCCCCCGCAGCGCGAGCGACTCCGCGAACGACGCCTCGGCCTCGGGCACCGCGTCGAGCAGGTCGAACACCTCGCCCAGCGCGTAGGGCACGTCGCGCTCCTCGCCGATGGGGTAGTACGCCTCGCGCGCGCGCCGCGTCGCCTCCAGGAGGTCGAGCCGCACGCTCGGGGGCGCCGCGGGGATGCCCGCCAGGAACGTGGGCGCGCAGAGGTGGAACACCTCGCCGTCGAAGGCGCTCGCGCGCAGCCACGCGAGCGCGCGCTCGATGTCCAGCCGGTCCTTCTGCCGCTCGAGCGCGCGCTTGAGGATGTAGAAGTCCTCCGGGCCGCCGGCGTCCAGCGCCGCCTCGAACGCCTCGCGCGTGCGGCTCGCCTCGGCGCGCTCGCACCCCCAGAGGAAGCCCGCCGTCGCAAGGTGCGTCGGGTGGTGCGCGGGGAGCATCGCGAGGCCGCCGCTCGCGCGCGCGAACTCGGCGATGGCGTGGAAGTTCACGTCGAGCGAGAAGCTTCCGTGCCGCTCGAGCTTGGGCGGCTCGAGGCCGAGGAGCGCCTCCTCGTGCACGTGCCCCCGGTCGGCGGCGAGGACGAGCGCGCGCCCGCCGCCGAGCGCCCGCAGCGCGCGCAGGAGGCGCAGCGTCGACACGGGGAAGAGGACGTGCCCCTCCGCCAGGCGCGAGGCGAGGCGCGCGAGGAGCGCGTCGAGCTCCGCGTCGCCGTAGGGCTGCTGCGCCACCGGGCCGACGTCGAACGAGGTGCCGAAGCGCTCCAACGCCGCGGGGTCGTCCGGGTCGACGTTCTCGGGGCACGTGAGGCGCAGCAGGCTCTCGCGCAGCACGCCGCCGCCCATCTCGAAGAGGTCCGCCGGGATGCCGTCGAAGAAGTAGTTCGCCACCACCGCGAGCGGCGGCGCATCCGGGCCGGGACGCAGCACGTCGCCGCTCTCGAGAAGGCGCACCTCGTGCGGCGCCTCGGCGTCGAAGACCGCGAAGTCGAGGAGCCCGCTGCGGACGAACCGCTCGAAGCGCGCGTTGCGGCGCAGCGCCTCCACCTGCGCGGGCGCGAGGTCGCTCACGACGTAGCGGACGCGCACCCCCTCGCGGGCGCTGCCGCGCAGCAGGGGCTCGAGCGCGCGGAGGAAGCCGTACGCGAAGCGGCCGGAGCCCGCGCCGAGCTCGAGGATGTGCACCGGGCGCGCGCGGTCGAAGCTCCCGAGCCGGCCGGCCGCGACGTCCTCGAGGAACGCCGCGACGACGCGCGCCATCGCTCCGGCGATGAACGCGTTCGTCGTGATGTAGCTGGGCACGCGGCTCTTCGACCACGCGGCGGGATCGGTGCGGGCGAAGAACGCGCGCTGCAGGCGCCACAGGCGCGAGGCGGAGAGGCGGACGCCATCCTCCACGACGACCGTCGGCACCGGCTTCTCGCGCGCCACGCGCGGGGCAGCCGGCTCGCCGCGGAAATAGCTCGCGTCAGACGCGGAGCCGGACGATCTCTCCGCGCGCGATGGCGTCGAGGATCATGTCCCCGGCGTCGCTGCCGCGCGCGACGCGCACCTCGCCCTTGCGGCCGATGGTCGCGGTCATGACCACCTCGTCCTCGACGACGATCTGCGCCTTCTGCCCCTCGAGCATGCGGTCGACGAGGAGCACGACGTTCTTCTTCGACTTGCGGAGCTCCGGCGTGATCTCCGCGTACCGCTTCTTCGGCGCGTCGCGAGGAGCGCGCGAGGAGAGCTCCTCCTCGTCGTCCTCGACGTCGTCGTCCTCCTCGTCCGCCTCCTCGTCCGGCCCCTCCTCGCGGCGGAGCGGTCGGTCGGGATCGAAGCGGCCGCGCGAGCGCCCCTTGTCCTGCGGCGTCCAGCCGCCTTTCGACGAGAGCGGGCGGATGTCGACCTTCATGCCGATGGCGGCCTCGAGCGTCTTCACGTTCGAGCCGCCGCGCCCGATGAGCATGGGCACGACGCGCTCGGGCACGTAGATGGTGCACCCGTTCTCGCCCTTCATCTCGACGTCGAAGGCGCCGTCGATGTAGCGGCGCAGCACGTGGCGAAGCTGCTCGCCGGCGAGGCGGCTCGCCGCCGTCTCCTCGCGTCCGGCGCCGCGCGCGGACTCGAGCGGCATGACGACGACCTGCTCGCCGTACGTGTAGATCTCGTGCGTCGCGCGCTTCGCGAGGAAGTCGCGCACCTCGATGACGGGGCGGGCGAGATCCGCCTCCACCATGCCGGCGGGGACCTTCACCGTGAACTTGAGCTCGAGCACCTGCGCGACGCGTCCCTTCGAGATGTGGATGACGGTGTCGACCACCTGCGGGATCATGCCCAGCTCGACGCGCCCGATGAGGCGCTGGATGGCGTCGACGGCGCGGTTCGCGTGCGTCACGCCGACGAGGCCGACGCCCGCGAGGCGCATGTCGGCGAAGATCTCGAAGTCGCGCGTCTTGCGCACCTCGTCGTAGATGACGTAGTCCGGGCGCACGAGGAGGAGCACGTCGGAGGTGAGCTCCATGTCCTTCTCGAGCGGCGCGTACTGCGTGATCTCGTCGCCCACCTGCAGGTCGCGCGGCGACTCCATCGTCTTCACGATGACGCCCTTCGCGTTGAGCCACTTCGCCACGGCGGCGGCGAAGGTGGACTTGCCAGAGCCCGGCGGGCCGGAGACGAAGACGCCGCGCTCGTACTGCTCGAGCCGCTTCTGGAGCTCGGGCGGAAGCTCGTAGTCCTCGAGGTCGAGGCTCGTCGTCGGCCGCACCGCGGTGATCTCCATCGCGTCGGCGAAGGGGGGCTGCGCGATGGCGATGCGCATGTTCTGCAGCTGGACGACCGTCGCGCCGTGGCGCTCGATCTCGATGAAGGAGTCCTGGTCGCGCCGCGCCGCCTCGATGATCTCGCGGCGCATCGTCTTGAGCTCCTTGAGCTCCATGGGGCGCTCGGAGAGGCGCACGAGCTTCATGTCGCCGGGGCGCCCGCGCTTGGCCATCGGGACGACGTTCTGCTTGAGGTGGACGCTCATCGTCTCCTTGTCGAAGAAGTCCATGAGGCGCAGGTTCTCGATGTCGGCCTCCGCGTCCTTCGGGTCGCGCTCCGGCCGGATCCACTCCACGTCGAGCCCCATCGCGCGCGCGACGTGCGCCTGCACCCGGTCGCTCGTGAGAAGCCGCGCCCCGGCCTCCGCGGCGCACTGGCGGATCTGCGCGTCGATCTCGCCCGCGCCCGCGAGCTCGATGTCGTCCACGCCGGGCCGCTCGCCGACGAACTCGACGAGGATGTCGGCGGCCTCCTTGAGCTCCTGGATCTTCACCACCTCGTCCAGGCCCGCGAAGCCCGACTCGCGCCCGCTGTTGGCCTGGAACTCAAGCTCCGCGATGGCGGCGTTCGGGATGAGGATGCGCGCCCCGTCCAGCTCCCCCTCCTGGATGCGCGTCGTGAGGCGCCCGTCCACGAGCACCGACGTGTCGGGAACGATCGCGACGGGGGCCTTCGCCTTCGCGGCCTTCTTCGGGGGAGCCACGCGCCGAAGAGCGCGTCGGGAGGGCTCAAGCGTTGCGGCTCGTCCGGGGTCGCTTCCCGTGCGACCTGTCCGGCCGCCCGCTCGCGGAGCGCGGCGGCACACGCTTTCTCGGCATACGCTCAAGCCGGCGCGCGCCCCTGCCGCGCACGGGAGGCCCCCATGCTCCGACCGTTCCTCGTCTGCGCCCTCGTCCTCGCCCTCGTCCCGCCCGTCGCGGCCGACGAGCCCGACGCCAACACGTACCTCCAGCCGGGCACGGAGGTGAACACGCCGCTGGGCGGGTGCACGCTCAACTTCGTGTTCAAGGACGCGCAGAACACCTACATCGGCACGGCCGGCCACTGCGTCTCCGGCACCGGCGGCCGCGTCTCCACGCCCGGCCACGGACAGTGGGGCACCGTCGTCGTCGACATCGACGGCGCGACCGACTTCGCCCTCATCCGCGTCGACGCCGCGAAGCTCTCCGCGGTCCGCGCCGACGTCCCGCACTGGGGCGGCCCCACGGGCATCATCACCGCCGCGGAGACGGCGACGGGGGACGTGCTCGCCATCTACGGCTACGGCATCGGATTCAGCACGACGGAGCCCACGCGCGCGAAGCAGGGCGTCCTCCTGAGCGACAGCGCGAACCAGTACGTCGCGGACACGTGGGCCGTCTGGGGCGACTCGGGCGGCCCGGTCCTCCACAAGGACACGGGCAAGGCGCTCGGCATCATCAGCTCGTACAACTTCCCGGTGTCGACGGACATCGGCCCGACGGTGCCGCACATCCTCCAGCAGCTCGCGCAGCGCGGCTACCACGTCCAGCTGCAGACGGCCGCCTCGACGGGCGCGCTCGTCTGAGCTACGCGAAGCCGTAGCGCGCGCGCTTGTCGGGAGGCATGCGCGAGAGCTCCAGCGTCACGAGGACGCGGATGGCGTCGTCCGTGTCGCCGTCCGCGTAGCCTTCGTCGCGCAGCGCCTGCGCCACCGCGAGCACGAGAGGATTCCCCTCCGGCTGCACGCCCGTGCGGGCCACCTCGAGATTGAGCCGCTCGGCCGCCGCCTGCACGCGCGCGTTCCAGCGCCGCGTGGGACCGACCTCGTCGCCGCGCTCCTCGACAAGGCCGCGCTCGATGAGCTTCTGCACGAGCCGGTCGGCCGTGGCTTCGTCCACGGCGCCTAAGTCTCGGCTGTGGCCTTGAAGATAGGCTGCGTCAGGTCGCGGCTCTTGCAGGCCGGGCAACGCGAAGGCGCCTTCGGAGCGTCAAGCCGGAACGTGAACCCGCAGGAGCCGCACGACGGCGGGACCATGAGCAGGGTCGCGTCCTGGTGCCGGAACGAAAGGCGCAGATGCTCCAGGTCGTTGATGACCGTCGACCGGTTCGCCTCGAGGATCTTCTCGATGGCGTCCAGCGGGAGCCCGTCCTCGCTCGACAGAAGAAGCTCTCTCAGACGCTCGCGCCGAGTGCGCCCGAAAGCGCCACCCTGCGCGCCGCGTATGCCCGCGGCGCCATCTCCCCCGTGGGGAGAAGGTGGTGCGCGAGAAGACATGGGCGTTCACCCCTTGCACCTGTGCCGCCATAAGCCTTGCGAACCGTTCCAGGGAACGGCCGCTTGCTTCGTCGAACGCGTCAGCACGTCCAGCAGCCGAGGCTCTCGGGCTGGCGCGCCTCCACCTCGACGTCGTCCGCGTCGATGACCGGGAGCGTGAGCGCCGTGCCCTCGCCGTGCGTGAGGGTCACGAGCCCGCCGGCGGAGAAGGGCCGCACGGAGACGAGCGCGCCATTGGGCGAGGCGCTCGAGACGTGGAGGCCGAGGACGCTTCCGGCTGGCACCACGATGTCCTGCGGGTAGAGCGGCACCGTCACCTGATAGCTCTCGCCGGGCACGAGCGGCTCGAAGGAGTCGAGGCCGTTGCGGTGCGCGAGGTCCAGGAACCCCTGGTCGACGACCTTTCCGTCGAGAAGGAGCGCGACCGCGAGCGTCGCGCGGGGACCCGTCGCGCTGACCGTCGCCGTGAAGGTGGGCGAGCCGACGATGCGCATCGCGCGCTCGACGGGCTCGCCGAGGTAGGTGAAGCCGCCCCCGATGGGGCTGCGCGTCGCGACGCCGCCGGGCGCGTCGCCGTAGCGCACGTAGCCGGTGCCAGGCTCCGCCACGAGGGACGCGCCCTCCGTCGGATAGAGCGTGAGCGGCGCCGCCCGCGTCGGCGGCCAGCGCGCCTCGTGGCGCCAGACGCCCTCCGTGTCCTGCACCTGGACGAGCGGCTCGCCGCGGATGCCGGTGTCGATCCCCTTGAGCTCGCTGTCGAGCCAGCGCAGGAGCGTCGCGTTCCAGTCGTCGCGGTGCGGATAGTCGTGCGCCCACTGGCCCAGCCACGCCTTCACCGTGACGTTGCGCGCGTACAGCTCGTCGAGCCACGGCGTCATGTGGTCCGGCTTCACGTTCCAGTCCTGCAGGCCGTGGATGTAGAACACGCTCGCCGAGAGCGAGTCCGGAAGCTTCGCCGTGTAGTTGCGCTCCTGCCAGTACGACGAGTAGTCGCCGAGGAGCGCGCCGTGGTACTGCGCCGCCTGCACGTGGAGCGCCTCCTCGCAGAAGCGCGTCGGCATGCGCTCGTAGGTCGCCGGGTCCGGCTCCACCGTGAAGCTGAAGGGGTCGACGCCTTGGACGATGCTCGTCTCGGCGACGTAGTACGTGTTGAACAGCAGGCCGCCGAAGTCGTAGGGCACGCCGCCGTAGTAGTTGTACTTGTAGAACTCCGAGATGGGGCTCTGCGGGATGATGGTCTTGAGGCGCGGGTCGTTCCGCGTGAGGAGCCCCTGCGCCATCGTGCCGTCGTAGCTCTTCCCGGTCGCGGCCATGTTCCCGTTCGTCCACGGCTGCTCCCCGAGGAAGTCGAGAAGCTGGTCCATGTCCTCCACCTCGCGGTCGCCGCCGATGCTGAAGCACCCCTCCGAGAGGCCGGTGCCGCGCGCCGACACGAGCGCCACGGCATACCCGCGCGGCACGAAATGGTCGATGAGATAGAGCGAGAACGCGTCCCCGCCGCTCGCCGCGGGAGGCGCCAGGTTGTGCCAATACGGGCTGAAGTTGATGATGATGGGAACGTCCGTCGCGCCCTCCGGCCGGAAGATCCACACGTCGAGCGTCGCGCCGTCGTCCGCCGTGAACGGCAGCGCCTCCGCCAGCACGCCGTCGAAGACGACCTGCGACAGACGCATCTCGTCGACCGGCGTCGTCGCGGCCGGGCCAAGGGTGACGCAACCGGGAAGAAGGAGCGCCACGACGGCGAGCAGGGCCCTCATCGTGGCAGGCAGCGAGGCGGCCCGCCTATAAGCCTTCTAGCGACACCTTTTTCGGCAAGCCGCGCCAAGAGCGGCCGATGATGGCCGCCCTCTCGGAGCGCTACCTCTTCTGCGCCGTCTGCGCGATGATCGCCATGGCGGCGGCGTTCGGCATCGCGAGCGCGCTGGCGTGAGGCGCTCGCGGGGACGCGCCCCGCACCTGCTGCGCACGTGAGTGGCACCTGCGACGCACCTGAGTGGCACCTGCGACGCACGTGCGCTCCACCTGCCGGTCACCTGCCCGGCACCTGCCGAGTACCTGCCGGTCACGTGCCGGCCACGTGCGCGGTCCTGCTACGCGCCGGCCCCCGCCCCTCCGCGCCCTCAGCTCTCGACGCCCTTGTCCTCGAGGTCGAGCCAGCAGTCGTCGACGACCTTCTTCCACTGCTCGCCGCACGAGGTGAGGAAGATGCTCTCCGGCGCGACCTGGACGGTGGTGAGCGTGAGGAGCGCCGTCTCGCTCGCGTCGAGGGTGAGCGCGGCGCCGGTGGCGTCGGGGTCGTACCAGAGGCGGCGGTCCTGCGTCTCGAGCGTGAGCTTGAGCGCGCTGCCGGGCGTGAGGGCCCAGTCGGTGGGGTACATCTCGAAGCCGAGGGTGACGGGGGCGCCCGGCGTGAGCGGCTGGGGCGACTCGAGGCCGGCCGCGTAGAGGAGGTTGTAGGCGCCCTGGGAGACGAGGCGGTCCCCGTCCCAGAGGCGCGCGATGATGGTGCCGGCGGGGCGGTCGCTGGAGAGGGTGAGGTTGAGGACGGGCCTTCCGACGATGTGGAGGCCGTCCGCGAGGGCGTCCGTCTCGAAGGCGAGGGTGCCGCGGCCGTCGCCGAGGACGAAGCCCTGCAGGTTCTCCGCGCCGCCGAAGGTGAGGCGGCCGGGCTTCGCGCCGCTTTGGACGAGCGTGCCGTCGGCGCCGAGCTGGAGGGTGAGCGGCGTGGCGTCGGCGGGGGGCCACGCGTCGGCGCGGCGCCACCGGCCTTGGGAGTCCTGCACGTCGTAGACCGGCTCCTTGTCGATGCCGTTGGGGATGCCCTTGAGGGTGAAGTCGAACCAGCGGTGGAGCGTGAGGTACATGTCGTCGCGGCCGGCGTTCTCCGCGGTGGGGTACTCGTGGTACCAGTGGCCCAGCCACGCCTTCTTCATGGTGGGGACGGCATCGAACCACTCGCCGAAGTTGTCGGGCTTGACGGCCTGGTCCATCCAGCCCTGGATGTAGAAGACGCTGGCCTTGACGTTCGCGCCCAGCGGGCGGTAGTCGCGCGCCTGGAAGTAGTCGTTGTAGGCGTGGAGGGGCGTGTAGCCGAGGTGGTTGTCGGCCATGCACCGCGGCGAGTCGCGCACCGTCTCGATCCATCCCGGGTGGCGCGCCGTGCTCGTGGGGCCGGGGCCGAGAAGGCTCGCGGATTCGTAGAAGCCGACGGTGGCGTGCCACCCGCCGGCGTAGTGCACGCCGTTCTGGATGAGGCCGGCGTAGGCGTGCGTGAGGGGCGCCGCGGGCACGACGGTGACGAGGTGCGGGGCCGCGTCGGAGGCGGCCATGATCTGCGTCATCCCGTCGTAGGAGAGGCCCATCATGCCGATCTTGCCGTCGCTCCAGTCCTGCGCGGCGATGGCTTCGACCATGGCGACGGCGCTCTTGCGCTCGACGGGGCCCATGAAGTCCCAGCAGCCGCTGCTGCCGCCGTTGCCGGCGAGGTCGCCGAAGACGACCGCGTAGCCGCGCGGAAGGAGGCGCTGGACAAGGAAGTCGTAGGGCATGTAGCCGATCTCGCCGCGCCCGCCCGTGCCGCCGCCCCAGTAGGGGGAGAGGACGAGGACGGTGGGGAACGTCGTGGGAACGTCGGCGCCCGCGCCGGCGAGCGGGTCGACGGGGAGGTAGACGTCGGCGTGGAGGCGGAGGCCGTCCTCGACGGCGAGGTCGAGCTCGAGGAACTCGAAGCCCGAGAAGAGGGCCGGCGCGAACCCTTCCGCGTCGAGCCCCGGAAGGAGACGGGCGGCGGGGTCGAGCTGGCCCGCGGGCGTGGTGATGCAGCCGGCGAGCAGGGCAAGGGTGGCGAGTGCGGCGAAGCCTCCGCGCATGGCTTCAGGAGCGCGTGGAGGGGGGGATAACCTTTCTTGCGGAGCACCTTTCCGCGGGGTTGGAGGGCGCGCCGTGCTCGCGTTGACCCCTCTCCGGCCACGCGGCCAGCGGCGCCCCCCGTCACGGCGCGTGCGGGCGCGGCATCGTCGGCAGCAGGAGGTAGGAGCTTCCGTCGGTCGCGACGGTGAGCGTGGCGACGGAGAGGTCGTCCTCGTACCACTCGCTCGGGTCGTGCGTCGCGAGCTCGAGGACGAGGGAGCGCCCGGGCACGACGTCGTGCTCGATGGGGTACATCGTGATGGTCACCTCGACCGGCTCGCCGGGCACGAGCGGCTCGGCGCGCGCGAGGTCGTGGCGGTAGGCGAGGTCGATGGCGCCTTGGGTCACGCGCCACCCGTTGTCGTAGAGGCGCGCGAGGAGCTGCCCCACCGGGCGGTCGCTCGCGAGCGTGAGGCGCAGGACGGGCGAGCCCGCGACGTAGGCCCCGTCGGGCAGCGTCACGCTCGTGAGGAGCACGCTGCGCGCCGGCTGCCCCGGCAGCGCGCCCGGCAGCGCCTCGACTCCCCCCACGCGCACGCTGCCGCCGGTGGGCGGCGCAGGGAGGAGCGCGCCGTCGGCGGAGAGGTAGAGCGCGAGCTCGTCGCCCTCGCGCGGCGGCCACTCGTGCGCGACGCGCCAGCGGCCGCGGCTGTCCTCGATGTCGTACGCCGGCTCGCGGTCGATGCCGTTGTCGATGCCTTTGAGCGTGTGGTCGAACCAGCGCTGGAGCGTGGGGTAGAGCTCGTCGCGCCCGCCGCCGCGCGCGTCGGGGAACGTGTGCGGCCACGAGCCGATCCACGCCTTCTTGAGCGTCGGCACCGCGTCGAACCACGCGCCGAAGTTGTCCGGCTTCACGTTGCGGTCGCGGAAGCCCTGGATGTAGAACACGCTCGCCTGCACCTCCGCGCCCAGCGGCCGGTAGTCGCGCGCCTGGAAGTAGGGCGAGTACGCGTCGCCGTCGAGCTCCGCCGCGTGGTTCTCGGCGACGCAGGGCGCGGAGGCCGCGAGGCGCTCGCTCCAGCCGGCGCTCCGCGCGCGGCTCTCGGCGAGGGGCTTGAGCGACTCGCTCTCGTAGTGCAGGCCCACGAGCCGCCAGTGGCCGCCGTAGCGGACGCCGTTCTGCATGAGGCCGCCGTAGGCGTGCGTGAGCGGCGCGACGGGGACGACCGTGACGAGGTGGGGCGCGCGGTCGCTCGCGGCCATGATCTGCGTCATCGCGTCGTAGCTGATGCCCATCATGCCGACCTTGCCGTCGCTCCACGGCTGCACGGCGATGGCCTCGACCATGGCGACGGCGCCGGCGCGCTCGACGGGCCCCATGAAGTCCCAGCACCCTGAGGAGCCGCCGCTCCCCACGAGATCGCCGTAGACGATGGCGTAGCCGCGCGGCGCGAGCTCCTGGACGAGGAAGTCGTAGGGGCGATAGCCGATGGGCTCGCCCCCCGTGCCGTTGCGCCAGTAGGGTGATAGCACGAGCACGGTGGGGAAGCGGTCCGGCGCGTCGCTGCGGAGCGGCCGGTCCGGCAGGTACACCTCCGCGTGGAGGCGCATGTCGCGCGTGGCGACGAGGTCGACCTCGTGGAAGGAGACGCCAGCAAAAAGCACGGGCGCGAAGCCGCGCTCGTCGAGCTCCGCCGCAGGGAGGAGCGCCGCGCCGCTCGCGAGGAGAAGAACGAGCACGAGCAGCGCGGGGGCGCGCATGCCCGGCCCGTCGTCGCGGCGTGGATAAGCGTTCTCGCACTACCCGTCGAACGCGCGGCGCGCCCGGCTGTCGAAGCCGTAGAACGCGTCCTCCACCGGGCGCTCCGGCAGGGGCGCCTCCCCGCGGACGACGGCGAGGGTGCCGTTGAGCGTGAGCTCGCCGACCTGGCCGTAGCCGACGAAGTAGTAGGCGGGCACGCCGTCGGGGATCATGCCCCACTCGACGGGGGCCGTCGGGTAGAGCGCGCAGCCGATGCTCGGGCCGGGCTCGCAGGAGGGGCCGTCGCGGTCGCCGTCGCGGACGGGGCGCGGGTTCGCGGTGTGGAAGAAGACGACCTTCGCCTCCTCGACGCTCAGGAACCCGTCGCTGAGGGGGCCCTCGGCGGGGCCGGGGATGCTTCCCCAGACGAGGTTCCCGTCGCGCACGCCGGTCCCGAAGTCGGCGACGAGCGCGCGCGCCTCGAGAAGCATGCGCGCGAAGACGCCGGCGGCGAAGGGGGTCGCGCCCGAGGTGCCGCCGCCCGTCCGGTCGTCGCCGCCGTCGATGCTGTCGTGGTGCGCGGCGGGGTGCATCATCGCGTCCGCGACGACGTGCGGCATCGTCATCGTCCACGGCGTGAAGCGGCCGCCGTCGTGGCCGCCGACCATGATGACGCCCTCGGGGCCCGCGATGTCGTCGAAGTAGGCGGGGTGCCCGCTCACGCCGAAGAACCCGAGAAGGCCGTTGCCGCCCGCGACGAACGTGGGCTGCTTCGCGGCGGCCTCGACGACGTCCTCGCGCGAGAAGCCCTGGAGGCCGGCCTTGTAGTTGATGGGGAGCGCGCCCCACGAGTTCGTCTGCAGGTCGATGAAGGGCTGCTCGGCGCTCCACTTCATCGAGTCGCTGTGGAAGCCCTGGATGAAGACGATCTTGCACTCGGGGCAGAGCGAGTACGTGCCGCCCGCGATGCGCGACGAGATCATCGTGCCGTGGGAGCCGCGGTCGAGGATGGCGCCGGGCAGGTCGTCCTCCTCGCAGGGGATGTCGCTGAACTCCTCGAACGTGATGGCGCCGACGATGCGCGTGCCTGGGATCCAGTACATCTTGCCCGTCTCGACGCTCTGCCACGCCTCGCAGTCCGCGAGGACCGCCTCCTCGTAGTCCGTCGCGTTCAGCGTGAGCCAGAGCGCGGGCGTGTCGGCGGGGTAGCCGACGAGGTACTCGGAGGGGTGGCGGTACGCGTCCGGGCCGTGGTCGCGGAACTCGACGTGGTAGGCGTTGATGCCCGTGTCGATGCCGGCGACGACGACGCGCGCCCGCGGCGCGGGGGGCGAGGCGTTCGCGTCGGCGGCGTCCACGCGCTCGGCGCCGGGAACGGCGCAGCCGGCGAGGGCGACGCCCAGAAGGAGGGCGGAGACGAGGGTGGCGGACGCTGAGCGCATGGCGAAGCCTCGGGCGAGGACCGCCCGGTGCCGCTCATAAGCGTTCTTGTACCCGCGGCGCGCGGAGGTTCACGCCTGGCGCTTCGCCGCGAGCTTCTGCCGCGTGACCTCGACGAGGCCCCCCGCGCGCAGGAGGCTCATGGCCTTGTCGGAGAGCGGGACCGCCTCGTACGTCTCGTTCCGCGTCTGGTTGTGGATGCGGCCCGTGGTGAGGTCGACGTCGAGCACGTCGCCTTCCTTCACCTTGCTGCTGATGCCGGCGACCTCGAGGACGGGAAGCCCGACGTTGATGGCGTTGCGGTAGAAGATGCGCGCGAAGCTCTCGGCGAGGACGACGGGCATGCCGGCGCCCTTGATGGCGAGCGGCGCGTGCTCGCGCGACGAGCCGCAGCCGAAGTTGCGTCCGGCGACGAGGACGTCCCCCTTCGAGACCTTCTTCGCGAAGTCCTCGCGGCCAGGCGCGCCGGCGAGAACGACCTTGCCGAGCTCCTCGGCGGTGATCATCGTGAGGTACTTCCCCGGCGTGATCTGGTCGGTGTCGATGTTGTCGCCGAAGACCCACGCCTTGCCGGCGAAGCGCGTCTCCATGGGCGCGCCAACTCAGGAGGGGGTCTTGAGGCTTCCTTGCTCCGTGGCGACCTGGACGTCCCCCTCGCGCGGCGCCCACGCCGCCACGAGGCGCCCGTCGGGGAGCGCGGCGAGGGCGGGGAAGTCGGTGTTCGCGGGCGCCGACGCCCTGCCGCCGAGGTCGGAGACGGCGACGCCGCGCGAGGGGACCCCGTCCGTGAACCGCGTGACGTGGAGGTCCACCCCCTCGCCGCTCGCGCTCCGGGCGAACGCGGCGACGCTCACGCCCCGCGCGCTGGCGACAAGCCACAGGTTCGGGTTCTTCTCCGCGTCGAGCACCATCGCGCCCGGAGAGCGGCACTCGACGAGGCGCCACGACGCGCCGGCGTCGACGGAGGCTGCGACGCACACGCGCCGCTCGACGTCGAGCCACGCGAGGTGGAGCGTCGGGTCTCCCGGCCGCGCCGCGAGCATGGGGCGCAGCATGCAGAACGTCGAGGGCAGCTCGCGCGGGAAGCGGATGCGCCTGCCGTCGCCGTCGCTGATGCCGCCGCAGTCCGCGACAAGAAGGCGCCCCTCGAGCACGGCGGGCGCGCCGAACGACGCTTGCGCCGCGAGCGCGCGAGGCGGCGTGAAGCTCCTCGCGTCGGTCGAGGAGGCCGCGTAGACGCCCATCGTGTCGACCTCGAGCCAGACAAGGTGCGCGCGCTCGCCGTCGATGGCCCACCAGGGGCGGTCCGCGTTCCCGTGCTCGAGAAGAAGCGGCGGCGTCCAGCTCAGGCCGCCGTCCTCGGAGAGCGCGACGCGGATGCCGCGGCTCTCCGCGCCGCCGCACTTGTGCGACTGCGCGAACCAAAGCCGGTCGCGCGCGTCGACCGCAAGCGCGACGTCGCCGCAGAGCGTGGTGGCCGCGGGAAGCGGTCCAGGCCGGGGAAGGAAGGTCGAGCCGCCATCGAGCGAGACGGAGAAGCGCGCTCCCGCGTCGGCGACAAAGATCCGCCCCTGGCTGTCGGCCGCGACGAACGGCTCGAAGCTGCTCGTCGAGACGAGCGGCTGCGGGGGGAGCCCCGTCGAGACGGGCGCGGCGAAACGCAGCGGCGGGCCCTCCGCGGGCGTCGCGTCTGTCGCAGGCTCCGCCGTGCAGCCGGCGGCGAGGAGCGCGAGGAGGACGCCGGCGACGCGCGCGCGCATGCGCCGACGAGCGAGCTTCCCGCGCTTCAACCCGCAGGGCGCTACCGCCGACGGTGCGAGAGAGGCTAAACCCCCGCCGCCCCCGCACGCCGCTCATGGTCGAGCGCACGACGAAGCCGCTCCGCCGCGCGCCGCGCGAGGGCGAGCTCAGCGACCTCGAGGCGGAGATCCTCCACGAGCGCGCCCTTGGGGTGGGCAAGCTCACGCAGGGGTTCCGCGAGGTGCAGGAGAGCGACGAGGACGGGTAGGCCCGCCCCCGCCGCCCTGGCTGGGCCTACGGCGCCTGCGCCGTCGCGGCCGCCTCCGCCACCACGACCTCGCTGCCCGCGAGGGGGCCCTGCGTCACCACGAGCCGGAGCGCGCGCACGACGAGCGTGCTGCCGGCGTCGAGGCGCTCGTCGAGGACGACGAAGCCGAGCCCGGGAAGCTCGACGAGCGTGTTCGGCGCGACGGGCGCGACGACGGGCACGCCGCGGACCACGAGGCCCGCCACGCGGCTGCCGGAAGCGTCCTTCGACAGCGTGGCATCCGAGGCAAGCACGCGCGCGTCGGCGCGCAGCAGCTCCGCGCGCACGACGCACTCGCCGGCCTCGAGCGCGACGCACACGTCGGCGGCCTGCGCGATGGCGATCGCGGTGGCGGCGCCGTCGCCGAGCTCCGTGCGCGCCTCCGTCACGGACGCGCCGGCGTCGACCAGGCCGAGCGAGGCGCCCGCGAGCGCCTGGCGGCCGCTCCCGCCGCTTGCGGGCGCGGCGGCGGAGCCGATGGCGGCGTCGCCCGCGCGCATGACGGCGGCCTGGGCGGCGGCCTCGGAGGGGCCGGCGGGAGCGCACGGCGTCTCCTGCGGGAAGACGGCGTCCGCGACGGCGCGCGCGACCTCGATCTCGAGGCGCTGGGCGCCGGGCGCGAGCGGGTCCGCGTCCGCGACGACGATGCGCAGCGCGACCGTCTCGAGGCCCGCCTCGTAGAAGCCGCCCGAGGCGCCAGGCGGCATCGCGCTCGCGCCGCTCGCGCCGCCGACGAGCACGTGGCTGCCGGCGCCGAAGAGGGCGGCCGGCAGTTCGATGCGCGTGCCGGGCTCGACGCTCGGGTAGAGCACGCCCATCACGCGCAGGTCGACGACGCTCGTGCCGGCGGACGAGAACGTCGCGCCCGAGGGCGTCGCCGTCGTCTGCGCGACGGCGCGCACCTTCGACGCGGTCACGAGGCCGCCGAGCGCGCGGAGCTCGACGACCTCCGCGTACGAGAGCGTCGTCGCGCCGCTCGCGCCGATCGACGAGCGGGTGGAGGAGCGGACGGCGCTCGCGGAGAGCGACGCCACGTCCGCCGGCGCCGCGACGCGCAGCTCCTCGGCGGCGTCGGACACCTCGCCGGCGCCAGCCTGCGCCTCGGCGACGGCGCCCGCGCGCAGGAGCTCGAGGCCGAGCCCTTCGACGCGGAGCGCGACGGCCTTTCCGGTCGCGCGCGCGAGGTCGAGGTCGGGAACGATCTGCACGCAGACGAGGTTCGACTCGACGAGGCCCGGCTGAGCGGGGCTCGCGAGCGTGGCGACGTTGCAGGCCGAGCAGCCGTGCGCGTCGAGCACGCGCACCGTGAGCGTGACGCTCGCGGCGGGCGCGTCGGCGCTCGTGTGCGCGGGAAGGGGGCCGATGGCCCACGTCACGACGCCCGCGAGCTCGAGGCAGTCGCCGCTGCACGCGACGAACTCCGTGCCTTCCGGCACGAGGTCCACGACCGACGCGTGCTCGACGTCGCCGTCTCCGCCGTTGTACGCGCGGAGGGTGAACGTGACGAGGTCGCCGGCGGAGGCGCTCGCGACGTCGGCGGCCTTCTCGAGCCCGAGGGCCGGCGTCGCGAGGACGAGGACCTCCACGAGGTTCGAGGAGAGCTCGCCCGTCTCATCCGAGGAGACGGTCGCGACGTTGGGGACGATCGTGACGCCGGCGGGGAAGCTCGCGTCGAGCGCGACGCGCACCTCCACCTCGACCGTCTCTCCGGGCGCGAGCGTCCCGAGGCTCCACGCGAGCGTGGATCCGGGCGTCGTCCCCTCGAAGGCGCAGCCGTCGCACGAGAGGAGCGTGCTGCGGGCGGGAACGGTGTCGACGAGGGCGACGCCGCTTGCGGGAGCATTGCCCGTCGAGCGGAGCGCGAGGCGGAAGACGACCTCGCCGCCCGGGACCGCGTCAAGGCTCGCGCCCTCGGCGCCGCCGGGGGTGGAGACGCGCTTCTCGAGCTCGAGCGCCGGCGTCGCGAGGACGCTCACGAGCGCCTCGTTCGAGTCGACGTCGCCCGTCTCGGCGGAGCTCGCCGACGCGACGTTGGGGACGAGCGTCGTGCCGGCCGGGAAGACGGCGTCGAGGAGCACGCGGAAGCGCATCGTGGCGCTCTCGGGCGGCGTGAGCGCGCCGACGTCCCACGCGAGGGTGGAGCCGGGCGCGGTGCCGTCGTACGTGCATCCGTCGCACGACACGAGCGTGCTGCGGGCGGGGACCGTGTCCCGGACAACGACGTCCGTCACCGGCGCGTCGCCCGTCGCGCGGACGGTGAGCACGTACTCGAGCTCGTCGCCCGGCGCGGCCTCGAGGAGCGACACGCTCTTCACGAGGTGGATGGCGGGCGTCGCGACGACGCGCACCTCGACCGAGTTCGAGGCCTGCTCGTCCGTCTGCGCCGACGCGACGGTGGCGACGTTGGGGACGATCGTCTCCCCCGCGGGGAAGACGGCGTCGAGGGCGACGCGGAAGGAGAGCTCGACCGACCCGCCGGGGGCGAGCGTGGCGAGGGTCCACGCGAGTTCGCCGCTGCCCGCGCCGTCGCAGCCGCCGCACGAGACGAGCGTGCTGCGCGCGGGGACGGTGTCGCGCACGACGACGTCGCTCGCGGGCGCGTTGCCCACGGAGCGGACGGTGAGGACGAACTCGACCTCGTCGCCGGGGAAGGCGTCGAGCGTCTCGGCGACGTCGCCGCCGGGCGCGCGGACGCCCTTCGCGAGCTCGAGCGCGGGCGTCGCGAGGACGCTCACGACCGCCTCGTTCGAGGTCTGCGCGCCGTTCTCGGCGGAGGTGACGCTCGCGACGTTGGGCACAAGCGTGACGCCGGCGGGGAAGACGGCGTCGAGCGCGACGCGGAAGCGGAGGTCGCTCGCGGCGCCAGGCTCGAGCGACGCGAGGGTCCACGCGAGCGTGGAGCCGGAGGCCGTGCCCTCGAAGGCGCAGCCGTCGCAGGAGACGAGCGTCGCGCGCGGCGGGACGACGTCGCGCACCTCGATGCCGGTGGCGGGAGCGTCGCCGCTCGCCCGGAGCGTGAGCACGTACTCGACCTCGTCGCCCGGCAGGGCGTCGACGGCCGTGCCGGCTTCGCCACCGACGAGCGCGACGCGCTTCTCGAGCTGGAGGATGGAGATGGCGAGGACGTCGACGAGCACCTCGTTCGAGGGCGTCTCCCCCGTCTGCGCGGACGCGACGGTCGCGACGTTGGCGACCTGCGTGAGGCCCGCCGGGAAGAGCGGGTCCAGCGCGACGCGGAAGGAGACGCTCGGGCTCGCGGGGGGCGTGACGCTCGGGAAGGTCCACGAGAGCTCGGAGCCCGCGGCCGTGCCCGAGGCGACGCAGCCGCCGCAGTCGACAAGCGTCGAGCGCGCGGGGACCGTGTCGCGGAGAACGACGTCCGTGGCCGCGGTGTTGCCCGTGGCGGTGAGCGTCAGGGTGTAGACGACCTCGTCGCCGGGGCGCGCCTGCGCGACGGAGGCGCTCTTCGCGAGGGCGAGGGAGACGTCGCGCACGACGAAGCACTCGGAGTCGGCGTTCGTGTGCGAGACGGGGAGGTAGTTGGCGTCACCCGCGTACTCCGCGCGCCAGCAGTGCTTGCCCAGCGCGCTCGTGGCGCTCGTGCTGGGCGAGGTGGCGGCGCCGGCGGCGTCGAGGACCGCGCTGCCGACGGCAAGGCCGCCCGCGGGGCAGCCGTCGTCGGTGACCTCGTTGGGCGCGCAGAGGTGGAACGCGACCGCGCCCGTGGGGAGCGGGAAGGCGCCGCCGAGGCCGGTGACGGTGGCCGCGTCCGCGACGCTCGCGCCGGGCGCCACGCCGTCGATGTTGGGCAGCGACGTCGTGGAGAGGGTGGGCGTCGCGCGCGTCACGACGAAGCACTCGGTGGGGGAGGCGTCGGTGGAGGGCAGGTAGGTCGCGTCGCCGAGGTAGTCGGCGCGGAAGCACCACGTGCCGGCGTGCGTGGGCGTGAAGGAGGGCGAGGTGGCGATGCCGCCCGAGAGCGACACCTGGCCGACGAACGTGCCGCCCGCGGGGCAGCCGCCGCCGACGACCTGCGCGGGGGCGCAGACGTGGACGTCGACGAGGCCCGTGGGCGTGCCGAGGTCGCCGCTCACGACGATGCCGTCGGCGACGGAGCCGCCCAAGGCGAGCGACGCGGCGGTGGGCGTCGTGACGGTGGCGCTGGGGATGCGCACCCACGTCTGCGTGGCGGGGCCCGAGTTGCCGCCCGTGCCGTCGGTGCTGCGGCGCACGATGCTCTGCTGCATCGGGAGCGCGACGTCGCCCGCGAGGACCGTCTGGCCGGAGACGGAGGAGGTGAGCGTGACGGTGCAGGTGCCCGCGGCGCCCGTGACGCACGTCGTGGGGCCGACGAAGGAGCCGGGGCCGCTGACGATGCGGGCCTGCACGGTCTCGCCCGCCGCCGCCACCCACGTGCCGGCGGTGTTCTTCGTGACGGTGAAGGTGAACGTGCGCGTCTGGCCGACGAGGTCGGTCGCGGCGAGCGGCGAGACGCTGATGCGCGCGTCGCACGAGTGGAAGTCGCGCAGGACGAAGTCCTTGAGCTGGGCGCTGAGCTCGGCGGAGGTGCGCGTCTCGAACATCACCTGCGCGAAGCAGGGCACGTTCCCGGCGCCAAGGAGGCCGGTGAGGTTCGTGCCGATCTCGAGGAAGGTGTTCGACGCGAGGGGCGACGTCGCGCCGGGGGCCCAGGGCGTGGTGAGCGACGCGCTGTTCACGCGGCCGCAGAGGACGTCGTTGGCGGGCGCCGTGGAGCAGTCGGAGTGGGAGGCGATGAGCTGGAGGTTGTTCGCGACCGCGGGGTTCCAGCGGTACGCCGCGACGGTGGCGACGCTGCCGCCGCCGGTGAAGTCGCTCAGGAGCAGGAGGTCGCCGGTCGTGTGGCCGGCGGTGAACCAGCCGGTGCCGCCGTTGGCGACCAGCGTGCAGCCCGTCGGGTTCTGCAGGAACCAGACGCCCATGAACGAGTTGCCGTTGTTCGTCGCGCGCTCGAACCCGAAGTACAGGTGGTCGGCGCCGCTGCTGCCGCGCAGCATCACGGCGTAGCCGTTCAGGAGGTCCGTCTTGTCCTGGGGAGAGTTCTGCGACGTGCACTGCCAGGACGTCATGTCCTGGATGTCCTTGCTGCCCGGCCCGTGGTAGGAGAGGTCGGGCGCCATGTGGTCGGCGCCGAAGGCGGAGACGCGCAGGGGCAGGCCCGAGAGGAGCGTGACGCCGGAGGCCGAGAACGTGCTCGCCCAGTCGTAGGGCGCGCCGGCGGCCGCGTCGGCGACGTTCCCGTCGAGCTCGAAGAGCCCGCGGTCATGCGCGGCGGCGGCCGTGCCGGCCAGGAGCGTGGAGCCGACGAGCAGGGCTGTGAGCGAGAGTGCGAGGACGATGCGGCGGTACGATGCCAAAGGCTGGAGCCTCCCCGCGGGCGCAGAGTCCTGGGGTCGTCCTAAAGCGAACGAACGAATCATCGGACGCGCATACGGCCCCACGAACGAGGCGGCGCGAGGCTCCGGCGCGTATGCGCGAGATCAGGCGAGGCGCGTCACGGCTTCCAGCGCGTGACCTCGTACGACTTGCAGCGCCGGCACGACCCCATCTTGCCCGCCGCCTTGCGGTGGACGAAGGTGTAGCCGCACGACTTGCACATGAGCACGTCGCCGGGCTGGTACGTCTCGATGACGCCGCTGCGGACGTTGCGGAGGATCTCGCCCGCGCGCTCAAGCTCCTTGAGCAGGCTCTCGACGAGGGCGGAGGAGTCCTCCTTCTTTCCGCTCTGCTCGCGGAGAAGAAGGATCTCACCGTACGAGCGCGCGGCGGCGATGCCGTTGGTCGCGTCGTGGAGCGCGGATTCCAGGACCTGCATCTGCGGGTTCTGGGCCGGAGGCTGGACCTGGGGGGCGATCTTCGAGGAGCGGACCGGCGGCAGCGTCACGCGGCCCCACCGGGCGCCATGGCGACCTGGATGGCCTCCACGATCTCCGTGGGCTTGAACGGCTTCTCGAGGACACCCGCCGCGCCGACGCGCTGCTGGATCTCGTCGAGGTCCATGCTCGCCGAGAAGAGGAGGATGGGGAGCTTCGCGAGGTCCTTGTCCGCGCGGATGGTGGAGACGAGCCGGTCGAGGTCCAGGCCCGGCATGCGGACGTCCTGGAGCAGGAGGTCGGGGCGTTCCTTCTTGAGCGTGTCGACGACCTGCGATTGGTCGGCGCACGTCACGACCTGGAAGCCCATGTCCATGAGCAGGAGCTGGGTACTTCGCAGGATGCTGGGCTCATCGTCAACGACGAGGATCTTTGTCAGGGGGACGCCTCCGGATCCCGGCCCTGGCGAGGGCCGGCGGTGGTTACCACGACGACGGTCCGGGGGCTCAAGTCCTTTTCGCCTACACGCCGGGTGGCTCGGTTGGCCCCTGGGTTGGTCGGTGGAGACCGCGCGAGCGGGCGCCGACGGACGTGCTCGCCTCAAGCGGCCCCTGCCCGTGCCCGCGCCTCGGCCCGTGCCCCCGCCTCGGCCCGTGCCCGGCTCACCAGGTGTACGGGTCGTCCAGGGGCGGGAGGTTCATGACGATCGTCTGCACGCGCGTCATCTCCTCGAGGCTCGCGTGGATGCCCTCGCGGCCCATGCCGGAGCGCTTGTTCCCGCCGAAGGGGAAGTGGCCGACGCCGTGCGCGGGGAAGCCGTTGATGGTGACGGCGCCGTCCTCGAGGCGCTTCGCCACGCCCCACGCCTTGTTGACGTCGTTCGTGAAGACGCTGCTGTCGAGCCCGTACTCGCTGCGGTTGGCGATCTCGAGCATCTCGCCCACGCCGCCGTGGACGCGGATGATCGGGAGCACGGGCGCGAACTGCTCCTCCCACGCGACGCGCATGTCGAGCGTCACGTGGTCGAGCACGGTGGGCTCGTGGTAGTTGCCCGAGTAGCCGCCGCCGGCGAGAAGCCTCGCGCCCTTCGCGCGCGCGTCGGCGACGAGCTCCTGCGCGAACTTCACCGCGGCCGGCTTGATGAGCGGGCCGATGGCGGTCTTCTCGTCGCGCGTGTCGCCCATCGGGTACTTCGCGACCTCCGCGAGAAGCTTCGCGACGAACGCGTCCGCGACCTTCGCGTCCACGAGGATGCGCGCGACGGCGTCGCAGCGCTGCCCCTGGAAGCGCAGGCCGCCGCGGACGACCTCGCGCGCGGCGAGGTCGAGGTTCGCGTCGTCCAGGACGAGCGCCGCGCCCTTGCCGCCAAGCTCGAGCGCGAGGTGCTTCATGCCCGCCTTCTGGGCGATGCGCTCGCCGATGGCGGTCGATCCGGTGAAGGAGATCATGTCCACCTTCGGGCTCGCGGCGATGATATCGCCGATCTCGCGGCCGCGGCCGGTGACGATGTTGAGCACGCCCGGCGGGAGCCCCGCCTCCTCCATCGCCTTCGCGAAGAAGAGCATCGAGAGGGGCGTCTCCGTCGAGGGCTTCACGACGACGGTGTTGCCCGCCACGAGGGCGGGGACGACCTTCGCCGCGGCGATGAAGAGCGGGTAGTTGAACGGCGTGATGGCGGCGACGACGCCGCGCGGCTGGCGGCGCACGATGGCGAACTTCGACTTCGTGTCCTCCACCCAGTCGCCGGGGATGAACTCGCCGTGCATCGTCCGCGCCTCCTGCGCGGTGAGCGCGAGGCGCTCGATCGTCGCCTTCACCTCGCCCTTGGCGACGTTGATCGGCTTGCCGCTCTCGGCGACGACGAGGTCGATGAGGAGCGACCGGTTCGCCTCAAGGATGTGCTTCGCGCGCTCGAGGATCTCGATGCGCGCGATGGCGGGGATGTCGCGGATCTTGCGGCGCGCGTGGTGCGCGGCGTCGATCGCGCGCTCCACGTCGGCGGGCAGGAGCGCGGGGACCTGGCCGACGAGGGCGCCCGTCGCGGGGTCGGTGACGTCGATCCACTCGCCGGTGGAGGACTCCACCCACTGCCCGTCGATGAGCGCGCGGTACTTGCGGGCGCCGTCCGAGGTCGGCGGCTCGAGCTTGAGGTGCATCGCCATGGCGAATCAAGTGGCTCTGCCGCTGTTCTATCATATGAAGCTGAGAGGAGTGTCACATCCTGCGGCTCCGGCCGTGGCAGGCGGGCAGGGGGTCTTGCGACAAGGGTCACCTCCCTCTCCCGCCGCGGCGCCGCGCGCTCCCGCGCGCGCCGACGCTCCTCCTGCGCCTCCCGCGGCCAGCGCGGCGGGCGTCGTTGCGCGTGCGCGTCGCGCGCGCCGTGCGTGCCCGCGCAGGCGACGCAGGCGAAGCGGGGCCGCGCCGTCCGCGACGCGCGCCCTCGGCCTCCGCGTAAGGAGCGAATGTTTAAGGCAGAGCCCCCGCGTGCGCGCGCGTCCCCCAGGGAGACCGCTTCATGGCACACGCTGCCCCCACCGCGCATCCCGCCGGCGAAGGCCACGCGCACGTCGAGGAGCACCACGGCTCCTTCATGCCGCTCTGGCTCACGATCGGCACGACGATCTTCCTCTTCGGCCTCCTTCAGCCCGTGCTCGCCTTGGTCGGCTTCCTGATCATGGCCGCGTCGGTCGTCGGCTGGATCCGGGAGGACGTCCACGAGCTCTCGGGCAAGCCGTTCTCCACGGGCTCGAGCGAATACCTCTGGGGCTCGATCATCCTGATCCTCAGCGAAGTGGTGCTCTTCGGCATCCTCTTCACGTTCTACTTCTGGAGCCGCGCGCACACGGAGGACTTCATCCCGCGCGCGATCCTCGAGATGGACATGCTCCCGATCTACATCAACACGGCCGTGCTCATCAGCTCGGGCGTCACGGTGGAGGTCGCGAAGTGGCGCCTCAAGAAGGACGACGTCAAGGGCTTCCGCATCTGGATGGCGCTCACGATCCTTCTCGGCCTCATCTTCCTCGGCGGCCAGGTCCTCGAGTACAGCCACCTCATGCACGAGGGGCTCACGACGACCTCCAGCGTCTACGGCACGGCCTTCTACTCGCTCACCGGCGTGCACGGCCTGCACGTCCTCGCGGGCGTCATCGTGCTCAGCCTCCTGTTCGCGCTCTCCTTCACCGGCTTCGTCCGCAAGGAGCGCCTCTCGGGCATGGAGGGCGCCTTCCTCTACTGGCACTTCGTCGACCTGATCTGGGTCCTCGTGTTCAGCTTCATCTATCTCCGGGTGATCTGAGATGGCGGTCAGCGTCTCCACCGAGATCTTCAACGAGCTGTTCAACCTCTACATGGCGATCGCGCTCGTCGTCGGCACGCTCGTCATCGGCTGGCTCGGCTACATCCTCGTGCGCTACCGCGCGCGCCCCGGCACCGTCCGCCCCGCCGACGCGCCGCGCGCCGGCACCCTCGCGCCCGAGCGCGGCCACCCCATCTGGAGCTACGTGATGGCGCTCCTCATCGCCGGCATCATGTTCGGCCTCGCCTTCGGCACCATCAGCGCCACGACGGAGCTCGAGACGCCGCCCCCCGAAGGCGAGCGCGTCAACGTCACCGTCGTCGGCTTCCAGTTCGGCTGGCGCCTCATCTACGCGGGCGAGGGCGGCGTCCCCATCGCGAAGATCAACGACTGGACGCTCCCGGTCGACACGCCGATCGTCGCCGACATCGTCTCGCAGGACGTCTGGCACAACTTCGCGCTCACCGAGTACCGCATCCGCATCGACGCCGTGCCCGGCCAGATCAACCGCATCTGGTGGCAGGCGCACGAGCCTGGCACCATCGAGCCCGTCTGCGTGCAGATCTGCGGCGTCGGCCACGCGCTCATGAAGACGACGATGCACGTCGTGAGCAAGGAGGAGTGGCGCCAGTACGTCGCGACGGAGTCGGCGCGCGAGTACCAGCGCCTCGGCAACGCCACCGTCAACCTCACCTTCGACGGCGCCACCTTCCGCGCCGACGGCGGCAACAGCACGATCAACACCGCGCGCGCCTTCGCCGTGCGCATCAACAACCAGGCCGCGACCGAGGAGCGCTTCACGTTCGGCGAGCACGTCCTCACGCTCGCGTCCGGCCAGACGGGCCTCCTCTACGCGCCCGCCGGCAGCACGAAGCTCGAGGCGCTCACCACGGGCGCCTCCCACACCTTCGGGGGGTCGAGCTAGATGGCGTACGGGCACAAGGGCATCAAGCACTGGCTCTCCACGACGAACCACAAGGACGTCGGCATCCTCTACCTCTGGACGTCGCTCGCCTTCTTCGTCATCGGCGGCATCATGGCCCTCCTCATGCGCACGCAGCTCGCGCGCGCGGACCAGGCCATCTTCGGCGACGCCACGGCCGAGCTCTACAACCAGCTCGTGACGATGCACGGCATCGTCATGATCATCTTCTTCCTCTCGCCGTTCGCCTTCGCGTTCGGCAACTACATCGTGCCCATCCAGCTGGGCGCGAGCGACCTCATCTTCCCGCGCCTGAACGCGCTCTCGTACTGGATGTACCTCGCCGGCGGCCTTGTCGCCTGCAGCGGGTTCCTCGCGGGCGGCGCGGCGGCGGGCGGGTGGACGCTCTACGCGCCCCTCTCGCTGCAGCAGGGGCTCGGCGTCGACCTCGTCGCCATCGGCATCGCGCTCTTCGTCATCGGCGTCACCGTCTCCACGATCAACTTCCTGGTGACGTACTTCAAGCTCCGCGCGCCGGGCATGAAGCTCTACCACATGCCGCTCTTCAGCTGGGCGGTCTTCTGGACCGTCGTCATCATGCTCTTCGCCTTCCCGGCGCTGGGCGCGGCGGGCCTGATGCTCCTCGTGGACCGCAACCTCGGCTTCCACTTCTTCGACGTGGAGAACGGCGGCGCCATCCTGTGGGCGCACCTCTTCTGGTTCTTCGGCCACCCCGAGGTATACATCCTTCTCCTGCCGGGCCTGGGCGCCGTGCTCGAGGTCATCTCGACCTTCAGCGAGCGCCCGCTCTACGGCAAGAAGGCCATCATCTGGTCGCTCGCGTTCGCGACGTTCCTCTCGTTCATCGTGTACGTGCACCACATGTTCACGACGGGCGTGGACCCGAACCTCCGCAAGGCGATGACGATCACGACGGAGATGATCTCCGTGCCCTTCGGCGTCATCTACCTCTGCATGATCGCCACGATGTGGGGCGGCCGCATCCGCTTCAGCGTGCCCATGCTCTTCGCCATCGGGTTCATCCTGCTCTTCCTCATCGGCGGCCTCACCGGCGTGTTCCTCTCGTCGGTCGCCATCGACTACGGCATGCACGGGAGCTACTGGGTCGTCGCGCACTTCCACTACGCCGTGCTCGGCGGCGGCGTGTGGGGCGTCCTTTCCGCGCTGTACTACTGGTTCCCGAAGCTCACCGGGCGCATGTTCAACGAGCGGCTGGGCCGCATCCACTTCTGGATGGGCTTCATCGGGTTCAACCTGCTCTTCATGAGCATGTTCTTCTTCGGCAAGATGCCCCGCCGCATCTACACGTACGCCGCGGAAGCCGAGTACGCCACGGGCATGTCCCTCTCGATGCTGAACACGGTCGCGACCGTCGGCGCGTTCCTCTTCGCCGCGGGCGTCGGCCTCATGCTCGTGAACTTCCTCTGGAGCTGGAAGCACGGCGACTACGCCGGCCACGACCCGTGGGGCGGCGACAGCCTCGAGTGGACCATCTCGAGCCCGCCGCCGGAGCACAACTTCACGAAGCCCCCCGTGCTCGCGGAGCACCCGTCGGAGGCCGAGAAGCGGAACGCGGCCCAGGCAGGCGCCGTCTCCCTCGTGACGGAAGGCAAGCTCTGAGGAACGATGGGCGGGCACCCGAAGCTCCTCTTCTGGACCGCCGGCCTGTCGATCCTCGCGTCCATCGTCCACGGGCTCCTCGTCGAGGAGCACTTCGAGGAATGGTGGGCGTTCGGCGTCTTCTTCATGCTCGCGGCGACCGCGCAAGGCCTCTACGGCTTCGCCATCGTCGCGAGCCACGTCATGAACGGGTCGCCCATCACCGACCGCTGGCCGCGCCGGAACCTGCAGGGGTTCTACCTCGCCGGCATCCTCGGCAACGCGGCGCTCGTGCTCACGTACGTGGCGAGCCGCACCGTGGGCGTGCTGGGCGAGGTCGAGGATTGGGAGGCGCTCGGCGTCTTCACGAAGCTCGTGGAGGTGGCGACGGCGGCGCTCCTCGCCCGCCTCCTCCACCTCTCAAGGACGCGTCCGTGAGGGCGCCTCGCTTTCCGAACCCATCCAAAGAGGGGACGACGGGGGGTGCCGAGTCTTGGCCATGCGTCTGACCACGCCACCTCTGATCGCGCTGGCCGCGCTCGTCGCCCTTGCGGGCGGCGCGCTCGCGGCCGTCGAGCCCACCGCCTGCCCCGAATGCGACAAGGACGGCGACGCCGACGACAGCTGGTACTCCAGCGTCGACGCCGGCGTCCTCGGCGAGAACGGCACCGTGCTCGAGGACGCCGACGTGAGCGTCGGCGAGAACGAGCAGGGACGTTTCACCTGGTTCCAGTACTGCCTCCAGGTGCTCGACGTGCTCGGCAACTTCTTCGTCCTCACGTTCGAGGCGTTCGTGAGCGAGGAAGGCGCCGACGTCGACGGCAGCGTCACCGTCAACGGCGAGACGCTCGACGTCGAGGAGACGCCGCTGGGCGCGCTCGACGACGCGACGTGGAAGCACATGAA
Organism: Thermoplasmatota archaeon; assembly: GCA_035687045.1. Taxonomy (GTDB): domain Archaea; phylum Thermoplasmatota; class SW-10-69-26; order JACQPN01; family JAJPHT01; genus JAJPHT01. The sequence continues at coordinate 8,692 of DASRYU010000035.1, read as the reverse complement.
GAAGCTCCCGGTCGACCTCCCGGTGGGCCACAAGGACCTGCCCCAGGGAGTCGACGTGGACCAGTGCGTCGACGTCGACGGGCTCGCGCTCGGCTGCTGAGCGCCCATCGCGGCGGGACACGCGCCCGCCGCGCCTCCTTCCCCTCTTCTCACGCGGCCGCCGCGAGCGGCGCGCGCCTCCTTCTCGCCAGGTGGTCGAGCGCGTAGTACGCGAGCCCCGCCGCGCACGCCCACTGGTACACCGTGAGCCCGAGGTAGGGCCGCGGCGCGACGCGCACGAACTCCTCGAGGAAGCGGAACGCGAAGTACATCACCATGAACACACGGAAGACGTCCCCCTCCGCCGGCACGCGCCGCGAGAGCCACGGCACGAGCGCGAGGAAGCCGAGCGCGAAGGCGATCTCGTAGAGCTGCGTCGGGTGGCGCGGCCCGTCGCCGAAGTCCACGCCCCACGGGAGCGTCGTCCGCGTGCCGTACGCGTCGTCGGTGAGGCCGGAGAGGAAGCAGCCGACGCGGCCGAGGGCGAGCCCCACGCAGAGCGGCACGACGAACGCGTCGCCCGTGCGGCGCGTGATGCCGCCGAGGCGCTTCGCGAGCTCGACCCCGGCAAGCCCGCCAAGAAGGGCGCCGACGATGCTTTTCCCGCCCGCCCAGAAGCCGGGGTCCGCGAGCACGCGGAGCGGGCGCGGCTCCTCGAGAAAGACAAGAAGCTTCGCGCCCAGCGCCGCGCCCACGAGACAACCGGCGGCGAGGGTCCAGCGCTCGTCGGAGCTGAACGCGCGCGGCGAGCGCCGCTGCAGCCACCAGAAGAGCTGCGCGCCCACAAGAAGGCTCAGCACGTCGAACACGCGGTGCGGGTGGACGCCGAGCACGTGGACGGGGAACTCCATGCGGCACCTACGCGTACGTGAGGAAGCACGTCGCGCTGAAGAGGATGAGCATCGCGCCCAATGCGACCGCGGCGCCCGTCGCGAACGCGCGCCCCGATCCGGGGGGGCCGCTCGTGCGCGCGACGATCGCGCCCACGATCATCCACACGATCGTCGCGGGGACGCCGATCATCATGAAGAAGATGAAGACGAGCCCCTGGTAGCCGGAGTCGTCGCCCCACACGCTCACGAGGCCCGCCACGTCGGCCACCAGCGCGATCCCGGCGGGGACCCAGAAGCCGATGTGCGCGTACCGTCTCACGGCGGGGGGCGTCTCCACGCGCGGCGGAGCGCGGGGCGGCGCAAAGCGCTGTCGCTTCGCACAACGCTCTTCCCACCGGCGGTGCTCCCCGGCGCGTGCGCGGCATCGCCATCGCGCTCGCCCTCGCCGGCGGCGTCCTTCTCACCTTCACGGGCGCCTGCGCGATGGCCCTGCGCGGCTACGGCGACGCGACGCTCACCACCGTCCTCATCGTGATGGCGGTGCTCGGCGTGCTGGCCCTGACGGCGGGGCTGAGCCTGCGCCGCGACGGCGACGACCCGCCGTGACGCCGCTGGCGGCGACGCTTCAGAGGAGGGCGACGGCCGCGGCGGCGCAAAGCGCGAAGAGCACGACGAGGCCGCGCACGCCGCGCGCGACGCGTCCGCCGTGGTCCTGCGCGACGTCGGCGTGCGGCGGCGCGAAGAGGAGCGCGAGCGCACCCACCGCGAGCGCGCCCACGAGCGCCGGCGCGGCGGCCGCGAGCCCCACGAGCGCGCCAAGCCCCAGCGCGGGCGCCGCGTACGCCGCGACGTAGGGCGCCGCGTCGCGCAGCGGCGAGCCGTCGCGGCGCAGGAGGAGGTCGTCCAGCCGCGTGCGCGGCCGCTCGCCCGCCGGCAGCGCGCGCGCCGCGAGCGCCGCAAGGAGCGCGAGCGCGAGGACGGCCGCCGCCGCGCGCCAACCGCCGATGAGCGCGGCAGCGAGGACGAGGAGCGGGTTCGCGGCGTAGGCCGCGACGAGGAAGGGCGCGCGCAGGCGCTCGGGCGCGCGGCGCGCGTACGCGAGGGCGGTGCAGCCGCACGCGGGCATGAGCGCGCCCACGAGGAGCGCGTGCGCCAGAGAGCGCGGCGGCGCGAGCGTCGCGAGGCGCGCGTGCGCCCAGAGCGCGGCCGCGGCGTAGGCGTAGACGCCGACGAGCGCGAGCGCGGCGCCGGCCGCGATGCGCGGGGCGGTCTCAAGGAGCATGGCCTGCATCACCAACAAGCCGCTGGGGGGTGGACCCCACGGCCCCCCCTTCTGGGACCACCATCTTGCGCCGGTGCAGCGTGTTGTAGCTGCAGAAGGGCATGATGCGGCCGTCGGGGAGCACGTGGTGCACGCAGCACTTCTTCGCGCTCTTCACGTCGAAGTTCCACGCGTCCATGAACGCGATGATGACGATGCGGAACACGTTCTCGTACCGCACCTCGCGCGCGGTGACGCTGGGGAGGCAGCAGCGGAGCGCCTTGAGCGTCTTGAGCGACTGCATCGCCGCGCTCGCGCTCCAGAGCTCCTTGAGCGCGCCGCGCACCTCCGGCTCGTTCTCGAACGCGATGGTGTTCCCGGCGATGCCGAGAAGCTTCTTCACGTCGAGCACGCGCGGGAGCGGCAGGAGCTCCTTGCCGTTGCGCAGCGCGTACGTCATGCTGATGCACTCGGGGTGGCACGGGAGCGGCACGAAGTCGTCGCGCTCGAAATGCTCGGGAGCCTGCGCGGCGAGGGCCGCGATGACGTCGGGCACCGTGACGCGCTCGCGCGGGTCGAAGTCGGTCCAGCGCCCGCTGTGCGTCTGCGGCTGGAAGGTCACGCCGCGCACGTTCGGGTAGCGCAGCGCGTGGCGCACGATGTCGCCGACCTCGTCCATGTTGACGCCGCTCTCGAGCACGGCGACGAGCGTCGTCGGGATGTCGTGCTTCGCGAGGTTCTCGAGCGCGCGCGTGCGCACGTCCGTCATGTCCTGGCCGCGCAGCGTGAGGTACGTCTCCTTGCGCAGGCCGTCGAACTGGAGGTAGACCTCGAAGTCCTCCTTGTACTGCGCCAGACGCTTCACGAACGTCTCGTCGCTCGCGATGCGGATGCCGTTCGTGTTGATCATCACGTGGCGGACGGCCTTCGTGCGCGCGAGGTCGATGATGTCGAAGAGGCGCGGGTGGAGCGTGGGCTCGCCGCCGCTGAACTGGACGATGTCGGCGACGCCCTCGCTCGCCACGAGCGAATCCAGCATCTTCTCGACGGTCTCGAGCGGCAGGAAGATGCCCGTGTCGCTGTTCGCGAAGCACGCGGGGCAGCGCATGTTGCAGGCGTCGGTGAGGTCGATGAGTCCGAGGCACGTGTGCTGCTCGTGGTCCGGGCAAAGCCCGCAGTCCTGGGGGCAGCCCAGCGCCGTCTCCGTCTGGAACTGCTGGGGAAGGGTGCCTGGCCGCGCGAACTCCTGCTGATATCGATAGTAGGCGGCGTCGCTCGACTGCAGCGACTCCACGAAGCCATGGTCGGGGCAGGTCTTGCGCAGCCAGACCTTCCCGTCGCGCTCCACGACCTTCGCCTGCACCACGCGCTTGCACTCGGGGCAGAGCGACGCGGTGTGCGCGAGGTAGGTGTAGTCGCGGTCGTGCTTCACGACATCCGGAAGCGCGGGGCGCGGCGCCTCGACCGGGAGGGTCACGCGCGGCGCAGCGGCCTCGCGTGGGATAGGCGTTTGGCCTGCCTCCGCCTTCGCCGCGCCGAGCGCGCGAGCCCGTCCTACCGGATCTTGCGCGGGAGCTCGGGCGCGCCGCGCTCGTCGGGCGACGCGTGCGCCGGGCGCGGGTCCTCGGGGTGGAGGATCTGCTCGGCCGCCTGGCTCAGGCGCACCTCGTCGCCTTCGACGCGCGCGATCGCCGTCGCGGGAATGCCCGCCACGTCGCGCGCCTCCTCCACGTTGAACAGCTGCTTCGCCTGGCGCGAGAGGTGCACGTCCAGGCGCGTCAGCATGCCCTCCTCCGCGAACGCGCTCGCCACGTTCCCGAGCTTCTGGCCGTTCACGTCGACGACCGCCTTGTCCTTCAGCGTCGCCGCCTCGTAGCTCGCCGCCAGCATGGCGGGCTCGTGCTGGGCGCGGTCGGAGAGGCCGTACGGGTTGCTCACTTCCTCGGGCATCGGAGCGCGTGGCGCGCCCCGGGGGGAAGGGCCTTGACGTCGGTTGGTCGATGCGCTTTAGAGCATCGGCGTGCAGGCGCGGACGGTGCCGAGGGAGGCTTCCGTGGCCTCCACGCAGAACGCGACGAGGACGCGCGTGTCCGTGGGGTCCGCGAGGTTCGTCGTCGCCCACGGCTCGGGGCCCGAGCAGGGCTTCGGCGCGCCGTCGGTCACGAGGACGGGGCACGACGAAGCGGCGAGGACGAGCGTGTCGCCGTCCCGGTACACGTGCGGCACGGGGACGGAGACGTCCGCGGCCGCGAGCGGGGCGAGCGAGACGAGGGACAGGATGAGAAGGATGGTGCGCATGCGAGCCTCCCGAGCGGGAAGCGCCGGCGCCGCCGATAAAGCGACGCGAGTCGCCCCGGTGACACGCGGTTCTCGGCGTGCCGCTCTCAGCGCTGCGCGACGAGGCGCGCGAGCTTCTCGGCGTCCTCGCCCTTGAGGTACTCGCGGGGGTCCACGAGCTTGCCTTCGAGCGCGGTGACCGCGGCGGTCGCGGGGCTCACGAGGTAGCTCATCGACTTGTTGTGGCCCATGCGGCCGGGGAAGTTGCGGTTGGAGGTGCTCACGCACACCTCGCCCTCGTCGAGCACGCCGCCCATCCGGACGCGTCGCCTTCGGCGACCGCTCGCTGCGCTCGCTCGCGTCCTCTGGGCGGCGCGCGCCACGCGGAACGCGAGGTGGCGCTCAGCGCTGCGCGACGAGGCGCGCGAGCTTCTCGGCGTCCTCGCCCTTGAGGTACTCGCGGGGGTCCACGAGCTTGCCTTCGAGCGCGGTGACCGCGGCGGTCGCGGGGCTCACGAGGTAGCTCATCGACTTGTTGTGCCCCATGCGCCCCGGGAAGTTGCGGTTCGAGGTCGACACGCACACCTCGCCCTCGTCGAGCACGCCGCCCATCCCACCGAAGCACGCGCCGCAGCTGGACGTGTTGAACGAGCCGCCGGCCTCGGTGATGGTCTCGATGATGCCCTCGCGGAGCGCCTGCATGTAGATGCGCGTGGAGGCCGGGAAGACGACGAGCCGCGTGCCGCGCTTCACCTGCTTGCCCTTGAGGATCGACGCGACGACGCGCAGGTCCTCGAGGCGCGCGTTCGTGCAGCTTCCGACGAACACCTGGTCGACGCGCCCCGTGTCCACGTCGTGGACGGGCTTCACGTTGTCCGGCGAGTGCGGGCACGCCACGAGAGGCTCGAGCCGGTCGCCGTCGATCGTGATGACCTTCTCGTACTTCGCGTCCGGATCGGCGCGCAGGCTCGCGTGCTTCGCGATGTCGTTCGCGCGGCCGTTCTTGATCTCCGGGAGCGAGCGCAGGTAGCGCAGCGTCTCCTCGTCCGCAGGGATGACACCGGCCTTCGCGCCAAGCTCCGTCGTCATGTTCGAGAGCGTGAAGCGCTGGTACATCTCGAGCGACTCGATGCCCGAGCCGCCGAACTCGATCGCCTTGTACGCGCCACCCTCCGTCGTGAGCTGGCGGAGCGCCTCCAGGATGATGTCCTTCCCCGACACCGGGAACTGGAGCCTGCCGGTGACCTCGATCTTGATCGTCTCGGGGACCTTGAGCCAGATCTCGCCCGTCGCGAACACCGCGGCCTGCTCCGTCGGCCCGATGCCGCAGGCGAAGGCGCCCAGCGCGCCGGCCATGTTCGTGTGCGAGTCGGTGCCCGTCACGAGGTCGCCGGGGAGGACGAAACCCTCCTCGACAAGGATCTGGTGGCAGATGCCTTGGCGCCCGACGTCGTAGAAGTGGGGAAGCTGGTGCTTCTCCACGAACTTGCGGATCGCGTGGTGCAGCTTCGCCGACGCCTCGCTCGAAGCGGGCACCCAGTGGTCGATCGGGATCACGATCTTGTTGCGGTCCCAGACCTCCGTCGCGCCCATCTGCTCGAACGGCCGGATGAGCTGCGCGCACGCCTCGTGTGCCATCGCGACGTCCACCGGCGCCTCCACGATCTCGCCCGGGCGGACGGAGTCCTTCCCGGCCTTGAGCGCAAGCAGCTTCTCGGGGAGCGTCATGGGGCGCGGAGCCATTGCTCCGCGGATGGAGGCGCTTCTCTTAAAGGGATTTGCGCGCGAGGAGCCGCGGCGCTCACTCCGGCCGCAGCGGGCGGCGCCACCACGGCCCCTCGGGCCCGCCGGTCGAGCGGGGCTTGCGGGGCCTGTCCATGGCGTCGAAGGGGCCGGAGGCGAGGAGCGCGGGGGGCGCGGGGCCAAGCATCGGGCTTGGGTTCGCGCCCTCCCCATATCAAGCCCGGCGCCGGTGGAGGAGGGCGCGTGGGCGCATGGGGCGCAGGGTCAGCGGAGCACGAGGAAGTCGATGAGGAAGCTCGCAAGCCAGCTGCGGACGGCGGGCCGGGCGGGGCCGTGGCGCGCCTGCAGGGCGGTCATCTTGAGGTTCTTCGCTTGTCTCCCGCTACGCGTGGCTACGCGGCGGGACCGCTCGGCGGCCATGGGCGAACCAATCTCCAGCGCCGCGCTGGCGTTGTGTCGACTTAACGGTGGCGCAACGGGGCGTTGTCCGTTTCACACGGGCTCGTTCCGCGTTGCGCGCGCGTTCGGGAGAGCGTTCGAGAACAGTTGCCTCAGGCGCGCTTGCGCCGGAAGCGGGCGATGAGGTTGCGGGAGGTGCGTTGTTCGTGGCACATGCGGACGAGGCGTCGCAGGGTCTCACCAGGGGCTGAAGGTGGCGGACCCACCCCTGGGACATGAACGTTTGGGAGCGCCCGTTCCCGCGGAACGACCGTGTGTCGCCGCGGGAACAGAGGCGCCTACCGGCAGCGGCAGGGGGCTTCGCCGCTGCGTTGGCGATGCATTCATGGCGGACGTGTCACCCTGCGGGCAGGCCGCAACGGAGGCCCCTCCTTTGGCTGCTCCCCGACTCTCGATCGTGCTTGTCGCCGTGTTGGCCACTCCCTTCGCATGGGCGCTTCCTGCGCCGGGCGTGCTCGACGACGCCGGCAGCGGCCAGGACGCCGGCGATTCCCCCTCGAGCGCGATGGCGGTCGGGTACGGCTCGTACGGCGGCAACCTCACGCCGGGCGACATCGACTGGTTCTCGTTCCCGAGCGCGACCGCGCCCGCGTGCATGGACGTGAGCGTCCTCACGGGGCACGCGATGCGCGTGGGGCTTCAGACCGGCACGGGCGGCTCGCTCGTGGGCGGGCTCACCGACGGGCTCTTCGCGACGACGCTCGCGGTGGAGCCGTCGAGCCTCGCGCTTGGCATCCTTCCCGACGAAGACCCGTGGGACAAGGCGTCGGTCGGCCCGTACCTCTTCGACGTCCTCGTGGCCGTCCCCGCCGCGCGCGGCGACACGCGCCAGAACGACGCGCCCACGCAGCTCAACCGCTCCCTTCCGGCGCCCGCGTCGTGCTTCCGCGGCGTCTTCCACGGCAGCGTGTCCGAGGGCGACACGGACGTGTGGTCGTTCACCGGAGAGCGCGGCCACCGCATCGTCTACTCGTTCGCGGCGGAGACGCGGCTCGCGAGCGGCCTCGCCGTGCTCACGCAGGACGGCACGCCCCTCGGCCCGTCCGTCAAGACGGGCGAACTCGCCGAGGCCGTGCTCCCCTACAACGGCACGTACTACCTCCGCGCGCACGGGTTCGCGCCCTCCTCGGCGGAGAACTACACCGTCGCGTTCGTCACGGGTCCGGAGCCCAGCGGCTGCCGGCCGTACTGCTTCCGGGCCGAGTGAGACGACCGGTGCAGTTCACTGGGGTGGCCCAGGAAGAGTTGATATCCTCCACGCGGCAATGTTCGAGGGAGGCTGCCGCATGCACCAGAAGGTCGGGCGCTTCGCCCTCGTCGCGATCCTCGTCGCCACCATGATGGTCACCGCGACGGCCGACTCGGGGCAGAACAACGACGCGGGCAGCGGAGCCGACGCGGGCAACACGCGCGACACGGCCACGAAGATCCAGCTCGCGACCACCTACAGCGCGCGCCTGCGCGCGGGCGACGTCGACTGGTATGCCGCGGACGTCACCAACGCCGCCCCCACCTGCGTCCTTGCACGCGCGTCCGCCAACTCGCCGACCTACCTCGCCCTCGGCGTCGAGTCCCCCGCGCTCCGCGCGAGCGCGCCCATCTACGTCACGAGCGGCCAGGAAGGGCGCGCGGGCATCGCCGGCATCGCCCCCCTCACCGCCACGCTGCGCGCCTCGCCCCCGACGGCCGACGCGAACGCGAGCAAGTACGACTTCAACATCACGACCATCCTCGCGCCCACGACCGGCGGCGACCTCGGCACGTCCTTCGACGCCGGCGAGAGCACCGGGAGCGCCATGCCGACGACGCCGGGCTGCACGATGGGCACGCTCCGCGGGCTCGACCTCCGCGACGTCTACAGCCTGAGCATCGCGGCGAACCAGGTCATCACGTACACGCTCGCCTCCCAGGAGAGCGGCGTGACCCTGACGCTTCTCGACTCGCTGGGCAACATCATCGGCCCCACCATCGCGCGCGGCGAATCCGCGAGCGTCCTCACGAGCACCTCGGGCACGTACTTCCTCTCCTCGTCGCGCTCGACGTCCGTGAGCGACTCCGGATACGCCATCGGCACGATCGT
>DASRYU010000034.1:0-10638 GCA_035687045.1 Thermoplasmatota archaeon | reverse complement strand
CGCCTCGCCGATGCGCGTGCGCTCGCGCCACGGGACGGCCGTCGTGCGCAGGTAGGGGGCGCGGACGGAGATGAGGTCGCACGTCTCGGGCGTGGCGTGCACGTGCGCGGCGTCCCACGGGATGTGGTCGCCGTGCGCGTGGGAGCAGATGCTCGCGAAGCCCGGCGCGCTCGTGTCGAGCGCGAGCTTGAGCTCGGGGAGGAGGACGCCCCGGCCCAGCGTGTCGACCTTCACACGCCAGGCTGTGCGCGCGCTCCCGGATAGCCTCTCCCGCTCCGGGAGGCCGGCCGCATCGTCAGCGCCGCCTTCCGCTCCAGTCGACGACGACCTCGCCGAGCTTCACGACCTTCCAGACGGGGTTCATGCCGAAGCGGTACGGGATGTACCGATAGCTGGGCGCGTCGAGCACGACGAGGTCGCCCACCATGCCGGGCTCGATGCTTCCGCGGTCGTCGCGCCCCACCGCGGCCGCCGCGTTGACCGTCGCCGCCGTGAGCGCCTCGGCCGGCGTCATGCGCATGCCGTGGCACGCGAGGCTCATCGCGAAGGGCATGCTCTCGGTCGGGCAGTTCGGGTTGTGATCGGTCGCGAGCGCGACGAGCGCGTCGGCGTCGATGAGCGCGCGCGCGTCCGCGTACGGCGCATGGAGGGAGAGCGCGGTGCAAGGCAGGAGCACGCACGCGACGTCGGCCTCGGCGAGGGCCGCGCGCTCCGCGGGGCCCGCGTGCAGCAGGTGGTCCGCGCTCACGGCGGCGAGCTCCGCCGCCACCATCGAGCCGCCGGAGAGGGCCAGCTCGTCCGCGTGCACCTTCACGCGCATCCCCTCCTGCGCGCCCGCCTCCAGGATGAGGCGCGACTCGTCCGGCGTGAAGACGCCCTTCTCGCAGAAGACGTCGATGAACTCGGCGAGCTCGGCCACCTCGGGCACCATGTCGCGCGCCACGTGCTCCGCGTACGACTTGCTGTCGTCGAACTCGGGCGGCACCGCGTGCGCGCCGAGGAACGTCGCGACGAGGTCCATCGGGTGCCGCTCGTCCGCCTCCCGGATCACCTGGAGGAGGCGCTTCTCCGTCTCGAGGTCGAGGCCGTAGCCCGACTTCACCTCGCACGTCGTCGTGCCGTACTCCATCATCGTCGACAGGCGCGCCATGAGCTGCTTCAGGAGCTCCGCGCGCGTCGCCTCGCGCGTGAGGCGCACCGTGTGCAGGATGCCCCCGCCCGCCGCGAGGATGTCGGCGTACTTCGCTCCCTGGAGCTTGAGCGCGAACTCGTCCACCCGGTCGCCCGCGTAGACGGCGTGCGTGTGCGCGTCGATGAAGCCCGGAACGACGGCGCGCCCGCCGCAGTTGAGCTTCACCGCGCCCGAGGGCGCCGAACGCAGGAGCTCGTCGCTCGGCCCCACCTCCTCGATGACGCCGTCCTCGATGAGCACCGCCGCGTCGCGCAGGATGCCGAGGTCGTTCATCGCGTCGCGGCCCCGGCGCGGCCCGCCGGCGAGCGTCGCAAGCTCGGCGATGTTGTGGAGGAGGAGCGCGTCGGACAACGGGCGCCTGAAGCCGGCGCCGCCGCGTAACCTTTACTCATGCTTCATGCAGAGGAGCCGCGAAGACGCGAAAACGCGAAAGCCGCTCACCCGCGTGTCGGAGCCTGCCCAGCGAACTCGGAGAGCACGCGCCGCTTGATGCCGCCTGCGAAGGGGACGCTGTTGAAGTTGATCAGGAAGCCGAGCGGAGCCTTCGCGAGGCGCATGTAGGTCAGGAGCTGCGCCTCATGAACGGGGTGCAGCGCCTCCACCGCCTTGAGCTCGACGACGAGCCTGCCCGCCACGATCAGGTCGGCCTCGTAGCCTTTCCCAAGCGGCTTCTCCTTGTACATGACGTGGAGCGGTACGCGCGAAGCGGGCGCCAGCTGGCGCTCCGCGAGCTCCTCGACCATCGCGAGGCGATAGATCTCCTCGAGGAGCCCCGGCCCCAGCGTCCTCCGCACGACGAAAGCGGCGTCCACCACCTGCGCCGCGAGCCGGTTCAGCTCGTCGTCCACGTCGCCAAGGCGGAGCCCGAACGGCTGTCGCACGGGCGGGAACGGCGCTCAGGAGCTATATCCGGCTTTCCCGGACATCACGCCACGCCCGCGCGTTCCTCTGCTTCGCGTCTCCGCGTCTTCGCGGCCTACCTTCGCGACTACCGCGAAACGAGCGACAGGATCGCGTACGCGGCGGCGCGGGCGGTGCGGTCGTCCTGGTCGAGCGGCGGGCACGTCTCGACGACGTCCATCGCCACCACGGCGCGCTTCGCGAGCGCGCGCAGGACGGAGAAGAGCTGCGCGGACGAGATGCCGCCGGGCGTGGGGGCGGAGACGCCGGGGGCGGCCGTCTCGTCGAGGACGTCGATGTCGAGCGAGACGTACAGAGGCCCCTTGATGGCGGCGAGCGCGTCGACCCACGACTCCATGCGGTCGGCCGTGACGACGTGGATGCCCGCCTCGCGCGCCCACGTCAGGTACTTCGGCGAGTTCGCGAACGGCCGGATGCCGATCTCGGCGATGCGGCGCGGGTCGACGATCTTGTCGTCCACAAGGCGGCGGAAGGACGTGCCGCTGTTGGGAGGCGACGCCACGCGCACGTCGAGGTGCGCGTCCAGGTTCAGGACCGCGAGGTCCGGGTGCCGCTCCGCGACGGCGCGCACGAGGCCGTACGTGAGCGAGTGGTCGCCCCCCAGCGCGACGGGGAAGGCGCCGGTGTCGAGCGCGGCGCGCATCGCTTGCGTGGCCACCTCGCCCGCCGCGAGGACGTCGTCGGGCATGCGCGCGTTGCCGAGGTCGCGCCATCGCGCGGGCTTGTCCGCCTTGAGCTTGCGCAGCTGCGCGCGGATGGCGTCCGGACCGAGGCGCGCGCCCTTCCGGCCGATGACCGCGCCGTCGAAGGGGAGCCCGACGAGCGCGACGTCGGCGGGGCCGTCGTCGACGAAGCGGTTCCCCACGAGGTCGTCGAGCGGGTCCGCCGCCTGGAGGCGCATGGGCGGCGCCGGGTCGAGCTGCACGCGCCCGGGAGCGGGCCGCGCGCGGATGGGGGTTGCGGTCCCCGCGGCCCCTGTTCCCCTGGTCCTACGCGCCCCTCCTCAAGCCGCGCGCCCACGAGCCCTCCGCATGCGATGGCGCGCCCTCCCCCTCCCGCTCCGGGGCGTCGTCGCGTTCCACCTCGCGCTCGCGGCGTTCCTCGCGCTCCTGGCGCTCGCGACGTTCGCGCGCGAGGCGCATGCGGGGCTCGCGCAGGCGCGGGCGCTCCTGATGCTCCTGGCGGCCGCGTGGGCCGGCGGCGCGGCGCTTCTGGCCGCGCACCCCGGGCCGCGCGCGTGGTACGGCGCGCTCGCGATGGTCGTCATGGCGCTTCTTGCGACGTGGAGCTCGTTCGCCTACGGGATCGGCGGCCTCGTCGTGCTTGCGCAGACGCTCGCGCTCGCGGCGCTCGCCTCGCCCGCCGCGCGCGCGTGGCACGGCGTCGCGGCGCCCGCGCCCGCGCCCGCGCCCGCGCCGCCATCCGCGGGCGCGCCCTCCGCGGAGCCGCCCGAAGTGCGCTGGGTCTTCCGCGCGCTGGTGGCCGGCGGCGCGCTCGCCATCGTTCTTCCCCTCGCGTGGCTCGCGGTGCTTCTGGCCGAGCCCGCGCCGCCTGCCGACCCCCACGCGCCGACGCTCCACGGCTCCGGGCTCGCCGTCCTCGGCGCCCTCCTCGCGTCGTTCCTCCTCGTGCCGCTCGGCCTCGCCGCGCTCGTCGCCGCCGTCGCGGTCCGGCGGCGCTGGCGAGGCGCGCACACGGCCGCGACGGTGGTGGCGACGCTCGGGCTCCTCGGGTGCGTGCTGTCGTTCCTCCTGCTTCTTGTCGCGTGGGCGCCCGCGCTCGTGCTCTGGAAGCTCTCGCGCCCGCAGGTGCGCGCGTGGCTCGCGGCGCCTCGGGCGTCCGCGTGAGCTGCGGCGCATACGGTCTCCGACGAGGACCCTTCTCCCGGAGCGACCGCCAGTGGGTGACCCTTGAACCGCTGAGGCGCGCTCTGGCGCACCGAAGCCCATGCGCGCCCTCCTCGTCTCCGTCGCCCTGCTCGTCGCCCTCTCCGCCGTCCCCGCCCCGGCGGCGGCCCTGAGCTCCTGCGCCAGCACGTGGACGGGCTCGGGCTCGTGCACGTTCGTCTGCGACGACGTCAACCTCTACATCCGCGGGTACGCGCAGAACGCCGGCGCCACCGCGAGCGTCACCGTCACGGCCGAGTGCGGCCTCGTGGCGATCACGGGCGTCTTCGTGCCGATCCAGACGCTCACCTGCAGCGCGTCGGGACCCGGCAGCGCGACGTGCTTCACCTCGGCCCCGTATGCCTTCTTCCCGACGCCGCTCGTCGGCATGTGCACGGTGAGCGGCTCGGCCGGCGGCGCCTACGCTTGCGTGTCGGCCCCGTAAGCCGTCGAACGCGAGAGGCCGACGACGCGGTCCACCCACTCCCTCTCGACCGTCCTCTCCCCCTCGAGGCTCATGCCGGAACAGGGCGGAAGTACCCTTGTCCGCGTTTCACCGCAGCGACGGCATGTCCACGCCGCGCTCCTTCGCGACGCGCTTCGCCAGGTCGTATCCGGCGTCGGCATGGCGCACGACGCCCATGCCGGGGTCGGTGAGGAACGCCGCGGCGGCCTTCTCGGCGGCGAGGTCGCTGCCGTCGAGGACGACGTGCATGTTCGCGTGGAGCGAGAGCCCCATGCCGACGCCGCCCCCGTGGTGGAAGCTCACGATGTCGGCGCCGGCGGCGACGTTCACGAGCGCGTTGAGGATGGGCCAGTCGGCGACGGCGTCGCTCCCGTCCATCATCCCCTCCGTCTCGCGGAAGGGGGAGGCGACGCTGCCCGCGTCGAGGTGGTCGCGCGTGATGACGATGGGGCCCGCGAGCGCTCCGTCGCGCACCATCTCGTTGAAGCGCAGCGCCGCGCGGTGGCGCTCGCCGTAGCCCAGCCAGCACACGCGCGCGGGGAGCCCCTGGAAGGCGACGTGCTCCTCGGCGAGCTTCACCCAGCGCGCGAGGCTCTCGTCCTTCGGGAAGAGCTCGAGCACGGCGGCGTCCGTCTTGTAGATGTCATCCTTGTCGCCCGAGAGCGCGACCCAGCGGAAGGGGCCGCGCCCCTCGCAGAACTGCGGCCGGATGTAGAGCGGCACGAAGCCGCCGATGTCCATCGCGTTCGCGACGCCCACGCGCATCGCCTGCGTCCGGATGGCGTTCCCGTAGTCGAAGGCGATCGCGCCGCGGCGCTGCATGTCGAGCATCGCGCGCACGTGGACGCCCATGCTCTCGAGCGCGCGCTTCGCGTACTCGTCCGTGCCGCGCTGCGCAGCGCTCATCCCGATCGGCACGTAGCCGTTGTACTCGTCGTGCGCGCTCGTCTGGTCCGTGACGACGTCCGGGATCCAGCCGCGTCGCACCATCTCGGGAAGCACCTCGGCGCAGTTGCCCACGAGGCCGATGGAGAGGGGGCGCTTGGCCTCCTTGGCCTCCTTGGCGCGCTTGAAGGCGTCGTCCAGGGACGACGCCTTCTCCATGAGGTAGCGCGTCTCGAGGCGCTTGTCGATGCGGCTCTCGTCCACCTCGACGGCGAGGCAGACGCCCTCGTTCATCGTGACCGCGAGCGGCTGCGCGCCGCCCATGCCGCCAAGCCCGCCCGTGAGCACGAGCCTCCCGCGCAGGCTCCCCCCGAAGTGCTGGCGCGCGCACTCGGCGAACGTCTCGTACGTCCCCTGCACGATGCCCTGCGAGCCGATGTAGGCCCACGAGCCGGCCGTCATCTGGCCGTACATCATCAGGCCCTTGCGGTCGAGCTCGCGGAAGTGCTCCCAGTTCGCCCACTTGCCGACGAGGTTGCTGTTCGCGATGAGGACGCGCGGCGCGCGCGGGTGGGTCCTGAAGACGGCGACGGCGCGCCCGCTCTGGACAAGCATCGTCTCGTCGTCCTCGAGGCGTTGGAGCGTCTCGACGATGACGTCGTAGTCCTTCCAGCTGCGCGCGGCGCGGCCGATGCCGCCGTACACGACGAGGTCCTCGGGGCGCTCCGCGACGGCGGGGTCGAGGTTGTTGTGGAGAAGGCGCAGCGCGGCCTCCTGGCGCCACCCCTTGCAGCGCCGGCGCGAGCCGGTGGGGGCGACCTTGCCGAACTCCTCGAGCCACGTGCGGCTGGGCTCTCCGATCATGGGGCGCCCCAACGCGTGGGGCTATCAAGGCTTTTGGCTCACGGTTGCCGACACCCTCATCACGGCGCCGTGCGCCGAGGAGGGCGTGACCGCGAACGACTTCCGCGACGAGCTGGACCCGCGCTTCCTGCGCCGGCAATGGCTCTGGCAGCGCGCGGGGTGGGCCGTCATGGCCGCCATCATCCTCCTGGCCCTCGTGGGCTTCTTCGGCACGAGCCCCATGGCCTCCAAGGTGGAATCGAAAGAGGTCGGCTCGGCGCAGTACGAGGTCGAGTACCCGCGCTGGACCCGCTATCAGCACCTCGACCGCCTCCACGTGCGCGTGCTCGCGCCCGAGGCCACGGGCGACGAGCTGAGGATCTCCTTCTCGCGCGAGTGGGTCGAGAACAACAACGTGCGCAGCACCACGCCCGAGGCGGACGGCGGGGGGCTCGCCGCGACGGGCCCCGTGTACTCGTACAAGGTGGAGGACTGGACGCGGCCGCTCGTGGTCACGATGGAGTACGAGCCGCGCAAGGCCTTCCGGAGCCCCGGCGAGATCACGCTCACCGCGGGCGAGCTCGAGCCCGTGACGCTGCCGCTCTGGTCGTGGGTGCATCCGTGAGGTGACACGATGGACCTTGTTGTTCGCGCCGCCGTGATCTTCGCCGTCCTCTTCCTCCTCATGCGCGTCGCGGGGAACCGCCAGTTCTCCGAGATGACGGCCTTCGACGCCATCCTCGTCATCGTCATCGCCGAGGTGACGGGGAACTCGCTCTCGGGGCAGGACTACTCGCTCACGGCCTCGATCGTCGTCATCGTGACGCTTGTCTCGCTCGACATCCTCATCTCGTGGCTCAAGGCGCGCTCCCGCCGCTTCGACCGGCTTGCCGAAGGCGTCCCGGTGCTTATCCTGGAGAACGGGCGCCTCCTCGAGGAGAACATGAAGCGCGAACGCGTCGACTCGGGCGACATCCTGGAGGCGGCCCGCTCGACGCACGGCCTCGAGCGGCTCGACCAGATCCGCTACGCCATCCTCGAGAAGGGGGGATCCATCAGCATCATCCCCAAGTCCGGCGCCTGAGGGCGCCGGACAGGCCGAGGCCTACGCCGACGCCGAGGGACGAGGACGAGGACGAGGACGAGGACGAGGACGAGGACGAGGACGAGGACTACGCGCCCCGGCCTCGGCCTTGGCGTCGGCCTCGGCCTCGCTCGAGCGCGAAGCGCTCGAGCTCGAGGATGTCGCTGCGCATGATGATGGTGACGTCGTCGTACTGCGTCTTCCCCTTCTCGCCGTCCGTGCTTCGCTCCTTCGCGAGGGTGATGAACTTCTCGTTCTCCACGAGGAGGAAGCCCGTCTCCTCGACGACGTAGGGCGTGGCGACGTCGATCTTCGCGAGCTCCTTCGCCTCGAGCCAGCAGTGGTCGTGGTACTTCACGTAGACGATGGGGAACTCCGGCTGCGGCTCGCTCTTCACGCGCGACGCCTTGCGCGGGCCGCGCTTGGGGGCAGGCATGCGGCGCGGAAGCCCGCCCTGCGTCAAATGCTTGTCTCGTCCGCCGGCGGCTCGTGGAGAAGCATGCCCTCGACGCGGAAGCCGACGGGAGGCGCGGCGCCGGCGCCGGCGACGATGAGCCCCTCGTACGTCATCGAGTAGACGATGAGCGCGAACGCCTCATGGTCGCGGCGCGCGAGGTCCCACTCGATGGAGAGCGGAGGCGTGCCGTAGGCCTCCTCGAGCGGCTCCTCGTCGAGGTCGTCCCGTCGCCCCCAACGAGGTAGATCCACATCGAGGCGGGGGACGCTTCCGTCCACGCCACGTCCGCCTTGACGCGCGCGAGCCGTCCGGGCGCCTCCAGCGGGACGAGCGAGCGGCCTTCGAGAAGGACCGCGCAGTCGCCGACGATGACGACGTAGGCGCAGACGTAGGCGTCCGTCGCGCCGCTCGCGCGGAGGGCGAGGGGGAGGAGCGTGGCGGCCTCGGCGTCGGGCGCGGCGGCGGGGTCGACGGCGGCGCCAGGCAGCGTGCATCCGGCAAGAAGAGCGCCCGCGGCGAGCGCGAGGAGGGAGGATCGCATGCCGCGTCATCCTCCGGCGGCGAGGATGAGCGCTGCGGCGGCGCATCCGGGCGGGGGCGCCGGCGCTACGTCCTCCACCCGTGCTCGCCGAGGAGGGGCACGAAGCGGACCGCCATCATCGGCTCCTCGCGCCCGTCGGCGTGGACGCGCACAAGCGTCTGCATGTCCAGCGGCCCGACGGGGATGAGCATCTGCCCTCCGGCCGCGAGCTGGGCGACGAGCGGCGGGGGCACGCGCGGCGCGCCGGCGGCGACGCTGATACGGTCGTAGGGCGCGCGGGGGGCGTGGCCGACGCTGCCGTCGCCTTCGACGACCTCGACGTTCGCGATGCCCAGCCGGCGCAGCGTGTCGCGGGCGCGGGCGGCGAGCTCCGGGACGTACTCGACGGAGACGACGACGCCGGGGTCGGCGAGGCGCGCGAGGACGGCCGCGTGGTAGCCGCTCCCGCCGCCCACCTCCAGGACGCGCATCCCCGCGCGCACGTCGAGCGCCTCGGCCATGATGGCGACCATGTGCGGCGCGCTGATGGTCTGCCCCGCGCCGATGGGCTGCGGGCTGTCGGCGTACGGGTCGGACGCCACGAACGCCTCGCGCGGCACGTCCAGGAGCGCCTGGCGCACCCGCTCGTCGCGGACCGGCAGCCCGTCGACCATCCGCCTCCTCGCGCTCGGGGCGTCCATCCGCCGGCGCTTGTCCGGGATCGTGCGAAAACTCTCCGGCCGACCTTGCATGCGGCGTGCTAACTCTTGGCAATCTTCAAGGATGATGAAGCCCCCACTGGCCGGTCATGGACACCACCCGCGAGCGCAAAGGGATCGCCGCGCTGCGAGCGTACGTGACGGGCGAGTCGTCGGAGCCCATCGTCCTCTCCGCGTTCCACGACGTGCCGCTGGAGGAGCGCGCGGTCCTCGTCAGCCGCGCCCGGCACGAGCTCGAGGCGATCGACGGGGCGCGCCTCCTGATCCTGGAGTCGATGCTTCTGCCGCTCGAGCACCGCTCACGATAGGCGCGCGCGTGACGACGTAGTGGCAGGCGCCCGCGCCCTCGCCGCCGCACTGCGGATGCGCCACGTGCACCTCGTGCGCCCAGGCCGTCTCGAACAGGCCGGCGAGGTAGCCCGCCGCCTGCGTGCACGGCTGGGTGCGCTTCCGCGACACGACGATGTCCACACGCCCGTCCACGGGGGCGACGCTCGTGATGTCGCCGACGGGCGTCGACCGCAGGGCGCGCAGCGCGTCCTCCGTCGACGCGGGCTTCGCGGCGCGGCCCAGGCGCCGGCCGTGCTCGAACGTCTTGCGCGGAGGCTTGCGCGCGGCCGGCTTCGTCGCCTTCGCCGCGAGCCACGTCGCGAACGCGATGACGAGCGCCGCCAGGCAGCCGAGCGCGACAAGGAGAAAGATCAGCTCCTCGCCGCGGAAGGCCATGGAGCAATCTTCCTCTCCCTCCTTGGCGAGGCCCTTTCCGGTACGCGCCTCGAAGAGGCTTTGCCGCGACCTCGCCCATGCGCACCCGTGGGCAACGTCGTCCTCCCCTTCGACGGGGACTTCGAGTCGCTTCGTCGAACGCTCGCCCGCTGGGGGTGGGAGGTGGGCGAGCGGCCCAACGCGCCGGTCTACGCCGCCGGCCCCGGCGTCACGCTCCACGCCTACCGGACGGGCAAGCTTCTCCTCAACGGCCCGCGCGCGGAGGAGTACGCGACGGCGCTGCGCGCGGAGGTGGGGACGCGCGCGGCGGCTCCGGCGCCGGCGAAGGCGGCGCGCGCGCCCGTCGCGCCGAGCGAGGCGCGCGCCGGGTGGGTGCTGCATTTCGACGGCGCGTGCCTGCCGCGCAACCCCGGCGGCGTCGCGGCGTACGGCTTCCAGGTGCTGCGCGACGGGAAGCTCGTGCACGAGGGGCACGGGCTCGCCGCGCCGCCGGGGCCGGGCGCGACGAACAACGTCGCCGAGTTCACGGGCCTCGTCGAGGGGCTGCGCTGGCTCCACGCGCACGCGCGCCCGGGGGAGCCGGTGCTTGTGCGGGGCGATTCGAACCTCGTCGTGAAGACCGTCAACGGCCTGTGGAACGTGCACGTGCCGCACCTCCAGCCCCTCCACGCGGAGGCGGTGCGCCTCCTGCGCGCGCTGGGCGCGAAGCTGGAGTGGGTGCCGCGCGAGAAGAACGCCGAGGCGGACCGGCTCAGCGAGGTGGGCGCCGCGGAGGCCATCCGCGCGCACCCCGAATGGGGCCTGCGGCCGTAGGGCCCGCGCCCGTTCCCGGTGGTATTTCCTTCCCGGCGCGCGAAGAGGCGGCCGTGGGCAAGCTGGACCGCGCGGTGGGCGCGCTCTGCCTCGCGCTCGCGACCTTCGGCGCCGTCGCGGCGTCGA
>DASRYU010000033.1:0-22038 GCA_035687045.1 Thermoplasmatota archaeon | reverse complement strand
CTCGCCGATGGCGCGGCTGAAGCCGAGAAGCGTCGCCGCGGTGATGCCGCTCGACGCGCTGGGGACCACACTTCGCCACGTCGTCTCCCACTTGGTGGCGCCGAGCGCGTAGCTCCCCTCGCGGATCTCGCGCGGGACCGCCCGGAGCGCGTCCTCCGCGAGCGTCGTGATGATGGGGATGACCATCACGCCCAGCATGATGGTGGCGTTGGCGGCGTTGAACACCGGCGCGCCGAACCAGTCCTGCAGCAGCGGGCTGATGACGAAGATGGCGACGATGCCGAAGATGATGCTCGGGATGCCGGCGAGAAGCTCGATGGCCGGCTTCACGACGCGGCGCACCCGGTCGTGCGCGAACTCGCTGAGGTAGATGGCCGTCCCGATGCCGATGGGGACGCCGATGAGCGACGCGCCGATGCCGATGAGGAACGTGCCCTTGAGGAGCGGCACGCTCCCGAACTGGCGCGGGAAGAAATCGGGCGCCCAGGTCGTCCCGAAGAGGAACTCCCAGATGCTGACCTCGCGGAAGAAGTCCAGCCCGTTGAGGACGAGGGTCAGGAAGATGCCCACCGTCGCGACGGCGGCGACGCTCGCGCTCAGGAAGAGGAAGAGCACGATGCCGCGTTCGCCGAGGGTCGAGAGGAACGAGGCCCGCGCTCCGCGCGTGACGACGATGCGCTGGGCGGGAAGCGAGGCCAGCGAGCCTCACCCGACCTTCTCGCGCATCGCGTTCAGGCGGTCCGCGGGAAGGCGGAGATAACCCACCTCCTCCACGAGCGCCTGGCCTTCCTCGCCAAGGCCGAAGCGGAAATACTCCTGCAGCGCGCCCGTCGGGGCCCCCTTCGTGTACATGAAGATGGGGCGCGCGAGCGGCGTGTAGTCGCCGGCGGCGACGGTCTCCCCGCTGGGCTCGATGGGCCCCTTCCCCTTGCCCTCGTCGATGGCGATCGCGCGGATCTTGTCCGCGTTCTCGTGCACGTAGGCGTAGCCGAAGTAGCCGATGGCGTAGCGGCTGGGGGCCACGCCCTGCACGAGCACGTTGTCGTCCTCGCTGGGCGTGTAGTCGCTGCGCCCCTTGGACTCCTTGCCGTCGAAGGGCTGGATGATGACCTCGATGAAGTAGTCGAACGTGCCGGAGTCGGTGCCGGGGCCGAAGCGCTCGATGCGCTCGTTGGGCCACTCGGGCCGCAGCTCGCTCCAGCGGTTCGCCTGCTTGGAGGCGTCGGCCGTCCAGATGCGGTTGAGCTCCTCGACCGTCAGGTGGTCGACGAAGTCGTTCTGGCGGCTGACGACCACCGCCAGCGCATCGATCGCGACCTGGATCTCGAAGGGCTCGATGCCCGCGGCGGCGCACGCCGCCTGCTCCTCGGCCTTGATGGGCCGCGAGGCGTCGGCGATGTCGATCTCGCCGCGGCAGAACTGGTTGAAGCCGGAGCCGGTGCCCCCGCCCGAGACGACGAGCTGGACGTCGCGGTGCATGCCGCCGAACGCCTCGGCCCAGGCCTGCGCCACGGGGAGGACGGTGCTGGAGCCCGCCTGCTTGAAGTTGCCTCGCAGGTCGCTCTCGGTGCTCGAGCCGCCGTTGCCGGCGCAGCCCGCCAGGACCACGCTGCCGGCGATCACGAGGATGAGCGTGATGTGTCGCATCGTGCCTCAGTACGCCGCGGTGTCGATGCTGATTTCCGTCGGAGACACGGGAGCGCTCTGAGAACTATATAGCCGATGACGCGACTCCCGAGGTCATGCCTCGCACCGGCGGCCGCGCTCCGCGCATGCAGCCTTCGGCGAACCCGCGCGCGCCCGCGCTCGAGCTGCGCAAGATCCAGGTGACGGGCGGCGCGAGCTTCACCGTCACCCTCCCGAAGGAGTGGGTGGAGAAGGCGAGGCTCGCGCAGGGGGACCTCATCGGCTTCGTCCCGCAGAGCGACGGGAGCCTCGCCGTGTACCCGCACGCGCGCATGACGCCGCTCCAGACGCGCCAGGATGTGGAGCTCAGCACGGAGGACGCGGAGGCCGCCTTCCGCAAGATCGTGGCCGCCTACCTCATGGGGTACGACATCATCGTCGTGAAGAGCCGCAAGGGGTTGACACCCGCCGCGCGACGCGCGGTGCGGCTTGCGACGAAGCGCATCATCGGCATCGAGGTGCTCGAGGAGGAGAACGACCGCGTCGTCCTCCAGGACCTTCTCGACCCGCGCGAGTTCCCCATCGAGAAGGGGCTGCGCCGCATGGAGGTCCTCACCCGCGCGATGCAGGAGGAGGGGCTGCGCGCTTTCCACGAGGACATCGAGCTCGACGACGCGTTCCAGGAGCGCGACGACGAGGTGGACCGCCTCTACTGGATGGTCAACAAGCAGTACCACGGCGTCATGCGCGACCCGACGTACGCGCAGCGGCTCGGCGTCACCCCGAGCCAGGCGCTGAACTACCTCATCGCCGCGCGCCTCATCGAGCGCACGGCGGACCACGCGCATCGCCTCGCGAAGAACCTGCAGGCGCTGCGCGAAGGGGAGCACCAGGCGAAGCTCGACGCCAAGCTCGAGAAGCAGGCGAAGCGCGCGACGCAGCTCTTCACGGAGGCGCTCGCGTCGTTCCACCGGCAGGACGCCGACGGAGCCAACAAGCTCATCGCGGAGGCGCAGGCGTTCCGCACGACGCAGGACGCCGTGATGCGGGAGGCGCTGAGCCTGGGCGGCGAGAGCATCGTCCACGTGGCCTACGCGCTCGACAGCATCGCGCGCACGGCTGCCTACGCGGCCGACGTGGCGGAGACCGCCATCAATCAGGTCCTCGCGATGCGTCAATGAGAGAGCAAGGGAGCATCAGAGGCCTCCGGAGAATCGGTCGGAGGCTATTGACTACCTGGGCGTACACTATCTCCCGCAAGTGAAGCCAACCAAGAACAGCAACCTTCGCATCGCCGTCGACTTCGACGGCGTCCTCTTCGACCACGTCCCCTACATGCTGCGCGGCTTCCGCGACGCGCACGGCATCGACCTCGAGGCCGAGGGGCTGCGCTACTGGGACTTCTTCCAGTACCGCGCCGTCCGCGACGCGGGCCTCACGTGGAACTGCGTCCGCAACGTGCTCCACAGCATCGAGACGGACGCGAGCCTCCACCGCCTCCCCCCGCGCGACCCGCACGCGAAGAGCGTGATGGCCCGCTGGGTGGAGCAGGGGCATGAGGTGTACGTCGTGACGGCGCGCGAGGAGGCGAGCCGCGGCGTCACGGAGCTCTTCCTCGCCCACCACGGCATCCCGCACCACGGGCTCGTGATGCAGGCGAGCCGGAAGACCGGCTACGACCTCCTCGTCGACGACGCGCCGCACAACGTCCTCATGGCGGCCGCGGACGGCGGGCGCGCGCTCCTCATGGACCACCCGTACAACCGCGACGTGCCGACGAAGCGCAACCCCATCCGCGTGCGCGACTGGCGCGACGTGGAGGCGGCCGTGGAGGCGGTCCAGGCGGTGGTGGCCTGAGCGCGCTCGTCGGGACGGTCGGCGCGCTCCTCATGGGCGCGGCCACCTTCCCGCAGATCGTGAAGCT
This sequence comes from Thermoplasmatota archaeon, assembly GCA_035687045.1. Classification (GTDB taxonomy): domain Archaea; phylum Thermoplasmatota; class SW-10-69-26; order JACQPN01; family JAJPHT01; genus JAJPHT01. The sequence goes on along the minus strand of DASRYU010000033.1, from coordinate 18,488 downwards.
CCTGCGCGAGCGCCGCGCGGACGACTTCCACTACGGCTTCGTCCTCCTGAACCTCGCCGGGCTCGTCCTCCTCTCCGCGCGAAGCATGGAGCTTCGCGAGTGGGCCTTCCTCGGCATCAACGTCCTCGGCGCGCTCTTCTGGCTCTTCGTCCTCGCGCTGAAGGCCCTCGACCTGCCGCACCGCGCGCCCGCGCGCGTGCCGGCTTCCCAGACTGCGGCCGCGCCCGCGCGGCGCGACGTCATCGAGCTTTACACCCGTCAAGCGGAATCGGCAGGAACCCCCGCGCCGTTGACGTCGCGATGACCGCCTCCCGCGCCTTCCGCCCGCTCGCCGTCCCGGCGCTCCTCCTCGTCCTCGCCGCGCTCGCCGGCTGCGCGACGCCCGCCGACCCGGCGCCGCACGAGGGCGCGCATGCACCGGCGGCGACGCCCTCTGCCACCGAGCACGCGAGCCCGTACGTGCCCCTCGTGCACAGCCCCATCCGCGGCCTCACGCCGGAGCAGATCGACGCGTACGCGACGGGGAAGGGCGCGAGCATGGCGCTCCCGGCGGAGCTCAACGGCTACCCGGGCCCCGCGCACGTGCTGGAGCTCGCGGAGCCCCTCGAGCTCACGGCGCAGCAGCGCGAGGCGATGGAGCTCCTCCGCGACGAGATGCGCGCGAGCGCCGTCGCGCGCGGCGAGGAGCTTCTCGCGCTCCACAAGGCGCTCGACGACGGGTTCCGCAACGGCACGCTCCACGAGGCGTCGCTGGGGCGCCTTCTGGAGGACATCGCGCGCGCCGACGCGCGGCTGCGCTTCGTGCACCTGCGCACCCACTTCGACGCGGCGGAGCTCCTCACGCCGCACCAGCGCGCGCTCTACGTCGAGACGCGCGGCTACGGCCGCGGCGACCACGCGTCGCACTCCCATTGAAGGCGGCCGCGGGGCGGCCGGAGCCTGCGGGTGCTTTTCCGCATGCCCAGCCTCCCTCGACCCGCGCGCCCTCGCCGCCCCGCGCCGCCACTCCCGACCTCAGGAGCGACTCCTACGCTCCCAACACTGTAGTATATAGCTCCTGCGAGCGTAGTGAGGGCGATGAGCACGACGCAAGTGAGCGGCATCCACCACGTGACGGCGATCGCGGGCGACGCGCAGGAGAACGTCGACTTCTACGCGGGACTCCTCGGGATGCGCCTCGTCAAGAGGAGCGTCAACCAGGACGATCCCGCCACCTACCACCTCTTTTACGCGGACGCGGAGGGGCACCCGGGAAGCGACCTCACTTTCTTCCCATACCCGCAGGGGCGGCGCGCGCGCCGCGGCGCCGGCGTCACGAACGAGGTCGTGCTGGGCGTTCCGCCCGGCAGCCTCGGCTGGTGGAAGGAGCGGCTGGACGCGGCCGGCGTGCGGAGCGAGCGCTCTGACCGTTTCGGCGAGCCGACGCTCGCCTTCCGCGACCCGCACGGCCTCCACCTCGCGCTCTCGGAGAGCCAGCGCCTTCTCGAGCGCCCGTTCGCGGCGTGGGACAAGAGCAGCGTGCCGCCCGAGCACCAGGTGCGCGGCATCCACGCGGTGCGGCTCCTTGTCCACGAGGCGGAGCCGACGGTCGACGTCGCCACGGGCGCGCTCGGCATGCGCTTCGCGGGCCACGACGGCGAGTGGGCGCGCTACGAGGGGAAGGACCCGGCGAGCGGCTACCTCGAGGTGCGCGCGCAGCCCGACGCGCCGCGCGCGAGCGGCGGCATCGGCAGCGTGCACCACGTCGCGTGGCGCGTCGCCGACGACGCCGAGGAGGCCGAGGTGCGCGCGCAGGTCACCGAGGCGGGCCTCGACCCGACGCCGGTCATCGACCGCTTCTGGTTCAAGAGCGTCTACTTCCGCGAGCCTGGCGGCATCCTCTTCGAGCTTGCCACCGACGGCCCCGGCTTCGGCGTCGATGAGGACATCCTCACGCTGGGCGAGTCGCTCGTGCTGCCGCCGTGGCTCGAGGCGGCGCGTCCGCAGATCGAGCGCGCGCTCGCCCCGCTGAGCCTGCCGCACCTCGAGAAGGAGCGCGTCGCGCCAGCCGCGGCACGATAGGGCGACACCTTCTTCCCCAGGCCGCCCGGATGCGTGTCCATGCTCCACGGCACGCCCCGCCGCGTCGCCATCGTCGCCGCGAACCGCATCCCGTTCGCGCGCTCCAACACGGCCTACGCGTCGCTAACGAACAAGACGATGCTCACGGACACGCTGCGCGGCCTCGTCGACAAGGCGGATCTGCGCGGCGAGCTCCTGGGCGAGGTCGCCGGCGGCGCCGTCATGAAGCACTCGCGCGACTGGAACCTCGTGCGCGAGTGCGTGCTCTCCTCCGGCCTCGACCCGCGCACGCCCGCGTACGACCTGCAGCAGGCGTGCGGCACCGGCCTGGAGGCGGCGATCCTCGTCGCGAACAAGATCGCGCTCGGGCAGATCGACGCCGGCATCGCCTGCGGCACCGACACGACCTCCGACGCGCCCATCGCGGTGAACCCGCGCATGCAGCGCGCGATGATGGAGTTCAACGGCGCGAAGAGCCAGGGCGCGCGCCTCAAGGCGCTCGCGAAGATGGCGCATCCGGGGAACCTCAAGCCGGAGATCCCGGTGAACGCGGAGCCGCGCACCGGGAAGTCGATGGGCCAGCACGCGCAGCTCACGGCCGACCGCTGGGGCATCACGCGCGAGCAGATGGACGAGATCGCGCTCTCGAGCCACCGCAACCTCGCGAAGGCGTACGAGGAGGGCTTCTTCAAGGACCTCGTGATGCCCTACCACGGGCTCGAGCGCGACAACAACCTGCGCCCCGACACGAGCCTCGAGAAGATGGCGAAGCTCAAGGGGGCCTTCGCCGAGAACGGCACCATCACCGCCGCGAACTCCTCGCCGCTCACGGACGGCGCCTCCGCCGTGCTTCTCGCGAGCGAGGACTGGGCGCGCGCGAAGGGGCTCCCCGTCCTCGCCTACGTGGCCGCCGGCGCGGCGGGCGCCGTGGACTTCGTCGACGAGCGGGAAGGCCTGCTCATGGCGCCCGCGTATGCCGTGCCGCGCATGCTGCAGAAGAGCGGGCTCGCGCTCCAGGACTTCGACTTCTACGAGATCCACGAGGCGTTCGCCTCCGTCGTCCTCTGCACGCTCGCGGCCTGGGAATCGCCGACCTTCTGCAAGGAGAAGCTCGGCCTCGACGCGCCGCTGGGCGCCATCGACCGCTCGAAGCTCAACGTGAAGGGGAGCAGCATCGCGGCCGGCCACCCGTTCGCGGCCACCGGCGGTCGCATCCTCGGCACGCTCGCGAAGGCCCTCGAGCAGCGCGGCCGCGGGCGCGGCCTCGTCTCGATCTGCGCCGCGGGCGGCCAGGGCGTGACGGCCATCCTGGAGCGCTGAGGCGCAAACGGTTTGCCGGAGCAGCGGCTACGCCACGTCGTGGCCGCGCTCGGCTTCACGCACCGCTGGCTCCCGCGCGAGGGCGCCCGCGACACGCTTCTTCTCCTCCACGGGACGGGCGGCGACGAGAACGACCTCCTCCCCATCGGCGAACGCGTCGCGCCGAACGCCAACCTCCTCAGCCCGCGCGGGAACGTCCTCGAGAGCGGCATGCCGCGCTTCTTCCGCCGGCACGCGGAGGGGGTGCTCGACATCGAGGACCTCAAGCTCCGCGCGCGCGAGCTCGCCGAGTTCGTGGCCGCGGCCGCGAAGGAGTACGGCTTCGACGCCGCGCGCGTCACCGCGCTCGGGTACTCCAACGGCGCGAACGTCGCGCTCGGCATGCTCTTCGAGCGGCCGGGGTCGCTGCGCCGCGCCGTCCTGATGCGCGCGATGCTCGCGTACGAGCCGCAGGAGGTCCCGCTCGGCGACGTGCGCGTGCTTCTTCTCGCGGGCGCGGCCGACCCCTACTCGCGCGCGCCGACGACCGACCGGCTCGCGGCGCTCCTGCGCGCGCGCGGCGCCGACGTGACCGCGCACTACACGCGCGCGGGGCACGAGCTCGCGCAGGAAGACCTCACGGTGGCGACGCAGTGGCTGAGCGCATGACGGACCCGCAGACCGTTCTCCGGCAGTTCATGGACGAGGCGTGGAACAAGCGCGACCTCGACGCCTTCCCGCGCTACGTGAGCGACAAGGTGCGCTTCCACCCGCCGCGCGGCGAGCCGCTCGACTACGACGGGTACCTCAAGATGGCGCGCGCGTTCCAGGGCGCCTTCTCCGACCTCCACTTCGAGACGCTGGGCACCTTCGGCGACGCCACGCATGCGGCCGCGCGCATCGTCATCACCGGCACGAACGACGGCCCGTTCCGCCAGTGGGGGCCGACGGGCAAGCGGGTGCGCGTCGTGGGGCGGCCGATGGCGCGCGTGGAGAACGGCAAGATCGTCGAGTTCTGGCAGCTCTTCGACGAGCTCGGGATGCTCCAGCAGCTCGGGCACGTGCCGGCGTAGCGCCCCCGCGACTCCGGGTGCCGCTCACCGCGGAGGACGCGGCGCTCGCGGAGGATGCACGGAGGACGTGGCAGGAATCGTCTCCGCGCCCGCTCCGCGCGCCTCCGGTTCTCCGCGGTGAGCGGGCCGTGACCTCGGTCGCTGCAGCTAAGCGCCCGCAGCGCGTGCGCCACAGCATGCGCGAGGCGCAGGCGTACTTCGGCGACAAGGTCGACGCGTACCGGCAGAGCCCCTCGCACGCGAACCGCCAGGAGCTCGCGCGCATGCTCGCGTGGCTCGCGCCCCGCGCGGGGGAGCGCGCGCTCGACGTCGCCACCGGCGGCGGGCACACCGCCCTTGCGCTCGCGGAGGCGGGGTGCCGCGCGGTGGCGACGGACGCGACGCCGGCGATGGTGCGCGACCACCCGCCGCTCCCGCGCCTCGTCTGCGACGCGGAGCGCCTGCCCTTCCGGCGCGGCGCCTTCACCATCGTGACGAGCCGCATCGCGCCCCACCACTTCCCCGACCTCGCGCTCTTCGCGCAGGAGGCGGCGCGCGTGCTCGCGAGCGGCGGGCGCCTCTACGTCTTCGACCTCACCACCCCCGACAGCCACGAGGTGGCCCGCACCATCGACCACATCGAGCGCCTCCGCGACCCGAGCCACGGGCACTCGTGGTCGGTCGCGGAGTGGCGCGCCGCGCTCGCGAAGGCGGGGCTCGTCGTCGAGCGGCTGGAGGCCACCGCGAGCACGTTCCCGCTCGAGCCGTGGATCGCCCGCGCGCGGATGCCGCCCGAGCGCGAGGCGGAGCTGCGGCGCATCCTGGCCGAGCGGCGCGACCTCGGCGGCTACGGCGTCACGGAGGACGGCCTGATGCGCGTCCTGCGCGTCGAGCTTCTCGCTAGCGTGCCCGCGTGAGGATGCCAAGCTCCCAGAGGCGCGCGAAGTCCTCGCGCTCGTCCTCATCGAGCGCCTCGCCGGGCGTGTTCGCCTCGCGGAAGCGCTCGAGCATCCACCCCTCCTCGCGCAGGAGGAGGTGCTCGTGCAGCGCGCCGTCGCGCGTGCGCCACGCGACGATCCACCCGCGCGCCGGCCGCGGCGTCGCGGGGTTGTCCGCGCGCAGCGCCTCGAGCATCTCGGGGAGCGCCGCGCCGTAGACGAGGACGCGCACGTGGGGCGCGAGGACGACGCGTTCGTCGTCGCGCGGGAGCGGCCCGGCGGGCGCCTCGGGCGCGGGGGGCAGCTCGCGCGTCGCCGCCTCGTAGTTCACGAGGTCGCGCACCGCGCGGCATGGGATGTCGCCGCGCGAGTACGCGTCGCACACCGCGCGCACGAACTTGTCGGGCGAGGCTTCGCGCGGCGCCTTGTCGCCAAGATAGCGGCAGGTGAGCGGGAAGGCCTCGCGCGCGTCCACGTCGTCGGCCACGCGCCGGCGGGGCTTGAGGGCTGCGGTCAGCCCGGCCCGCCGAGGCGCGCGCCGATGGCGTTGCCCGCGATCCATCCGGTGGACCACGCGTTCTGCAGGTTGAAGCCGCCGGTGAGCGCGTCGACGTCGAGCACCTCGCCCGCGAAGTGGAGCCCCGGGACGACCTTGCTCTCCATCGTGCGCCAGTCGACCTCCGAGCGCGCGAGGCCCCCGGCCGTGACGAACTCCTCGCGGAACGGGCCCTTGCCGGTCACCTGGAACTTCGCGCGCTTGAGCTGCTCGACGAGCTGCGCGACGCCGCGCTTGGGCACCTCCGCCCATCGCATCTCCACGTCGCCGCCCGCCGCGACGACGAGGCGCTCCCAGAGGCGGCGCGGCACGAAGTCCATGAGCGGGTGGGCGCCGATGGTGCCGCGCGGGTGGCGCTGGCGCATCTGGTCGGCCGCGGCGCGGATGGCGTCGTCCTTCGCGTCGGGCAGGAAGTCGACGACGAGCTCCGCCTGGTACTTCGCCTCGCTGAACTCGCGCGCGGCCCAGGCGGAAAGGCGCAGGACCGCGTGCGCCGAGAGCCCCCAGTGCGTGACCAGAAGCGGCCCCTCCTGCTCGAAGGTCTTCCCGCCGACGATGGCCTTCGCCCGCACGCGCGGGACGGCGACGCCCGCAAGCCCCTCGAGGCGCGGGTCGTCGACCTCGAACGTGAAGAGGCTCGGCACGCCGGGCACGACCGTGTGCCCGAGCGAGCGCGCGAGCGCGAGCCCCTGCGGGTTGCTCCCCGTCGCGAGAAGGAGCGCGGCGGCGTCCATGGTCGAGCCGTCCTTGAGCTCGAGCCGAAGAGGATCCCCCGCCCGCGCCGCGCGCACCGTCGCGTGCGTGCGCACCTCGACGCCCAGCCGCGCCGCCTCGCGCTCGAGGCACGCGCAGATGGTCTCCGAGTCGTCGCTCGTCGGGAACACGCGCCCGTCCGGCTCCGTCTTGAGCGTCACGCCGCGCTCCTCGAACCACGCCATCGTCTCGCGCGAGCCGAAGCGGGAGAGGACGCCGCGTAGCTCCTTCGCCCCGCGCGGGTAGCGCGTCACGAACGCGGCCGGGTCCGTGATGGCGTTCGTGACGTTGCACCGCCCGCCGCCCGAGATGCGCACCTTCTGGAGCGGCGTCCCGGTCGCCTCGAGAAGAACGACGGGCGCCCCGAGCTCCGCCGCCCGGATAGCGCCGAAGTAGCCCGCCGCGCCGCCGCCAAGGACCACCACCTGCGCCGAAGCCAACGCGCGGCGAAGGGTGACGGAGCGCTTAAGATGCGGACCCTCCTCGCCCGGCACGTGACGCTCCCGGACGTGCAGAGCCACCGCTCGCCGCGACCGTTCAGGCTGACCCGCGTCGGCGTGACGGGCGTCGTGAAGCCGCTCCACGTCACCCGCGACGGGAAGCGCAACACGCTCGTGGGCACCTTCGACGTCTTTGTCGACCTGCCCGCGGAGCAGCGTGGCACGCACATGAGCCGCAACATCGAGGTCGTGAACCGGCTCATCGACGAGCACGTCCGGAAGGAGACGGCGAGCCTCGAGGACCTCGCGAGCGGCATCGCGCACGCGCTCCTCGAGCGCCACGAGTACGCGGCCGAGGCGGAGGCGCACGTGAGCGCGGACTACTTCCGCGAGCGCCGCACGCCGCAGAACCACGCGCCCACGCTGGAGCGCTACGAGCTCGCCGCGCGCGCCCACGTCGGCCGCAACGGCGAGGAGCGCCGCGCCATCGCCGTCGCCGTCATCGGCATGACCGCCTGCCCGTGCGCGATGGAGGGGAGCCGCACCATCCTCACGCAGCAGGGGCACGACGTGGAAGGCTTCCCCACCGTCACGCACAACCAGCGCAACATCGCCACCCTGGAGGTGGAGACGGGGCCGGGCCACTACGTCGAGGCCGACCACCTGATCGACATCGCGGAGGCGTCGCTCTCCGCCCCCACGTACGAGCTTCTCAAGCGCGGCGACGAGACGGCGCTCGTGATGCAGGCGCACATGAACCCACGCTTCGTCGAGGACGTCGTGCGCGAGATGCTCCACGGCGTCAGCGAGCGCTACGGGAACCTCCCCGACGACACGGTCGTCCTTGCGCGCAGCGAGGCGGAGGAGTCGATCCACAAGCACAACGCGTACGCGGAGCGCACCGCGCTCCTCTCCGAGCTTCGCGGCGGCTCCTGACGCCCCTCGAGCCGGAGGGGAAGGCTCTTGTGCCCGCCCGCGGCTGGACCCGCCGAGGTGAGGCGGGGGCATGGCCACGTTCTACGCGCTCGTCGATGCGATGACCGGACGAGAGGCCGACGTCGAGAAGGGGCTGCGAGCGGACTCGCGCATCCTCGCGACGATGCGCCTGAAGGAGCGCAACCACGACTTCCTCATCAAGTTCGAGGCGTCCGCGTTCACGCTCGTCGACGAGTTCCTCCAGACGCACGTGCGCCGCATCGCGGGCGTCGCCGGCGTGGAGATCATCGTCGACTGGGCGAACCACGCGCCGCACGTGAGAGACGCCGCCGACAAGCTGTGAGGCTCACGCCGCGCTCATCTGCCCGCAGCTGTCGGCGCAGCGGCGGCAGGCCTCGGCGCACTTCTTCATCTGCGGGTCGTCCGCCATCTTCTCGCACGACTCCGCGCACGCCTTGCAGATCTCCGCGCAGGCGCCGCACGTGACGTCGTGGTGCTCGCTCCCGCGGATCATGAAGCTCGCGCTCGTCTCGCAGATCTCGACGCAGTCCATGAGGAGCTTGATGTGCGCCGGGTCGGCGTGCTTGCCGCCCTTCTGCAGGCAGTGCTGGATCGTCTCCGCGCAGATCTGCGCGCAGTCGCGGCACTCCTGCACGCAGTCCATCATGGTCCGGCTCATGCCGCCGCCGCTCGTCGCCTTGTCGCCGCTCGCCTGATGGCCCGCGTGGTGCGTCATGCGAACATGGTGGCGCAGGGAGCGTCCAAATCGTTTGCCCCTCCCTCGCTCCCTCGCTCCCTCGCTCCCTCGCTCCCTCGCTCCCTCGCTCCCTCGCTCCCTTTCTCCCTCGTCAGTACTTTCCGCCCGCCGCTTCCTCGTGCGCGCGCTCGAAGTGCGAGCGCAGCTGCCGGAGCGTCTCCGCGTCCGTGACGACGACGCCGATCTCGCGGCTGTTGGCGCCCGGCGCGCTCGCGGCGCCGACGATGGCGCTGCGCTCGTCCGCGAGGACCATGCGCGTCTGGATGAACGGCGACCACGCCGTGACGGCGCGCCGGCGGCCGAGCTGGTCCATCGCCTGGTGGAACGGCCCGTCGTCGCGCTCGGGGCGCCGCGAGAGAAGAAGGACGCGCACGTGGGGCGGGAGCGCGGTGATGTCCGCGACGAGCGTCTCGAGCCCCGTCGCCCAGGGGCTCGACACGTACAGCTCGCGCGTCGCGCCGCGGATCGTCTGCCGCACCGCGTCCGCGAGCGCCGCCCCGGCGAGCACGCGCGCGCCCGGCGCGACGGCGGCCGCCGGCGCCACGTACTGCACGGGCGGGGGCGCGGTGTACGGGCTGCGCGACGCGGGCGGCGGCGCGGCGGCCGGCGCCGCGGGCGCGGGCGTCGCGGCGGCGCCGCTCACGGCCTTGCCACCGAGGATGGCGCGCATCTCCGCGACGACGGGCGCGAGCGTGCCGGTCGTGTCGCGCGAGGCGGCGCCGTAGAGCGCCTCCGACCACGTGAAGAGCTGATGGCGCGACACGACGACCGTACCGTCCGGCTCCTTGCGCCCGAGGTGCGCCTCGATCTCCTTCGCGATGGCCGGCACGCCGCGGATCTCCATGCGCTTGGAGACGGCGCTGTGCCACGCGAGAAGCTCGACGGCCTCGATGCGGAAGCTGTTCGTCATGCGCCGCCCATCCCGCGCGCCCGCCTTGAAGGCTATGGCGACGGGAGGCTGGCGCGGAAGCGGACCTCGCTGGGGCCGTTGAAGACGTTCACGACCTCCCAATGGATGGAGATCCCGTTCCCCGGCGCCTCCCAGCGCTCCTCCGCGACGAGGTCGAGCACGCCCGCGGCGAACGGGAAGGCGCGCTCGAGGGCGAACCCCGACCCGCTCTCGTGGATGAGCCGCTCGCCGCAGTCGCGGCACGACGCGTGCCCCTGGAAGACGCGCCACCCGCCTTCGTCCGCGAAGGGTCCGGCGGCTTCAAGATGGCGGGCCGCGTCCGCCGCGCGATGACGCGCGCGGTCGTGCTCCTCTCGGGCGGCCTCGATTCCACGGTCGCCGCCGCGATGGCGCGCGAGGCGGGGCACGAGCTCCACGCGGTCTCCTTCGACTACGGCCAGCGGCACAAGCGGGAGCTCGAGAGCGCCAAAGCCGTCGCGAAGGCGCTCGCCGCCGCGTCGCACGCGGTGCTGCGCGTGCCCGTCGGCGACTACGGCGGGAGCGCGTTGACGGACGCGAGCATCGCCGTGCCGACGGGGCGCGACGAGGCGACGATGGGCGGCGACATCCCCGTCACCTACGTGCCGGCGCGCAACATCGTGTTCCTTTCCCTCGCGCTCGGCGTGGCGGAGGCGAAGGACGCGGACGCCATCTACATCGGCGCGAACGCGCTCGACTACAGCGGCTACCCCGACTGCCGGCCCGAGTTCTTCGCGGCGTTCGAGGAGATGGCGCGCCTGGGCACGAAGCGCGGCGTGGAGGGGCGCCCGGTCCGCATCGAGGTGCCGCTCCAGCGCATGACGAAGGCCGACATCGTCCGCGAGGGGCTGCGCCTGCGCGCCCCGCTCGAGCTCACGTGGAGCTGCTATCAGGGCGGCGATGTCGCGTGCGGCGTCTGCGACTCGTGCGTGCTTCGCCTCAAGGGCTTCCGCGAAGCGGGCGCCCGCGACCCCGTCGCATACGCTGTGCGCAGGTGAAGTGTTCAGCCCGTCGCCGCGCTTCCGCGTGAACGTCTTATACAGCGCCGCGCATGGGGAGGAGCCCACGCGTGGGCATCGGCTTTGGGAGGCCGCATTCGATGCAACACCGTTCGATCATCCTTGTTCTTCTCTCGCTCGCTCTCGTGACCTCCGCGCTGCCCGCCTCGGGCGACACGCTCGCGGAGGTCGCGCTCGGGAGTCCGCACTCGGCGGACTTCGACGCCAACGAAGGGGGCTGGACCGCCAGCGAGCCCCCGGCGCCCTACCGCCCAGCGTCGGTGAGCAGTTGGGCATGGGGCGCCCCCACGAGCGGCCCCGGCGTCGCCTTCTCCGGCAGCAAGGTGTGGGCGACGAACCCCGCCGGCCCCTACCTCGCCCGCGACTGCGGCGCCATCCTCTCGCCGCCCATCGACCTCACGGACGCGGCGAGCGCGTCGGTGTCGTTCATGCAGTGGCGCCACATGGAGGAGAGCACGACCACGACGGGCTTCGCCAACGACGCGGGCCTCCTCTACGTCACCGCGGACGACGGCCTCACGCTCACGAAGGTGACGCCGGCCGGCGGCTACACGTCGAAGCGCATCAGCTCGACCGCGCGCACCTGCCTCGACGGCGAGCCGGACACGCTCGCGCAGGGCCTCTCCGGCCCCGCGGGCACGACCGTGCCCGGACCCACCTACAGCGCCGTGAGCGCCGACCTCTCCGCCTTCTCGGGCCAGGTCGTCCGTTTCGCCATCGCCTTCGCTGCCGACTGCTGCACGCACCGCGCCGGCTGGTACATCGACGACTTCTCCGTCACGATCGACGGCGTCACCACGACCGAGACGTTCGAGTCGGGCGATGGCGGCTTCTCCGTCGTCAGCACGTACGCGCTGCTCGCGCCCGAGGGCTTCGAGTGGGGCGAGCCGGGCCCCGGCGGCCCCGCGAGCACCTCGCCGATGTGGGCGACGAACCTTGACGGCAACTACGCCTCGGGCGAGTGCACGTGGATCGAGTCGCCCGTGTTCCGCCTCGGCGAGGTCGCCGACCCCGGCGTCGGCGTCCTCCGCGCCACCCTCACGTGGAACCAGTGGTTCCGCAGCAACTCGCTCTACAGCGCCGGCATCGTGCAAGTGGGCGTGAAGCAGCCCGACGGCTCCTTCGCCTACGAGCAGGTCACGCCCGTCGGCGGCTACCCCGGCAAGGTGGACGGCACCTACGTCGACCAGCTCACCGGCTGCCTCGGCGTGCCCACGGGCTCCGGCTCCTTCGAAGGCCTCGTCGACGCCGTCGGCGGCCCGATGCGCGCCTACGCGGCCGACCTCAGCGCCTTCACCGGCAGCGACGTGACCGTCCGCTTCGGCTTCGCCACCGCGTGGAGCAACCTGAACCCCGCGCTCCACCCCGGCTGGTACATCGACGACGTGAACGTCGACCTCGAGCTCGTCGTCGAGGGTCCCGCCGCGGACGACCTCGTCCCCGACCCCTCCTCGCCCGGCCTTCTCCCGCCCGGCTGGTCCGCCGGCGGGCAGGGCTCGACGTGGGAATACGGCCTTGCGACGTACGGCCCCGTGGGCGAGATCGTCCTCGCGACGAACCTCACGGGCCGCCACGCCGACCCCGAGTGCAGCTGGGCCGAGACGCCCGAGATCTCGGGCAGCCTCCTCGCGCTCAACCCGACGCTGCGCTTCGAGCACTTCTACGACATCTACGCGGCCTCGACGGCGGGCGCGGCCTGGTCGGGCGCGGCGGTCTTCCTGTCGACCGACGCGGGCGCCACGTGGAAGTACCTGAACCTCCCCGACTACGACCTCGAGGCGCGGTACACGGACACGCGCAACTGCCTGAACTCGCTCGACCCGACCGTCCCGAAGTCCGGCACGGTCTACCCGCGCGTGTTCAGCGGCAACCACTCCGAGTGGGAGACGGTGAACGTCGACCTATCGGCGTACTCGGACGCGCCGACGGTGAAGGTGCGCTTCGTGTTCTCGTCGGGCATCGCCATCTACCGCGACGGCTACAACCTCCGCAGCGCCGAGCTCGCGGGCGTCAAGATCCTCTGAGGCGTTGCCGATGAGGACACTTCTCGCTCTCGCGCTCTGCGCGCTCGTGGCCACGCCAGCGCTCGCGCAGGTGGCGCCCCCGCCGCTCCCGCCCTACATGAACGTGGGCGCTCCCTTCACCGCCGTGCGCACGCTGTACGCGGAGGACTTCGAGAGCGGCCCCGGCGACTTCGTCGCGGAAGGCAACGCCTCCTGGGAATGGGGGCAGCCTCTGGTCCACGTGCAGCCCGTGACGGGCCAGGGCCCCGGCATGTGGGGCACGAACCTCGCGGGCGTCTACAACGACCACGCGTGCGGCTCCATCACGAGCCCCACCATCGACCTCTCCATCGCCCCCCTGGGCGCCGAGACGGGCGCCCGCGCGGCGCGCCTCGTCTTCCGCAGCTGGATGCAGTCCGAGCTGACGTGGGACGGCGGCGTGGTGCAGGCGTCGAGCGACGGCGTCACGTGGCGCGTCCTCCAGCCGCTCAACGGCTACGACGACCGCATGATCAGCTCCACCGTCCGCGCCTGCCTCGGAGTCGCAAGCGGCGAGCGCGTCTTCACGGGCCCGACGGGCTCGCAGCTCCCGCCGGCCAACGACTGGGACGTCGAGGAGTTCGACCTGACGAGCTATCTGGGCGGCCCGGTGCAGCTGCGCTGGGTCTTCGCGACGGACACGAGCGCCGTGCGCCTCGGCTGGTACGTCGACGACGTCGTCGTGCAGCTGGGCTTCGGCGCCTCCGCGCGCGTCGACATCCCGCGCGCGGACCCCGTCGGCGGCGTGCCCTTTACGCCGACGGCGACGCTCTTCGCGGAGGACTTCGAGGCCGACGACGGCGGCTGGACCGCGACCGGCACGAGCGCGTGGGAATGGGGCGAGGCCGTCGCGCCGCCGCTCCCGCCCACGGGCAGCCTCAACATGTGGGGCACGCACCTCGCGAGCGACTACGCCCCCGACGAGTGCGCCTACCTGACGAGCCCGCCCATCCTGCTCCCCGGCTCCGCCGCGCCCGCGCGCGCGGACGCCCAGGCCGCCCGCATGACGGTGCAGATCTGGCGCCACCTGCGCAACGGCTACGACGGCGCCCAGATGCAGGCGTCCATCGACGGCGGCGACACGTGGCTCCCGCTCGTCCCGACGAGCGGATACGACCGGACGCTCCTCTCGGGCACGGCGACGCAGGCGGTCCGCGACTGCCTCGGCGTCGGCACGACGGACCGCGTCTGGAGCGGGCCGTCGTCGGCGCCCAAGCCGGAGGACTGGATCGACGCGACGTTCGACCTCACGCCGTTCATGGGCCGCGAGGTCGTGTTCCGCCTCGCGTTCGCGAGCGGCTCGACGGGCGTCGTCGCGCGCGGCGTCTACATGGGCGACCTCATCATCGAGCTTGGCGCCGGCCTCGTGCTGGACCCGAACGGTCCGCGCGTGCCCGCGCTTCCGACGCCCCTGTGGAAGGTCGAGGGGACCAACCCCAGCTGGGCGTACGGGTTCGCGCAGAGCGGGCCGAGCTCCACCGTCCCCGTCTGGGCGACGAACCTCCACGGCAACTACGGTCCGGGCGAGTGCAGCACGCTCACGTCGGAGCCCATCGACACGCGGCTCGTCGCCGGCCTCGGCCGCCTCGAGCTCGAGCTGCAGCACTTCCACGCGAGCGACAGCTTCGACGACGGCGGCGTCATCTCCGTCTCCGCCGACGACGGCGCGACGTGGACCGTCGTCACGCCCTACACGGGCTACAGCGGCACGCTCGCGACCGACGCCGACGAGTGCCTCGGCCTCCCGCTCACGGGCCGCGGCTTCACCGGCAGCGCGACGGGCAACCAGTACCAGACGATCGAGGTGCCGCTCACGAGCTACCAGGACAAGGTCATCCGCATCCGCTTCGCCTTCTTCAGCGACGCGAGCACGCAGGGCCTCGGCTGGTACCTCCGCAACGTGCAGCTCTCGCGGGGCGGCGCGCCGCTTCCGCTCTCGCTGAACGTCGACCTCGGCAAGATCGACCCGAGCCTCCTCGCCGGCACCGAGCCGGCGCAAGCGCTCGTGGCGGGCCTGCCGCACGGCGACCTCCGCGCGCTCGCGCACGTGCCTCGCGACGAGGCGTGGCGCACCGTCCAGACGCTCGCCGCGCCGTTCCTCGAGAGCGTCGCGGCCTTCGTCGAGGCTTCCGGCGGCGAGGTGCTCGCGCTCCACCCGAGCGCGCCGGCCGTCGCCGTCCGCGCGCCGTCCGCCACGCTCGCCGCGCTCGCGGCGCGCGAGGACGTGCGCTACGTCGCGGCCGACGCCGACGACGCCGTGCGCCTTGTCGACCCCGTGTTCGACACGGAGGAGAGCGGGGTCGGTGTGCAGAACATCGAGGGGCGCCAGATGCTCCAGACGGAGGAGGCCTGGGCGGCCGGCTTCCGCGGCGAAGGCATCAAGATCGCCATCATCGACACCGGCATCGACGCGACGCACGAGGCGTTCCGCCGCGCCGACGGCTCGCACCGCATCGAGAAGTGGCTCGACCTCGTGAACGGCCACCCGACGCCCTACGACGACCAGGGGCACGGCACGCACGTCGCGGCGACCGCGGCGGGGAGCGAGGAGTACGACGACCCGACGTTCGGGCCGTTCACGCACGGAGGCGTCGCCCCCAAGGCCACACTCTTTGGCGCGAAGTTCCTGAACTCGGCCGGGAGCGGCAGCCTCACGAACGGCATCGCCGCGCTCGAGTGGGCGTTCAACGAGAGCGCCGACATCACGTCGAACTCGTGGGGCAGCGCCTGCACGAGCGGCGCGGTCGCCATCCTCGCGACGGTGCACAGCCTCACCCAGATGGGCATGCTCAACGTCTTCGCGGCCGGCAACAGCGGCCCGAGCGCGGGCAGCATCGGCTCGCCCGCGTGCAGCGACGCCGCCCTCAGCGTGGGCGCGGTGGGCTCGAACGGCGTCATCGCGTCGTTCAGCAGCCGCGGCCCCTGCACCGACATCCAGCAGGGCACGCCCTCGCGCATCTGCCCGGACGTCGTCGCGAAGGGCTACCTCGTGAAGAGCGCGGCCCCGCGCGGCTCGTGCTCGCTCTGCCACCCCAGCGGCTACCTCATCCTGAACGGCACGTCGATGGCGACGCCGCACGTCGCGGGCGCCGCGGCGCTCATCGAGCAGATGAAGCGCGCCATCACGGGCACGGGCTGGGACACGGCGGCGCGCGCGGAGGAGGAGGTGCTCAAGCTCACGGCGACGGACCTCGGTCCCGCCGGCGAGGACAACACGTACGGCTGGGGTCTCCCGCAGATCATGGTCGTCTACGCGCTGCTCCTCGACACGGACGAGGCGAACATCGTGCCCTCGTTCGGCGTGAGCAAGACGCTCCTGCGCCAGGGCGACTCCGCGACGCTGACGTTCGGCGTGCGCAACCTCGGCGCCGCCGTCGCGAGCGGCGACTTCCGCGCGACGCTCACGCGCCCCGACGGGACGGAGGTCGTCCTGAAGGCGTCGACGCCGGCGCTCGCGCTCCTCGACAAGGAGTCGTACACCGGCTCGTTCGTCGTGACGAACGCGGTCCCGTTCGGGACGTACACGTTCCGCGGCAGCTTCGTCTACTCGTACACGAACAGCACGAGCGGCGAGGTCGTCTTCGCGAGCGTCGTGCGCGAGGCGCCCATCGAGGTGAAGCGCGTCCAGGTGCAGGTCGCGCTCGAAGGGCTCGCGCCGCGGGCGCTGCCGCTCGAGCTGCAGCAGGTGCGCTACACGGCCACGAACGTCGGCAACGAGAACGCCTCGAAGACGACGATCGAGTTCACCGTGCCCGACGACTACGTGTTCGTGCCCGGCGAGAACTACGACCCGCAGGCGCCGCGCACGCGCTACGCGAACCCGGCGCCCACGTCGGTCATCGAGAACCAGCAGTACGGCCGCGTCACCCTCATCTTCAGCGTGGGTGACCTGCCGCAGGGCGCGTCGTTCTCGTTCACGACGAACCTGCTGCCGACGACGCCTGGCGACTACCGCGTGCTCAGCGTCGCGAAGTACTTCGACGCCGCCAACAACGCGTTCTCGTCGGGGGCCGCGGTGACGCAGCGCGTCGCGGTCCCGTAGTCCGGACCCTTGGGCGGGCGCGGGCGCGAGGCGTCCGCGCTCGCCCGCTCCTTCAACGACTTATCCATCCTGTTCATATGCGCCAGCGCGAGCCTCCGCCCATCGGAGTGGTCAGGTTGGCCCATTCGTACGCCCGTTCGCTCGCGCTCTTGCTCATCCTCCCCGCGTTCGTGGGGTGCCTGGGCGGCGAGGAGCCCGCCGCCGTCGCGCCCGCCGCCGCCGCAAGCGCGGAAGCCGCCGGCGCGAAGAGCGGCGAAGCGCCCGTCGCGCCCAAGGAGGCCTACGCCGTCGACGACAAGCGCGTCGCCTACCCCGTCGCCATCGAGACGACCTCCGCGCGACCGCCGGTCACCCTCGACCTCTCGGGCGAGTTCAAGCCCACCGACTGCCGCCCGTTCAACTTCGGCGACCTCGAGCAGATCCTGCAGGCGGCGAGCTACCACCGGCGCATCCGCGACCTCTCGGGCGAGCTGAACGTGGGCGACGTCTTCTCCTACAACATCACGCTCTCCTTCACGAACACGGACCAGAGCTGGGCCGACATCGACCTCGCGTACGGCCTCGGCTCCACCATCCGGGAGGACACGCAGCCGACGAGCGAGCTGCGCGGCGACATCGTCGTCTCCTTCGAAGGGCAGGGGTACCGCGCCTCCGAGGAGGACATGGCGTGGATCTTCGTCGGCTGCGACTTCGGCCTCATGACGACGGCCATCCCCTACACGCTCACCGCGACGTTCACGTTCGCCGAGGGCGCCGTGCCGGCGGAGGCGCCGATGCTCGTGACGGTCCCCGAGGGCGCCTCGAAGATGTTCGTGCGCGGCGTCGCCGTCGACGCGAGCAAGGGCGTCCTCAGCCACTTCCGCGTCTTCCGCCCCGACGACACGCTCCTCTGCGAGTGCGCGCTCGGGAGCTCCGAGCAGGTGGCGGAGGTGGCGCTCGAGGGGCCCGGCGAATACGTGCTCATCGTCGACCACACCGACAACGGCTTCGTGAGCGTCGCGCTCGACGCGCCCGCGAAGGAGCCGATCCGCCCCCTCGCCTCCGAGTGGGTCGAGACGCTCGTGCTCGCCAACGAGGGGGGCGCCGTCGACAAGACGGTGGAGCTCCAGCTCGAGCGCGTGCCGCTCTTCATGTACGCCTACGTCACGCACATCGACCCCGCCGGCGCCGGGAAGAAGACGCAGCTTTCGCTCACGAACGCGCGCGGCGAGCCGCTCCGCATCAGCTGGGGCGGCCACCTCGCGTGGTACGACCCGCTCCTTGGCGGCAACGCGTGGCTCGGCTTCTGGCCCGGGGACTGGGAGTTCGTGACCGACCACCACGCCTTCGCCGAAGGGCAGCACGTGGGGCGCGTGACGGCCGACGAGCTGCGCGGCGAGATCTACCTCATCACGCGGCAGTACGTCCGCTGAGGGGCGGGCGCCGTCGTTTCAACGAGCGGTCCAGCCTGCAGAAAAGGGCGCACCGTCACCTCGGCGGACCGGAGCGGGCGCCATGCGCCTCGCCTGCGCGCGCACGCGCGCCTACACGGTGTTCTCGCGGAAAATCAGGACGAAGCCGGGGAGCGCCGCGAGGAGCGACAGGAAGAGCGCGACGATCGCCGGCGTGCGGGAGAGGCCCACGAGCCAGTCGGGGGTCGACGCGGCGCCGCGAAGGCTCATCGAC
>DASRYU010000032.1:0-13077 GCA_035687045.1 Thermoplasmatota archaeon | reverse complement strand
GCCCCTACAAGATCGCGCCGTGCTTCTTCCCCGGCAGGACCTCGTCCTTCGTCTGGAAGAAGCGCAGCCGCCGCGCGAGCTCGTCGCGCAGCTGCGTGGGCGGCACGACGTGGTCGACGACCTGGTCGTCGGCCATCACGTGCACGTCGATGTCCTTGCGGTACTCCGCGCGCAGCTTGTCGACGAACGCCTTGCGCTCGGGCCCGTCGGGGATCGCGAGGATCTTGTTCTGGTAGACCGCGTTGATGGCGGCCTCCGGGCCCATGATGGCGATCTCCGCGCCAGGCAGCGCGAGCGTCGCTTCCGGCTCGAACGCGGGGCCGCACATGGCGTAGATGCCCGCGCCGTACGCCTTGCGCACGACGACGCAGATCTTCGGCACGGTGGCCATCGACGTCGCGTAGATGAACTTCCGGCCGCGCATGAGGATGGCCTTGCGCTCCATGTCGGGGCCGACCATGAAGCCGGGCGTGTCGGAGAGGTAGACCAGCGGGATGTTGAACGCGTCGCAGCGCCAGATGAAGTGCGCGGCCTTGTCGCTCGACTCGGGGAAGATGGCGCCGGCCTTGTGCGCGCTGTTGTTCGCGACGATGCCGACGACCTGCCCTTCGATGCGCGCGAAGCCGGTGATGAGCTCGGGCGCGAAGTCGGGCTTGAGCTCGAACCAGGAGCCTTCGTCGATGAAGCACTCGATGACCTGGTGCATGTCGAACGCCTTGTTCGGGTCCTCCGGGATGAGGCCCATGAGCGTCGACGGGTCGCGCGCGGGCGGCGCGGGCTGATAGCGCGGCGGCGCCTCGAAGCAGCTGCCGGGGAGGTAGGTCATGAGGCGCTTGACCTGGAGGGCCGCGTCCTCCTCGTCCTCGACGACGACGTCGCACGAGCCGCTCTCGCGCGCGTGGAGCTCGGGCCCGCCGAGGTCCTGCATGGAGATCTTCTCGCCCGTGACCATCTCCACCATGCGCGGGCTCGCGATGACCATCGCGCTGCCGGTGTTCTTCACCATGAAGACGAAGTCGCAGAAGACGGGCGTGTAGGCGGCGCCCGCGACGCAGGGGCCGTACATGACGCAGATCTGCGGCACGACGCCGCTCATGATGCTGTGGTTGTAGAAGTAGCGGCCGATGCCGTGGCGGTTCGCGAAGAAGCCCGCCTGGTCCGTGATGCGGCCGCCGGAGGAGTCGATGAGGTAGAGGATGGGCGTCTTCGTCCTGAGCGCCCGCTCCTGCGCGCGGAGGAACTTCTCGACGCCCTTCTCGGCCATCGAGCCCGCCTTCACCGTGTAGTCGTTCGCGATGACGAACATGCGGCGGCCGTCGAGCTCGCCCGCGCCGGTCACCATGCCGTCGGCGGCGAGCTCGTCGACCTTGTGCCAGTTCGCGAGGAGGCCGTCCTCGAACGCGAGCCCCTCGGGGAAGTAGAGCTTGAGGCGCTCGCGGACGAACAGCTTGTTCTCCGTGGCGAGCTTCTCGCGGTACTTCTCGGGGCCGCCCTTCTGGGCGCGAGCGGAGTCTTCGAGGAGGCGCTGCTCACGAGGGTCCGTGGGCATGGGATGGCGCGGGAGAAGGAGGGGGAGATAAAGGAGTTGTGGCCGCCGTGGGCGGCCGCGGGCGCGAGGGAGAAGAGCCCCTCGCGCCCGCCGCTCGGGCCTACTTCACGGGCCAGTTGTACGTGGGCGACTTGATCACGTAGTCGTCCGCGAAGGTCGCGTGGAAGACGACCTTCGAGCCCGTGGGCGCGCGGAAGCTCGCGGCCCAGGAGCCCCAGCTGCGCAGCGTGAGCGGCTGGCACGCGCCGCCGTTCACGGTCGCGCACACGCTCTTCACCGGCGCCGTCGCGTCGACCTTCGACTGGACCCACCACTCGTTCCCGTCGTGGGGGCGGAAGGTCGCGGTGGGCACGGGCGACGCGCTCGGCCACGTGTAGCCGCCGGAGGTCACGGTCTCGCCCGTGGCCGCGGTCACGCGGAAGCTCACGACCGAGCTCGTGGGCACGTGGAAGGACGCGGCCCATCCGTACGAGCGCAGCGTGAGCGCCTTGCAGCCGCTGCCGTTCACGATGGCGCAGACGCTCGACACGGGCTTGTTGCCCGCGACGTCGACCTGCACCCACCAGTTGTTGCCCTTGAGGCCGCTGAACTCGGCCGCGAAGGGCACGAACGGCTTCGTCGCGTTCACCGTCACCGTCGCCGTGGAGGCGAGGCCGCGGGCGTCCGTGACGGTCACGGTCGCGCGGTAGGCGCCGGCGGCCGCGTACGTCTTGCTGACGCGCATGCCGCTCGCGCTCGTGCCGTCGCCGAAGCTCCAGACGTAGCTGAGAGCGTCGCCGTCGGGGTCCGTGCTGCGCGAGGCGTCGAACGTGTACGTGTCGAGCGAGCCGTTGACGGTCGCGGCCGCGACGGGCGCGCGGTTGGGCTGGACGGCCTCGATCGTGCGCTGCGTCGTGGAGGCGAGGCCGCGCGCGTCGGTCACCGTGAGCGTCGCCGTCTTCGGGCCGCCGCTCGCGTAGGTGTGCGTGACGACCGCGCCGCTCGCGCTGCGCCCGTCGCCCAGCTGCCACGCGAAGCTCATCGCGTCGCCGTCCGGGTCGGAGGAGGCGCGGGCGTCGAGCGTCCACGTGAGGTTCGCGCCGCTCGCGGAGAAGCTCGCCACGGGCGCGCGGTTGGGCTGCACGGCCGTGATCGTCCGCTCGGCGCTCGAGGAGAGGCCGCGGCCGTCGCTCACGGTGAGCGTGACGCTCTTCGCGCCGCCGGTCGCGTACGTGTGGGTGACGACCGCGCCGGTCGCGGTGGCGCCCTCGCCCAGGCTCCACGTGTAGCTCATCGCGTCGCCGTCCGGGTCGGAGGAGGCGCGCGCGTCGAACGTCCACGTGAGGTTCGCGCCGCTCGCGGCGAAGCTCGCCGTCGGCGCGCGGTTGGGCTGGACCGCCTCGACCGTCCGCTGCGAGGAGGCCGAGAGGCCGCGCGCGTCGGTGGCGGTGAGCGTGACGGTCTTCGCGCCGGGCGTCTCGTACGTGTGCGTCACGGTCTCGCCGCTCGCGGTGCGCCCGTCGCCGAGGTCCCACGCGTAGGTGAGCGCGTCGCCGTCGGGGTCGGAGGAGCCGCTCGCGTCGAAGCTCCACGTGAGGTTGGCGCCGCGGACCTCGAGGTTCGCGACGGGCGCGCTGTTGGGGCGCACGACGCCGACGTCGCGGGAGGTCGTGTCGCTCGTGGCGCCGTCGGACACGGTGAGGGTCACGGTGTACGTGCCCTCGGCCGCGTAGCGGTGGGTCGCGGTGGCGCCGGTCGCCGTCGCGCCGTCGCCGAAGCTCCAGGCGTAGGCGAGCGCGTCGCCATCGGCGTCGGTGGAGGCGCCTGCGTCGACGCTCACCGAGAGGCCGCTCGTCGTGTGGCCGAAGGCCGCGATGGGCGCGTTGTTCACGCGACGCGCTTCGACCGACGCGACGTCGACGTGGAGGTTGCGGTCCTCGTTGTTCACGATGGCGTCGTTCGTGAAGAGGATGCGCAGCGACGAGCTTCCCGCCGGAAGCGTGGCGTCGACCGAGTAGGTGGCCCAGCCGGGCGCGACGTCGAAGGTGCCTAGGAGCGTCTGCCCGAGGCGGACCTCCATCTTGGGCGCGACGCCGGCCGCGAGCTGCCCGGCGGCGACGACGTGGATGCGCGCGTCGAGGGCGTTCTCGGTCGTGAGCGTCTGCGCGAGCTCGCCGTTGGACCAGAGGTTCCAGAACGCGCCGCCGGAGGCGGACGACGAGGTGCCGCGGCCGCCCTTCGTCGCGGGCATGCCTTCGGCCTCGAAGGTGCCAGGGACGTTCGGCTGCGCGGGCGCCGGCGGGGCGACGGAGCCCTTCGCCGCCGCCACCCACGTGTGATAGCTCGGCTTGAGCACGTCGTGGCGCGTCTTGAAGCCCCAGTGCTGCTCGGCGTAGCCGAAGTAGTTCGAGGGGGACATCGACGGGTTGTCGCGGATCTCACGGTAGACGATGCCGCGCAGGCCGTTCTGCGCGTACTCGCCACGCCGCGCGAGGATCTCGCTGAGCGTGTCGTTCTGCGCCTTCGTCCACGTGTCGTCGGGGTACCTCGAGAGCGCCAGGTCGTAGAGGAGCGCGTCCTTGCCCGGCGAGAGCTGCCGGATGAAGGTGAGGACGCTCGCGATCTTGTCGGGGGCGCCGCGGTAGTAGGCCATGCCGTTCGCGCCGGAGCCGTAGATGGGGTCCGTGCTCGCGCGCATGATCTGGAAGCCGATCATCTCGCTCGCCGCGATGGCGCGCGGGAACTTGTGCCAGCTCGACTCGCCCCAGGCGCCGTAGCCGAGGACGATCTGGACGCCCTTCACGGCCTTGAGCTCGCGCGCCTTCTCCTCGAGGTAGCGGTCGAACGTGGGGGCGTAGGAGTCGGAGGTGATGCCGCCCTTGTTGAACTCGTTCTCGAGCACGACGAAGACGGGCGCGCCTTGCATGATCGTGTCGATCTTCGAGGCGAGCGTGGTCGTGAGCTCGTTCCATTGGGCGCGCGAGCGGCCGTTGCAGCCGTTCTCGACGCACGAGGGCGAGATGCTGTCGCCCCAGTAGTACCAGAAGAGCACGGGCGTCGTCCCGGACGCCTTGGCGGAGCGCAGCATGTTCTCGAGGCCGCCCCAACCGTGGACGGCCATCCAGTCGCCGACCCAGTAGCTGGCATAGGTCGGCTTCGCGCCCGCCGCCGTGAGCTCGGCGACGCTGTTGTTGCTGACGCCCAGAGGCACGGTCGGTGCCCCCTGCGCCTGCACCGGCATGGCGGTGGTGAGGAGCGCGGCCACGAGCAGGCCGGCGCCCAAGCGAGTTCCCAACATCTGAGCCTAACGACACGGCAGGCGGTCAAGTAGGCCAGGGGGCGCGGCGGAACGCCGCCACCCTTGCTGCTTATGAGGGTGGCTGCTCGGCATGGCCTTCGGGTTGCCCGCTTGGCTGCCGCTCCGCCCACCATACGAGAACCCTTTTCGTCCTGAAGCGCCAGGTCCCGTTCGATCCGTTGGCCGACTCGAACATCTTTGACGCCTCGGGCCGCCGCTCGATCGGCGAGGGGGACGTCAAGGAGCTGCGCGTCAAGATCGACGTCAGCTACCACCTGAAGCTGCACGCGCTCAAGCTCCTTCGCAACAAGAAGATGAGCGACGCCATCGAAGAGGCTCTCGACCACTACTTCGAGCACGTCGTGAACGAGCAGCAGGCCATGGAAGGCGAGCAGGCCGGCAAGCTCTTCTGAGGCGCCTCCACGCGCGCCCGCGCGCCGCTCCGTTCACTCCTCGTCGGACTCCGCCTGACGACACGCTTATGCCCGCCGGCGCCGGCTCCCGGCCCGATCCCTCATGGTCTTCGTCGAGAAGGTGGGCGTCGTCGGTGCCGGCGCGATGGGCGCCGCGATCGCGGAAGTCTTCGCCCTCAACGGCAAGCAGGTCGTGCTCAAGGACGTCAAGGAGGAGTTCGTCCAGCGCGGCATGAAGAACATCGAGGCGAGCCTCAGCAACCTCGTCCAGTTCCACCAGGGGAAGGCCGACCGCGAGATCGAGCGCATCGAGACGGACAACGGCATCCGCCTCACCGACGAGCAGAAGGCGAAGATCCGCGAGGCTAAGGCGCCCACGTACACGAGCGAGCGCGCGCAGCGCGTCCTCAAGTCGATCAAGGGCACGACGAGCTGGGACGACTTCAGCGACGTGGACTACGTCGTCGAGGCGGTCGTCGAGCGGATGGACGTCAAGCAGCAGGTCTTCCGCGACCTCGAGCAGCACACGCCGCGCCACTGCATTCTCGCCACGAACACGAGCGCCCTCTCCATCACGGAGATCGCGAGCGCCGTGAAGGACCGCCGCGGCAAGGTCGTCGGCGCGCACTTCTTCAACCCGCCGACCACGCTCCCGCTCGTCGAGGTCATCCCCGCGCTCGAGACGCACGAGCAGACCGTGGAGGACACGATCAACTTCCTCGAGGAGCTGCGCAACCACCGCTACCCGATGCTGCCCGTCAAGGTGAAGGAGACGCCGGGCTTCGTCGTCAACCGCATCCTCGGCCGCGCCTTCAGCGAGGCGTTCCTCATCTACGAGGAGGGCATCGCGAGCGCCCGCGACATCGACAAGGCGATGAAGACGGGCGCCGGCTGGCCGATGGGCCCGCTCGAGCTCGCCGACATGGTGGGCCTCGACGTCATCCACCACGTCGCGCAGAACATGCGCGCGATGGGCGTGAGCGAGTCGCAGCGCACGCCGCAGATCATCCAGCACCTCGTGAAGTCCGGGCGCCTCGGCCGCAAGACCGGCAAGGGGTTCTACGACTACCGCAGCGAGGAGTGAAGCCGACGGCGCGTCCGCAGAACGCGAGCTCTACGACTACCGCAGCGAGGAGTGAGTCGAGCACGCGCGCGGGCGCGCAGCGGCAACGCTTTTGTGCCGCGCGCCGGGTGGGCGTCGCATGCGCGCCCTCTCCGACCCTCAGATCGAGTTCACGCAGGACCACATCCTCGTGCGTCTCGACCGCTGGACGAAGCTCGCGACGCTGTCGGGCTCCTTCACCGTGCCCTACAGCACCGTGCGCGACGCGGAGGTCGTCGCGCCGAAGATCCCTGGCGTCACGGAGCAGTGGTTCCACGGGCTCCACGTCCCCGGCGTCGTCGCGAAGGGGCGCTTCCTCGGGTGGAAGGGGGAGCGCCGCTTCCTGTGGATCGAGCGCGGGACGACGCGCGCGCTCCGCCTCCGCCTGATCGCGCACCCCAACTACGACGAGGTCGTGCTCGGCTCGCAGGATGCGGACGCGATCCTCAAGAAGCTCGAGGCGGGCCGGAAGGGGCTGCTCTAGTGCCCGTCGCGATCGACTACAAGAGCGACCACCTCGTCCTGCGCATGGTCGGGCGGAGCGTCTTCTCCGCGCTCCGCCGCAACGTCGTCATCCCGTACTCCGACATCCGCGAGGCCCTCGTGGAGGAGCCGCGGTGGCCCTCGATGATCAAGGAGTGGCGCGTGGGCACGCACATGCCGGGCCTCATCGCGCACGGCTTCTTCTCGAGCTGGGACCTGAAGCAGAAGCGCTTCCTCCACTTCGGGAAGGAGACGCGCCGCGTCCTCACGCTGCGCCTCGATGGGCACCCCGACTTCCACGAGGTGAGCGTCGAGGTGCGCGACCCGGACGCCGCGCAGAAGGAGATCGCGTCGCGCATCGGGCGCTGAGGCCGGCGCGGGCCCTTTTTACTGCCCACGGGCCAAAGCCTGCCGAAAAGAGCTTATTCATCCGTTCCCGCTGCCAGGCCGATGGCCGACTTCCAGCACATCAAGACGAAGGTGGAGGACAATGTCGCCACCCTCACCCTTGCTTCTCCGCCTGTGAACGCGCTCTCTCCTGCGGTGCTGAAGGAGATCGACGCCGCGCTCGACCAGTTCAAGGCGCAGAAGGTCCGCGCCGTCATCGTCACCGGCAGCGGCGCGAACGCGTTCTGCGCCGGCGCCGACGTCAAGGCCATGCGCGAGTTCGAGACGGACCCCGCGAAGGCCGTCGAGTTCCTCAACCTCGGCAACCAGGTCTTCAACAAGATCGAGAACTTCGGCGCGCCCGTCATCGCTGCCATCAACAACCTGACGCTGGGCGGCGGCCTCGAGCTCGTCCTCTCGTGCGACATCCGCATCTCCTCCGACCGCGCGCGCTTCGGCCTCCCCGAGGTCACGCTCGGCCTCATCCCCGCCTGGGGCGGCACCGCGCGCCTTCCCCGCGTCGTCGGCATCGGCAACGCGAAGGAGATCATCTACACGGGCCAGCTCATCAACGCGCAGAACGCCGCGAAGATCGGCCTCGTGAACAAGGTCGTCCCCGACGGCGACGAGGTCCGCGCCGCGCTCGACATCGCCAAGCGCATCGCGAGCAAGGCGAGCCCCGTCGCTGTCCGCAACGCGAAGGTCGCCATCAACGAGGGCGTCAACCAGGACATCGACACGGCGCTCGCCGCCAGCGAGAAGGTCGTCGGCGAGGTCATGACCTCGAGCGACCTCCGCGAGGGCATCAAGGCGTTCGTGGAGAAGCGGCCTCCGCAGTTCCGCGGCGAATAGCCGCGGAACGAGGAGGCGGCTGAGGACGTGCGCCGCAGCGCACGTCCGGAAGCGTCCGCCCAGCTTCAAGGGCGAGTGAGCCGGGCGAGTCGCCCATTTCCTCCGCGGGCAAGCGCTCGCTTGTCAGCCGTTCAGGCGTCCCCCCGCGCGGCTTTCCTTCTCTCCCATCCCCTTCTCCCAGCGTCGGCGCCGCATCGACGTCGCGGCCGCAGCCGTCGTCCCCGATGCGGGCTCCCCTCTCCTCGCATGGTCAATCCGCACAAGGACCGCAACAACGTCCTCCACCAGGCGCGCGAGCCGGAGCATCGCGACGACCCGGCGAACGAGGCGGGGCGCCCGCCCTACCCCGGCGAGATCATCGGGCGCAAGGAGGCGCCGTTCAAGGTGACGGGGCTCGACGCGCTCGCGCCGCTCTTCGCGAACATCCGCTTCCCGGCGACGAAGGAGGAGGTCCTCGCGGCGCTCGGGCAGGTGCAGATCCCCATCGACAAGTGGCGCCTCGCGCAGGCGGGCGAGATCCTGGCGAACCTCGCGCCCGAGTCGTTCCGCTCGAGCGAGGAGCTTCAGGCCGCCTTCAACCGCACGTTCCACGAGCGCGCGCAGGGGGAGACGCGCGGCAGCCACCACTGGCAGCGCGACGACGTGCACGGCAGCCGCGTCCGCTAGTGGCGCGACCGGTGCTGCGCGCTGTCGCGGACGGCGAGGCGGTCGACGAGACCGAAGATGGCGACGATCGTCGCGAGCCCCACGAACGGCACGAGGTACCAAACGCCGGCGAGCACGAGCGTGAGCGTGAGCCCGAAGCTCGCGAGGAGCGCGGCCGTCGCGACCGCCTCCGCCGCGCGCTGGCGCATCTGGTCGAGCGCGGCTGCCGCGAGCGAGAGCGCGGCGACGACAAGCAGGAAGAGCGGCACGGCCGACAGCGGCTCGCGCCCTTCGCCGAGGACGAGCCACGCGAGCCCTCCCGCGGCCGCGAGCCCCTGCAGGGCGAGAAGCGCGCCCAGCACGCGCACGCCCTTCGACGGTTCCTCGGCGTAGCCGGCGTCCTCCGCGATGATGGTCGTGCCCATGCTCGGACGAACGGCAGAAGGATGCTTGAGCGCGACGGTCAGGCGAGCGACTCCGCCAGGCGCGCGAGGTTCTCCGCGACCGGCTTTCGCCCGCCGCCGCGCGCAAGCTGGTCCGCCTCCATCCAGACGCCGCCGCACTGGGCGCACCCCTCGCCGATGCTGTGCGTCTCCCCCCGCGGCGTCTCCTTCCCCCAGAAGAGGTCCCCCTCGTAGATCGGCGCGGGGATGTCGAACGCCTTCAGCGCCGCGCGGTCGGCGGGGCAGTTCCGTTCCGTGGGCGGGCCGCGCGCGATGTGCTTGCGCAGGAACGGCAGGCGCCCGGGCGCGGCGGCCTCCGTGTGCGCCGGCGCGATCCATTCGCCGCGGCAGCGCTCGCAGCGGCCGAAGACGTCGAGCCGCTCATCGCCGAGGCACGACGGGCATCGGGGAAGCACCATCGCGCAACGGGTCGTGTCCGCTTGAAGCCGTGCGGCAGGCGATGGGTTGATTTTGGCCGTCCAGCACTTTCGCGCGTGCAGGCCGAACAGGCTCGATGGAGCGAGGACGGGCCAGAGCCGCGCCCAGCCCTCCGCAACGCGCAGCTCGTGCTCGTCTTCGGCAGCCGGGAACGCCTCGAGAGTCGCGGCTTGTTCGAGAAGCTGCGGGCGGCCTACCCGCAGGCGCGCATCGTCGGCGCCTCCACGGCGGGCGAGATCGCGGGGCTCGACGTCCTCGACGGAAGCCTCGTCACGACCGCCATCCGCTTCGCGAGCACGCGCGTCGGCGCCGTCGGCGTCCGGCTCGACGAGGTGGCCGGCAGCCGCGAGGCCGGCGAGTTCCTCGCCCGCAGCCTCCCGCGCGAGGACCTCACGCACGTGCTCGTCTTCGCGGACGGCACGCAGGTGAACGGGACGGAGCTTGTCCGCGGCCTGCGCAACGAGCTTCCGCCGCACGTGCAGGTCACGGGCGGACTCGCGGGCGACGGCGAGCGGTTCGAGTCGACGCTCGTCCTCGCCGACGCGCCCCCCGCGCCGGCCACCATCAGCGCGGTCGGCCTGTACGGCTCGCGCGTCCACGTCTCCTACGGCAGCCTCGGCGGCTGGGACCCCTTCGGCCCGAGCCGCGTCATCACGCGCTCGCAGGGCAACGTCGTCCACGAGATCGACGGGCGGCCCGCGCTCGACCTCTACAAGGAGATCCTCGGCGACAAGGCGGCGGGGCTCCCCGCGACGGGCCTCCTCTTCCCGCTCCTCGTGCGCACCGCGCCGGTCGACTTCGTGCGCACGCTCCTTGGCGTCGACGAGAAGCGTCGCGCGCTCATCTTCGCGGGCGACGTGCCGCAGGGCGAGCGCGTGAACTTCATGCGCGCGAACTTCGAGCGCCTCATCCAGGGCGCGGAGGGCGCCGCGCTCGACGCCCGCGCGAGCGTCGAGGGCCCGCAGGTGGCCCTTCTCATCAGCTGCGTCGGCCGCAAGATGGTCCTCAAGGAGCGCACGCAGGACGAGGTCGCGGCCGTCCAGAAGGTCCTCGGGGAGGCCATCCTCGCCGGCTTCTACAGCTACGGCGAGATCTGCCCGGTCGCGCGCGACGCGAACTGCACGCTCCACAACCAGACGATGACCATCACCGTCATCGCCGAAGCGGCGGCGCCGACCGTCTAGGTCGTGTGCAGGAACGGTTAAAGAGCGGTCGTCGGCTCGCGAGGCCATGCGCGCGGCGCTCGTGCTCGCCCTCGTCCTCGCCTCGTCCGCCATCGTCCCCGTCGCCGCGGCGGACCACCCCGGCTCGAACAAGGGGTTCAAGGGCATCCTCGACGCCGTCGGCGCGCTGCAGGCGCCGCTCGAGTACAACCTCGTCCACCGCCTGCCGACGGTCGACCTCAAGTTCGCGCAGTGGGAGGCGCAGTACCCCGACCTCGTCGAGCGCGCCACCATCGGCCAGACCTCCTCCGGCTTCCCGCTCTACAACATCCGCGTGACCGACGAGAGCGTGCCCTTCGACGCGCCGCCCCTGTCGCTCGACACGAAGATCCGCGTCTACCTCGACGGCGGCCACCACGGGAACGAGTTCCTCGGCGTCGAGCTCGTCATGTACTACCTCGAGGACCTCCTCACGAAGGCGGCGGCGGGCGACGAGGAGACGCTGCGCTTCCTCGCGGAGACGGAGCTCTACGCGACGCCGATCATCAATGTCGACGGCAACTTCCTCGACACGCGCAAGAACTCGCGCCAGGTCGACCCGAACCGCAACTACGACTTCATGTGGGGCGGCGACGAGGGCTCGTCGGGCTTCATCGGCGACTTCACCTACCGCGGGCCCGCGCCCTTCTCCGAGGCGGAGACGCGCGCGAACGGCGAGTTCCAGACGCAGATCCGCCCCGATGTCGTCGTCACGATGCACACGGGCATCGCCGAGTTCTACTGGCCGTGGGGCTGGACGCACGACCCGTCGCCCGACGACGAGATGTTCGTCTCGCTCGAGGCGCCGTTCGAGAACGTCACGAACGGCCGCGTGGACGCGATGCAGGGCGCCGAGCTCTACATCGTCACGGGCGCCTCCGACGACTGGGCCTACGGCGTCCTCGGCGCGGCGGGCTTCACGTACGAGGTCCACGAGGACCAGTTCATCCCCGCCTACGGCCAGCCCATCCCCGACATCATCGCGGACCAGCTCGCCGGCCTCGAGTTCATCGTGAAGAACGCGCGCCACATCGGCGCCTACGTCGAGCTTCGCGAGCAGGACGGCGTCTGGCTCGCCGTCAACGAAGGCTGGGGCGCCGCCACGAACGTGACCATCCACGTCGGCGAGCGCACGCACGTCATCGAGCGCCTCGCGCGCGGCGCGAGCGTCGAGCTCCCGTTCGACGCCACGGGCGCGACGTGGTCGTACCCGACGCTCCTCATCAACACGAGCAAGGTGCGCACGCACTCCATGGGCGACGCGAGCCTCGCGCCCGCGGCCGTCGCCACGAACGAGGTTCCCCACGCGGGCCTCGCGCTCGTCGCGCTCGCGTGCGTCGGCGTGGCGCTCGCGATGCGCCGTCAGCGCCGCGGGTAGACGTCCATCCCCGCCGTGCCGCCGGAGAAGAACCCCGCGGGCAGCCGCGGCCGCAGCGCGCGCCGCGCGCGGTAGAGCGCGTCGGTGACGCCGTCGGAGAAGCGGCCGCGCTCGGCGAGCGTGCGGCGGAAGTTGTCCACCCGCGGGTCGCGCACGAAGAGCGGGTCGCCGCGGCGCGCGCTCTTGAAGCACACCGCGTCCGGCGCGTCGACGACGCGGCCGCGCGCCTCGAGGCGGCGGCGGAAGCGGAACTCCTCCTCGGGCCACACGGCCCAGAAGTCGCGCTCGTCGCGCGGCAGCCGGAAGCCGCCCGTCGCGAGGAACGCCTCGCGCCGGTACGCGCGCACGCCGCCCGGGAAGTTGCCGAGCGCGCGGAAGAGCGGCCCGCGCAGGGGCGAGAGCGGGCGCAGGAGCGGGCTGTCGTAGTAGACGAAGTCCCCGCGCACGCCGACGACGCCAGGCCTCACGAACGGTTCGACCATGCGCGCGAGCCAGCCCGGCGGGTACCACCCGTCGGCATCCGCCTCCACGACGATGTCGCCGCGCGCCTTGCGCACGCCCGCGACGAGCGCGCTGAGCTTCCCGCGCGGCGCGCTCACGATGCGGTCGACGAAGGGCGCCGCGCGCTCGCGCGTGCCGTCGCGGCTGCCGGAGTCGACGAGGACGAGCTCCACCTTCTGCTGGTGGTCGCGCCGCAGCGTCTGGAGCGCGAGGGAGCGCACGGCGTCGACGACGTACTCCGCCTCGTCCAGCGTGGGCACGAGGACGGAGACGCGCGCGGGGGGCGCGGGCGCCGCGCGGACGTCGAACGCGTCGAGGTGCCGGTAGCGCGCGATGATATCGCGGTAACGCGCGGCGCGCGCGCCGGCGTCCGAGAACCAATCCGCGTGGGGCGGGGGGTGGGGGGT
>DASRYU010000031.1:0-4379 GCA_035687045.1 Thermoplasmatota archaeon | reverse complement strand
ATTCCCACCCCCTATAGCCCTTTGGATGGCGCGTGGGATGTCCCCTCCACTAGACTCATGAGGAGTGGAGCCCACAGTTGAGCCGTGCCCTCGTTCGATGAGATCCTGGCCGAGTTCCTGGAGGAACCCGAGGAGGTGCTGGCATCCCTCTCGGACGTCGTGAACAAGGGCCGCATCCAGGCGGATTTCCTCGAATCCGAGGCGCTGGAGGCCCTCGGCCGCTACGACCTCGTGGTCTACCTCATCCAGCGCACGCCGGGCCGCCCGGTGCGGACGTGGGTCTACCCGTCTCCCCTGGGGCTCAAGCTCTTCGGCGTCCTGGAGCGCGAGGCGGAGCGGGAGGAGGAGCGCCAGCGCAAGCTCGCGGCCAAGCCCCGGAACCGCCGCCGCTCCGGCAAGCAGGACGCCTGAGGCGCCGGCGCAGGCCGAGGCGTACGCCGACGCCGAGGCCGAGGCCGACGCCCAGGCGCGACGTCCGTTCTACCGGTAGTCTTCGAGGATGCGCGAGTAGTCGCCCTGGGTGAGGTCCAGGCCGACAAGCGAGTCGACCCCCTGCAGCGCCTTGAGCTGGCTCTCCGGCGTCGGCCGCACCTCGCGGTACAGGATGCCGTTGTAGAGGTTGCCGTCGATGACGCGCTGCATCGCGAGCTGCTTGTTCGTCGGGTCGTGCTGGACCTTCTGGCCGTCGATGGTCACGAGCGCGTCGCGGTAGAACTGGTACGTCTGCACCTTGTTGAACGTGACGCACGGGCTGAAGGTGTTGACGAGCGAGAAGCCCGGGTGCTCGATGGCTTCCTGGTACATTGTCGCGAGCCCCTTCTGGTCGCCGGAGAAGCCCTGCGCGAGGAAGGAGCCGCCGGAGGCGAGGAAGAGCGCGAGCGGGTTGACCGGCGCCTCGAAGTTGCCGTGCGGCGTCGTGGCCGTGACGAAGCCGAGCGTCGACGTCGGCGACACCTGGCCCTTGGTGAGGCCGTAGATGTTGTTGTCCATCACGATGTACGTGAGGTCGACGTTGCGGCGCGCGGCGTGCACGAAGTGGCCCGCGCCGATGCCGAAGCCGTCGCCGTCGCCGCCGACGACGATGACCTTCTGCCCCTTGTTGGCGAGCTTCATCGCCTGCGCGGGCGGAAGCGCGCGGCCGTGGAGCGAGTGGTAGCTGTACGACTTGATGTAGCCGCTGAGCTTGCCGGAGCAGCCGATGCCCGAGACCACGGTGACCTCGTGGTTCTCGTAGCCGAGGTTGGCGAGCGCGCGCTGGAGGGCCGCGAGGACGCCGAAGTCGCCGCAGCCGGGGCACCACCAGGACGCGGTCGTGGTCTGCCAGTCCTTGATCGTCTTCTGGGCGGGAGCGGCCATGTCAGAGTGCCTCCTGGATGTCCTTCACGATCTCAGCCGGGCGGAACGGCGTGCCGTCGTACTTGAGGACGGATTCGATCTTGTCGTGGCCGCCGATCTCGCGCTTGATGAGTCCGGCGAGCTGGCCGGAGAAGTTGTTCTCGACGACGAACACCTTGTCGCACGAGTCCATGAACTCCTTGACCTCGGGCGAGGGGAAGGGCCAGAGGACCTTGAGCGCGAGGCGCTTCGTCTTCACGTGCGTCATGCGCTCCATCGCCTCGTCGACGGCGGAGGTCGTGGAGCCCCACGTGATGATGCCGATGCGCGCGCCCTTGTCGCCGGCGAGGTCGACGAACGGGTAGACCGAGCGCTCGGCGTTCGAGAAGGTGACGAGCTTCTGCTGGCGCTTCTCCATCTTCCGGTTGCGATTCGCGCGGTTCTCGGTGATGACGCCGCGGTCGTCGCTCTCGGAGCCGGAGGCGAGGAAGAGCGTGTTCTTGTAGCCGGGGATGGTGCGCGGGGACACGCCGTCCTCGGTGAACTCGAAGCGCTTGTACGTGTCCGGCGTCATCGCCTCCGCCTGCTCGCGCGTGAGGATCTTCCCGCGCTTGATGGGGACGCGCTTCGTGTCGAGCGTGTCGATGGGCGAGTTGGCGATGGCGAGGTCCTGGTCGATGAGGAAGAAGACGGGGACCTGGTACTGCTCCATCCAGTTGAGCGCGTGCTGGACGAGGTAGAACGCATCCTCCACGGTCGTCGGCGAGACGACGATGCGGGGGAAGTCGTCGTGGCCGCCGAAGACGGCGAAGTTCAGGTCCGCCTGCGAGTGCTTCGTCGGAAGCCCCGTCGAGGGGCCCGGGCGCATGACGTCGACGATCATGACCGGGTGCTCCGCCATGCCCGCGAGGCCGATGGCCTCCGTCATGAGCGAGAGGCCGGGGCCGGAGGTGGCGGTGAGCGTGCGCACGCCCGCGTACGAGGCGCCGAGGATCATGTTGATCGCCGCGAGCTCGTCCTCGCTCTGCACGACGACCGCGTGGTGCTCTTCGCCGTTGTCGATGAACCATTCCATGACGTCCGTCGCGGGCGTGATGGGGTAGCCGGCGACGAAGCGCACGCCGCCGACGAGGGCGCCGAAGGAGAGCGCGCTGTTGCCGTTGATGACGAGGCGGCGGCCGGTGGACGGGAGGGGGCGGCGCTCGAGGACCCACTGGGGCGGCGCGGTGAAGGTGTCCTTCACGCTCTGGTAGGCCTGCGTGAGGACCTGCTTGTTCATCGCGACGACCTTCTCGCCCTTCTTTCCGAAGCGCTCCTCGACGAAGTCGAAGAAGGGCTGGAGCTCCATGTGGAGGACGGCGGCGGAGGCGCCCAGCGCGGCCATGTTCCTCATGATCTTCGAGCCGTTCGACTCGGCGATCTTCGTCATGGGGACGCCGACGAGGTGCAGCTTGCCCTTGTGCGTGTCGTCGATGCTCGGCGTGAACGCGTCGCTGTCGTAGAGGACGATGGCGTTGTCGGAGATGGTCTCGAGCGTCGCGTCGATGATCTCCTGGCCCAGCGCGAGAACGATGTCGACGCTGTCGGGACGGGCAGCGACGGGCTTCTCGCGGATGCGGACCTCGTAGAAGGTGAGGCCGCCGCGGATGCGGCTCGAGAACGAGCGGTACGTGTAGACATGGAGGCCGTAGCGGGCGACGGCCTTGGTGAAGATGTCACCGGTCGAGTCGATGCCTTCGCCTTGCTGGCCGCCGATGCGCCAGCTCACCTGGTTCACGAGGGGAGCGCCCATGTTGGTCCCGAGCCGGCACGACATGGGCCGATGGGTTGGGATAGGGATTCTGGGGGGCGAAGTAAGGAGCCGGCGCTCGCCAGTATATACTTCAGCCGCGCTCGCTCGTTTCTCCCGGCTCGCGCAGGCGCACCCACACCTGCGGATGCTCGCGGAGGAAGCGCGAGCGGACGACGAGCGCGAGGGCGAGCTCGACGCTGAGCGGGTCGTCCTCCGGCAGCCCCGCGACGCGGAGGAAATGCTCCGCCTGCTCGCGCACGCTCTGGTCCTCCTCGCTTACGCGCTGCGCGAAGCGCACGCTGCGAAGAAGCAGCTCCGCGTCCGACTCGCCAGGCGCGCGGCTCGCGTCGAGCTCCTCGAGCGATACGTAGAGCGTTCGATGATCGGGAAGAAGACGCGCGAAGCGCCGCGGACGGTCCTTCATTCGGGGCGGGCGGCGGTGCCCACGCCCAGGCATGAACGTTGCCGCAACCGACAGGGATGGTGGACGCAAAGCTTACGCGATATCAATCGGACGCGGCGGCTCGATGAGCCCGACGGACGCGAGCCGCTTCCTCCATTCCGCGGAACGTCAGCTCGCGGCCGCCCGCCGGGTCGTCTCCGGAGCGGTCGACGCCGCCGCCGCCCGCGAGTTCTTCGCGGCGACCGAGGCCGAGCGCGAGGCGCGCGAGGCGCTCCTCTCCGCCGCGCCTGGGCTCAGCCCGCGTAGCTCCAGCCCGTCTCGCTCGTCGTGAGCGGCTTCGCGTCGCGCCTGTGCTCGACGTCGAGCACGCGTCCCACGACGACGCTGTGGTCGTTGTCGCCTTCGTAGATGTGCTCCACGACGCATTCGAGGTGCGCCGGCGTCTGCGGGAACACGGGGCACCCCGTCTCCTTCCCCGTGTAGTAGGGGACGCCGGACATCTCCGTCGGCGTGACCACGAGGTCCTTGAAGAACTTCTGCGCGAGCTCCTTCTGGTCCGACGCGAGGAAGTTCAGCGTGAAGACGCCCGACTCCTTGAGGAGCGCGTTCGAGTAGGCGTCCCGCTTCACGCCGACGACGATCATGGGCGGCTTGAACGAGACCTGCGTGACCCACGACGAGATGAACGCGTTGAGGTCCTTGGCGACGTCGCGGACCTCCTTGCGTCGCACGCCCATGAGGTAGAGCCCGTAGGGCACCATGCGGAGCGCCTTCTTGCGCTGTGTCTCATCCATTAACCAGATAAGGGACCCGCCGCGGTATGGCGCTTGTGAGTGGACGGTTCAGGCT
>DASRYU010000030.1:0-10672 GCA_035687045.1 Thermoplasmatota archaeon | reverse complement strand
CTGCGCGCCCGCCGCGACAACGCAGCGGTCGAGCGCGCGCTCGATGTCCGGGTCCACGCGCAGGATCTCGACGTCGGTGCCCTCCGAGCCGTGCAGGAACTCGTTGACGCCGACGACGATGCTCTCCTTCGCCTCGAGCGCGCGCTGGGCCCGGTAGGCGGAGTCGTGGATCTCGCGCTGCACCCACCCCGTCTCGATGGCGCGCAGCATCCCGCCCATCCCCTCGATCTTCGCGATGAGGGCGAGCGCCTCCGCCTCGAGCTTGTCCGTGAGCCACTCCACGTAGTAGGAGCCGGCGAAGGGGTCGACGGTGTTCGCGACGCCGGACTCCTCCGCGACGATCTGCTGCGTGCGCAGCGCGATGCGCGCGGCCTTCTCCGTCGGCAGGCCCAGCGCCTCGTCCATCGAGTTCGTGTGGAGCGACTGCGTGCCGCCGAGCACCGCCGCCATCGCCTGCACGGTGACGCGCACGACGTTGTTCTCCGGCTGCTGCGCCGTGAGCGTCGAGCCGCCGGTCTGCGTGTGGAAGCGCAGCATCCAGCTTCGCGGGTCCTTCGCGCCGAAGCGCTCGCGCATGATGCGCGCCCACATGCGGCGCGCGGCGCGGAACTTCGCGACCTCCTCGAGAAGGTCGTTGTGCGCGTTGAAGAAGAACGAGAGCTGCCCGGCGAAGCTGTCGACGTCGAGCCCGCGGCGGCGCGCCGCCTCCACGTACGTGATGCCGTCCATCAGCGTGAACGCGAGCTCCTGCGCTGCCGTGGAGCCGGCCTCCCGGATGTGGTAGCCGGAGATGCTGATGGTGTTCCAGCGCGGCACCTCGCGCGCGCAGAAGTCGAAGATGTCGGTGATGAGCCGCATCGACTGCTCGGGCGGGAAGATGTACGTGCCGCGCGCGATGTACTCCTTCAGGATGTCGTTCTGCACGGTCCCGCCGAGCTTCGCGCGGGGGATGCCGTTCTTCTCCGCGACCGCGATGTAGAGCGCGAGAAGGACGGAGGCGGGCGCGTTGATCGTCATCGACGTCGTGACCTTGTCGAGCGGGATGCCGTCGAAGAGGCGCTCCATGTCCTCGAGGCTGCTGATGGCGACGCCGACCTTGCCGACCTCGCCGGCGGCCATCGGGTCGTCGCTGTCGTAGCCGATCTGCGTGGGGAGGTCGAAGGCGACGGAGAGTCCGGTCGTGCCGTGCGCGAGAAGGTAGCGGTAGCGCTTGTTCGACTCCTCCGCGGAGCCGAAGCCCGCGTACTGGCGCATCGTCCAGAGGCGGCCGCGGTACATCGTCGGCTGGATGCCCCGCGTGAAGGGGTACTCGCCGGGGAAGCCGATGTCGCGCGCGTGGTCGAGCGTCGCGATGTCGGCCGGCGTCGCGAGCGGGGGCACCTCGAGGCCGCCGCCCGTGCGGAAGTGGGGCGCGCGCTCCTTCGCCTTGAGCGTCGCCTTCAGGTACGTCTCCCTGTGCCAGCGCGAGCGCGCGTCGCCCGTCATGGCCGCGCGAGACGAGCCCCCCTTAGTAAGCCCTTCTGCCGCTTGGCAGGGGCTCCGCGCGGGCGGCGCCTCCGCGCGCGGGCGCCCCCGGTGCCCCTCGAGACGGACCGGACCAAGCCCCGGATAGCAAACTGACGCTCTACACATCAGGCCCTACACCTCGTGGCGACACGGGTGAACCGTCGTCTACGCTTCCGGTCGAAGGGTTCATGCATATCCCAGCGCACTGAGAGGTCGAGGCTTGTTGGCATGACCGTCATGATAGCGGGAGCTCTGCTGGTCCTCTTCACGCGCATCGCGGCGCCCGCCGCGCTCGAGCACGAGACGCGCGCGAAGCTCCACGCGCACCTCGTCGCCCACCCCGGCTCGAGCCGGCGCGACCTGTGCCACGCGCTGGGCATCCACCCCATGACCCTTGTCCACCACCTGCAGGTGCTCGCGTCGCTTGGCGTGGTCGTGGCGCGGCGGGAGGGGCGCGAGGTGCTCTACCACGTCGCCCACGCGCCGCCCGACGTCCCCGCCACGCTGCGCGCGCAGCCGCGCCGGCTCATCGCGCGCCTCCTCGCGCAGCGCCCGCTCACGCAGCGCCAGATCGCCGAGGCGACCGGCTTCTCGCAGCGGCTCGTCGCGTACCACCTCGCGCGCATGGAGGCCATCGTCGAGGCGACGCCCGGGCGGCCGCACCGCTACGCCCTGCGCGGGCCCCTGGGGGAGGCGGCGGCCGCGGCGGCGGGGGAAGGGTCCCCCGCCGCGCCGGAGCCCGCCCCTCCCGCGCCCCTCCGGGCCTGACGCGGCGCGGGTCGGGCGGCGCCACCCACTCTTGAAAGGTTCATGAGGAGCGACCCCTCGTATGCCGCGAGGAGGTCTGCCAGTGGACTGGAGGATCGTCGCGGCCGCCATGGCGGCGCTCACGGTGCTCGGCGGGGGTACGCTCCTCGCGGCGCAGGTCCAGACCGACCTCGAGCAAGGGGTCCAGGCGCGCGCGCAGGAGCTCCGCCGCGCGGACGAGACGCCGCCGCTCAAGCTGAACGAGTTCAAGCTGCCCGGCGACCTCCCCCTGGAGATCCCGCAGGGGTCGACGCTCTCGCCCGACCTCTCGAAGCTCACCCTCCTGCGCGACCTCGACGTGCAGCTCCCGAGCGACCTCGACCTCTCGGGCCTCCAGTTCGAGCTGCCGCAGGACTTCACCCTCGAGCTTCCCGAGGGCTCCCTCTTCTCGCCCCCTGGCCTCCAGCTCCCCGAGGGCGCGACGATCCGCCTCCCGGACGGGCGCGCGTTCCAGATCCCTCCCGGCTCGAACCTCGACCTCCCCCCGGAGGTCATCGACCGCCTGCGCCAGCAGGGCATCACGCCCGGCACCCTCGACGGCCACCGCCGCGTCGACGTGCGCGGCCTGCCGCCGGAGCTCACCGCCTCGCTCGACCCGCCGCAGTTCGACGGCGCCGGCCGCATGACGCTGCCCGCCGGCACGCAGATCACCCTTCCTCCGGGTCGCCAGTTCCCCTACGCGGCCGGCGTCCTCCCGTACGCCGCGCGCTACCTCCTTCCCGAGGGGACGCGCCTCGACCTCCCCTTCAGCGCCGAGAACCCCGGCAGCGGCGTCTTCCCGGTGCCGCGCCCGAACACGCGCTCGCAGCTCGTCTCCCCGGACGCGCGCCCGGCGCAGGTCATCGCCGTCGAGACGGAGATCACGTCGCTGCCCGCGCGCGTGCGGAAGGGCGAGCCGATGACGGTGAGCGGCTACGTCCGCGACCTCGCCGGTCGCCCCGTCGCCGGCGCGCCGGTGGACATCTTCATGAACGAGACGAAGCGCGCGCCGGGCGTGCTCGTCGGCCAGGGGCAAAGCGACGGCTCGGGCACGTTCGTCATCACGCTCACGCTGCCCACCGACAAGCCCGCGCGCGAATACCAGCTCGTCAACCACGCGCTCGGCTTCACCGACCGGAGCGGACGCACGTACGGCGACGCGTGGGGCGACCCGCCCTTCACCACCTACGCCACGACGACGCTGCGCCTCGAGCTTCCCGCGCGCGACGGCCTCGGCGCCTCCACGCCCGTCACCGGCACCCTCGTCGACAACACCGGCGCGCCCGTCATCGGCGTGCCCGTGAGCATCAGCGTCGACGGCACCGTCGTGTCGCGCCCCGTGACGAACGCGCAGGGCAGGTTCGCGACGACGCACGTCTTCCCCGCGGGGACGCACCGCGTGGAGGCGCGCTTCCTTGGCACCACCAACTACGACGCGAGCGTCATCCGCGGCGACATCACCATCGAGGACTACGCCATCGAGGTCGCGCCCATCCTGCGCGCGAAGCCGGGCGACAGCATCGTCCTCTCCGGCCGCACGCTCGGCATGGGCGCGGTCGCCCCCGAGCGCACCGTCCGCGTCGAGTTCCTGGGCGAGAAGCTGACGCTCGTGAGCGACAGCACGGGCCGCTTCAGCCACACCTACGCGAGCTCCGCGTCGACCTCGCCCGGCCTCTACACCGTCCGCTACACGCTCCCCGAGCACAACGTCGAGAAGACGCAGATGCTCGAGCTCAACCTCACCGGCCGCATCGGCCTGGACGCGCCGACGACGTGGGACGTGGAAGCGCCCCTCCCCGTCCGCGTGACGCTCACGACGACGGCGGGCGCGCCCATCGTCGGCCAGAACGTGCGCCTTCTCCTCAGCGGCCCGGGCGGCACGAGCGAGACGCTCGTGAAGACCGACGCCGATGGCCGCGCGAGCGTCGACCTCTCCGCGCTGCGCCCCATGGCGGGCACCTACACGCTCACCGCGCGCGTCGCCAACAACCCGTACCTCGACGCGCCCACCGCGTCGACGACGCTCACGCTCGGCCTCTTCGAGGTCCTCTGGAGCGTGCCCTCGAACGTCATCCGGGGCGAGGACGCGAGCGGCGCCGCCACCGTGCGCTTCGCGGGCCGCCCCCTCGCGGGCGCCGCCGTCACGCTCGACCTCTTCGGCCAGCGCCAGCTCGTGACCGACGGCGCCGGCCGCGTCACGTGGACGATGCGCGTGCCCGAGAGCGCGGCGCTGGGCGAGCGCACCCTCTCGCTCCACGCGCCCGACCACCCGACGCGGACCACCATCACGACGGTCCTCGCGGTGCCCGACCTCCGCATCGAGACGGGAAGCACCTTCACGCCCGGCGCGCCGGCGAACGTCAAGCTGAAGCTCTACGACGACAAGGGCGCGCCCCTTCGCGACCGCGAGATCACGCTCACGACGCACGCGCCCGAAGGCATCGCGCGCACCGTCGTCCGCACGAACGCGGCCGGCGAGTGGCAGGGCCCGCTCAACCTCAGCTCGCAGGCGGGGAACGTCACGCTCGCCGCGCAGTTCGCCGGCACGACACCCTACCTGGGCGCGGACTCCGTGCACACGATGAGCGCCGCCGCGCCCACGCCCGTCGCGCAGCGCGGCTGGCTCACGCCCGCGCTTGTCGTCGGCCTCGCCGCGCTCGCGGGCGGCGGCGCGTGGGTGGCCGCGAAGAGGCTCCCGCGCCGCGCCGCGCCCGCCTCCGCCGTCGCCGCCGCGGCCGCCCCGCTCGCGCCGACGCTGCAGGCCGCCGACTTCGAGGCGCGCCTTGGCATCCCCGAGAGCGAGCCGCGCGTGTGGGGCGTCGGCGAGCCCCTCGCGCTCCACGTCCGCAACCGCGGGCGCGCGGGCCCCGTCGAGGTGGCGTGGGAAGGGGGCTCCACGCGCGTGACGCTCGCCGAGGGCGCCGACGCGAGCACCACCCTCACCTTCCCGCACGAGGGCGACGTGCGCCTCGTCGCGCGCCGGGCGGGCGAGACCGCCATGGAGGAGGTCGCGCTCGACGTGCGCATCGTCGACTACCGCAAGGAGACGGCGCGCGAGTTCGACCTCTTCCTCGAGAAGGCGCAGGCGCTCGACCCCTCGCTCACGCGCCGCAGCACGCCGCGCGAGATCGGCTGGACGCTCGCCGGCCGCATGGGCGCCGACGCCGCGGCCGACCTCGACGAGATCGCGCTCGTGATGGAGGTCACGAACTACAGCCACTACGCGGTCCACCGCGAGCACTACCTCCGCTTCGTCCGCGCCGCGCGCGCGCTCGACGCGCGCTTCGAGCGCCCCGCGGGAGGCTGAGGCGTGCCGGAGAGGCGGCCCACGCTCGCGCGCGGCGTCGTCGTCCCCACCGTCGTCGCCGGGGTCGTCTACGGCGTCCTCGGCCTCTTCTTCTCCAACTTCCTGCGCGACAGCGCGACCCTCGGCTTCGGCTTCCTCGCCGCGTGGCTCGCGTTCGTCGCCGCACGCGTGCTCGGGCACCTCGACCGCCCGCGCGGCTACGGCCTCTTCGCGCGCCACGTCCTCACCGGCGTCTCCGTCGGCTTCGCCGGCTTCGCCGTCGTCCGCGGCATCTTTGTGGAAGGCCCCGCGCCGTGGATGCTTCTCGGCGGCTTCGGCTTCGGGCTCTACCGCGCGCACCGCGCCCTCCTCAAGGACGCGCGCGAGAAGGAGGACGCGCCGCGCGTGCTCGGCCTCTTCCACCCGAAGGACCTGCAGGCGCTCGCGGTCCTCGCCACCGGCTACGCGCTCCTCGGCCTCGCCGGCGCGATGGTCCTCCGCGCGCTCCTCGGCTTCGTGCCCGGCGGCGGCCAGATGCTCGCCGTCGCCGTGGCCGCGTACGCGCTCCACGGCGCGCGCCTCCTGCTCGCGTTCGCCGCCGAGGAGCGCGGGACGCCGCGGGCGGGATCCGTCGCGTGGCTGAAGGCGAACGCGCTGCAGAACGCCATCGTCGTCCTTCTCCTCGTCGCGTACGCCGTCTTCCGCACGCGCCTCCAGGGGCTCGTCCCGTACTTCCCGCTCGTCGAGTTCGGCCTCGGCGTCGCCATCTTCGGCTTCGTCCTCGCCCGCCTGCGCGCGAAGCTCCGCAAGGAGGGTTCGCTCCTGCCCACCGCGAGCGAAGCGCGCGACCACGAGCGCGTCGTGAGCGAGCTCCGCGAGCCCGACTTCGACAGCGTCGCGCGCCCCGTCACCCGCTTCATCGAGTCGGGCGTCGGCAAGGAGGAGTACGCGCACGTCGTTCTCCAGGCGCTCCCGGGCGGCGACGCGCGCGCCGAGACGCTGCGCGCGCAGGTGCTCGCGCACCGCGAGCCGCCGCGCCCGCCCCCGCTCGCGCTGGAGTGGGCGCTCGCCGCCGGCGCCGCGCTCACCCTCGGCCTCGGCGTCGCCGCGTTCACGCTGGGCCACCTCGTGCTCCGCGCGCCCATGCCGCACCCCATGCTCCTCGCGCTCCTCCTCTCCTCGTTCGCGCTCTACGCGCAGCAGGACGTCGCGCGCGCGCACCACCGCCCCTGGCTCGCCATGGGCATCGCCGCGGCGGGCGTGGCGCTCCTCTTCCTCGACTTCCTGCTCTTCGCCGCCGACGTCGGCTCGATCGCCTCGGTGCCCAACTTCGTCTGGGGCGTCGTCGCCGCCATCTGCGCGCTGATGCTGGGCATGCCCGGCTGGGCCTCCTACAAGCTCGACAAGCGGCTGCGCGCGGGCGACATCGTCGACGCGCGCCGGCTCGCGCCCGCGCTCGAGCTCCAGCGCGAGCTGCAGGCTGCCCGGAAGCGCGCCGCGACGATGGCGCTCGCGGCGTTCACGATGCTTCTCCCCGCGCCGTGGCTCGCGGGCTGGCTCGCCGAGCGCGGCATCATCCCGAGCGGCTTCCCCGACTTCTTCGACGACGTCCTCGCCGTCGGCATCTGCGTCGCCGTCACGTTCGGCGCCGCCGCGCTCGTCCGCTTCTACGGGCTCACGCGCGGGCGCCCCCTCGTCCTCGCGCGCGAGAAGAGCAAGCGCGAGCGCCGCCTCACCCTCCACCGTCAGCTGATGCGAAGCATCGAGAGGTCTTGATTTGCCAACCACGCACGAGCACGCCAAGGGACGCTGCGACGCCATCATCGCCGGCGTCGGACGCTACTTCGTCGGCAACCCGCTCCTCCTGCGCAAGCTCCTCGCGGGAGCGCTCGCCAACGGCCATGTCCTCTTCGAGGACTACCCGGGCCTCGGGAAGACGCTCCTCGTGAAGGTGTTCGCGAAAAGCATCGGCTGCACCTCCACGCGCGTCCAGTTCACGCCCGACATCCTGCCCGCCGACATCGTCGGCAGCAAGGTGTGGAACCCGAAAGACGGCGCGTTCCGCCTCCAGAAGGGGCCCATCTTCACGAACGTGCTTCTCGCGGACGAGATCAACCGCGCGCCCCCGAAGACGCAGTCGGCGCTCCTCGAGGCGATGGAGGAGCGGCAGGTGACCATCGAGGGCGAGACGATGAAGCTCGCGCCGCCGTTCTTCGTCCTCGCCACGCAGAACCCCATCGAGCAGGAGGGGACCTACCCGCTCCCCGAGGCGCAGATGGACCGCTTCCTTCTCCGCATGAGCACGGGCTACCCGCCGGAGCTTCGCGACGAGAGCGAGATCCTCAAGCGGCGCCTTTCGTGGGCCGCCGACGATCCGACCGACGCGGTGAAGCCCGTCCTCACCGCCGACGAGTTCCGCGCGCTGCAGGTCGCGGTCGAGCGGAACGTGTTCGTGCACGACCAGATCCTCGACTACATCAGCGGCATCGTGCGCGGCATCCGGCAGCACCCGAAGGTCGAGGTCGGCCCGAGCCCGCGCGGCAGCCTCGCGCTCCTCCGCCTCTCGCGCGCGATGGCGCTTTCCGTCGGCCGCGACTTCGTGACGCCCGACGACGTCAAGATGTTCGCCGTCGACGCCCTCGCGCACCGCACCATCCTCGAGATGGACGAGATCGTCGAGGGCACGCGCGCGCAGGACGTCGTGCAGGAGGTCCTCGCGACGATCGAGGTGCCGACCTCGTTCCGCTGGAAGCCCGAGGCCGCGACGACGTTCCAGCCCGTCGGTTGAGCCGCCTGATCCCATGTCTCCCTGCGCTGCCGAGCATGAGCCGCGAAGACGCGAAGACGCGAAGAGGACAGGCTTCGCCCCGCTCGCGTCTTCGCCTTGTCGCGGCAGGCTCTCGGCGCGCGACGCGGGAGGTGCTCGAGCATGCTGACGCGCACCGGCGGCGCCGTTCTCTTCGCGGGGCTCGGCCTCCTCACCTCGGGCATCGCGCTCGGGAACGCGTTCTACGCCGCGCTCGCGCTCGTGCCCTTCGCGCTCTTTCTCGCCGCCGTCTCCGTCGAGGCGCCGCA
Organism: Thermoplasmatota archaeon; assembly: GCA_035687045.1. GTDB lineage: Archaea > Thermoplasmatota > SW-10-69-26 > JACQPN01 > JAJPHT01 > JAJPHT01. The sequence goes on along the minus strand of DASRYU010000030.1, from coordinate 2,019 downwards.
CGGCATCCGCGCGACGCTGCGCGTCTCGAAGCCGGCGCCGCGCGTGGGCGAGGAGCTTCTCGTCGAGGTGGAGTACGAGGTCCCGCAGGGCGCGGGCGGCGTCGAGCTCCACGTGCCGCTCCCCGACACGTTCGAGCTGGTGCAGGGGCACAACGTCAAGCTCCTCGCGAAGAGGCCGCGCGAGCCCCTCTCGGGCGCGTTCAGCTTCACGGTGCGCCCCGGCAAGCGCGGCGCCGTCGAGGTGGGGCCGGTCCGCGTCGAGAGCATCCACGCGCTGGGCATCCGCGCGCCCGCGACGGGCATCGCGGCGCCGCCCGTTCCGCTCGAGGTGCGCCCGGCGAACGCGCCCGTGCGCCGCATCCGCGGCCTCTCGGGCTACGCGCGCCAGATGTTCCCCGAGAACGACAGCGCCGTGAGCGGCATCCAGACAACGGAGTTCCGCGACATCCGCGAGTACCACGTCGGCGACCCGATCAAGACGATCAACTGGCGCGCCACCGCCCGCAACCCCGGCTTCCATGCCGGCACGGGCGTCCCGCTCGTCAACGAGTACGAGCGCGAGGGCAAGAAGTCGGTCTGGCTCCTCCTGGACGCCGCGCCCTACATGCAGGTGGGCACGAGCGTGGACAACAGCTTCGAGGCCGCCGTCAAGGCCGCCACGGGCCTCGCGCAGTTCTACCTCGACCGCGGCTACAAGCTCGGCGCCTACATCTTCAACGGCGACCGGCAGGCGTTCTTCTACCCGGACGTCGGCCGCAAGCAGATGCTGCGCTGGCAGCGCGCCGTCACGGGGCTCAAGCCCGGCGACAACGCCGACGAGGGGCTCTACGGCGCCGTCGAGCGCAGCCGCCGCTTCCTTGTGCAGGACAAGCCGCTCGTCGTCATCGTCACGCGCATCGGCAAGGCGGACGAGCGCACGTTCCTCGCGCTCAAGAAGCTCCGCGGCATGAGCGCGCGCCGCCGCAAGCGCATCCCCGTGCTCATCGTCTCGCCGGTCGTGCACGCGCACCTGCCGGCCAACGAGGAGTACCGGCACGACATCGTCGACCTCCTGCGCCGCCGCGAGCGCCCCATCATCCAGCGCGTCCGGCGCTCGGGCGTGCGCGTGGTCGAATGGGACCCGACGCAGGCGCCGCTCGAATCCACGCTTCTTGCGGGGGCGAAGCGCCGATGAGCGAGGACGTCAAGCTCTTCGAAGCCCCCGACCTCGCTCGCCTCCAGCGCAACTGGCCGCGCATCGCGCTGCGCGCCGGCGTCCTCGTGACGGTGCCGGTCCTCATCACGCTCCTCGCGCGGTCGCTCGACCTCTACCGCGTCGTCGGCGGCCTCCCGCTCGGGCTCGACTTCCTCCGCCTCGGCCCCTTCGCCTACGAGGCGAAGCTTCTCGCGACCATCGTCGCCGTCCTGCTCGGCTTCGCCTTCCTCATCCCCAAGCGCACGACGCAGATCATCATCGGCGTCTGCGTCGCCGGCGTCCTCTGGACGGGCCACGTGTTCATCACGCTCCAGTGGGCGCGCCTTTTCGCCACGAGCTTCAGCTTCCGGCAGGAGAGCATCCCCGGCCCCGTCTCCTGGATCTACGCGGTCCTCCTGCTCACGGTGGGCGTCGTCTACCTCCTTCTCGAGAACCTCCTCGAGACGCGCGCCCAGCAGGAGGCGCGGCGGCTTCCCCCCGACGAAGCGCGCGCCCTCTTCGAGACGTCCGCGCGCGCCCTCGGCACCATGCTCGCCGTCGGGTCCGGCATCTCCGTCGCGCTCGTGCTCGGCTACCTCGGCCTGCGCGCGCTCCTTCTCGACGCGCGCCTGCCCTTCCGGCTCAACCCCGTGCTCGTCCTCTTCGCGATGGGGGTCGCGCTCGCGGTGCTCGTGGCGCTCGCCTCGCGGCGGCGCAGCCCCGTGGCCGTCGCGGAGGACGCCCCGGCCGAGTAGCGGATTTTCCCCCCAATTCCCTCCGGCTTGTCCAAACCTTCTTTTCCATCCGGGTGCCATCCGGCGAACGTATGCGAGACGTGTACGTCG
>DASRYU010000029.1:0-2568 GCA_035687045.1 Thermoplasmatota archaeon | reverse complement strand
GCCCTTGCCCTCGCCGAGGCCCTCGCCTCGGCGTGAGAACAGGAAGGCAGGTGGGCGCCCTGGTCAGGGGCGCATCGCGGGGGTCAGCCGCGGGGTCTCCACGCCTTCCGTGGCGCCCCTGCGTAAAAACCCTCACCGTTCCACCTGAGGTGGTTGCAGCGCCGAGGGGTCTCGATTCGAGCTGCGTACCATTGGCATTTAGTAAGCTCATGGAACCCTCAGGGACGGTCTCCTCAACAGGCAGGGTTTCTCAATGATCTCGGTCGACAACAACTGGACGGTCACCCTTGTTTGCGCTACTCTCGCGGTCGCCTTCGCCCTCGCCGGTCTGGGCCTCAACGGCATCTACCCCGGCGCGGCCCCCCTTGTCGCCACGGGGCTTCTCGTCGCCTCGCTCGGCTTCACCGCCGCCGCGTTCACCCGCGTCGCCCTCCGCGTGCGCCGCCTCGAGCTCGAGAACGAGGGGCTCATCGAGGAGATCTCCCAGGAATTCGACCGCGTGAAGGACAAGATCGAGATCTTCAGCGAGGCGCTCGCCGAGCCCCGCTCCATCACGCCCGAGGAGATCGACAACACGCCGATGCGCCGCGTGACGATCAAGTAGACGCCCGAACGCCGTCTCCCGGTCCGCGTCGCGACGCCGCACCCCTGCGGAAAGGCGCGCACGAGACCGTCCACGAGTGCGCGCCGCGACCACGCGGCGGGCGGGAGACGCCTCCGACCATCCCGCGAGGGAGGCTCCAGCCCTCGCGGCCGCTCCTTTTTCGCGCGCTCACCTCCGCGCGCACCCTCTCTTCTCCTCCTGCTCTTGTTCCGGGAAACCGCGGACGTCGGTGGACAAGCGGACGCGAGAAAGTCGTCGCGGCGTGCGAGTGAAAAAAGAACGGGCCGCGCGTCTGCGCTCGCGCGGCGTGGTCTCCGGCGCTGCCGTGCGCGCGGCCGGTAAAATCCTTCACCTTCCTACCGCGGGTCGTTGCAGCCGCGGCGGGTCATTCGCCGAGCGTCGTACCACGCGCGTCAAGTGCGGCGGAGCGGACCGCATCGACGAAGGGACGCGTCCAGCGCGGCGCGAAGCCTTCGTCCCGTGGTCTCCAACCTGGGAGGTAGTGGTCAATGATCAGCGCCGACAAGAACTGGACCTTCACCCTCGTGCTCGCTTCCCTTGCCATCGCCTTCGCCGGCGCCGGTCTCGGCCTCGCCGGCCTCTATCCTGGCGCGGCGCCGCTTGTCGGCACGTCCCTTCTCGCCGCCTCCCTCGCGTGCACCGCCGGCGCGTTCGGCCGCGTGGCGCTGCGCCTGCGCCGCCTCGAGCTCGAGCACGAGGGGCTCGTCGAGGAGATCTCCCAGGAGTTCGACCGCGTCAAGGACAAGGTCGAGATCTTCGCCGAGGCGCTCGCGGAGCCGCGCTCCCTCACGCCGGACGAGGTCGACGCGAGCCTGCCGACGCGCCGCGTGATGGTGAAGTAGGCGATGCCGCGCGCGACGCAGCGCACGCATCTCGCCCCCGACCCGTCCGCCGAGCCGCTCCGCGTCGCGCAGGCGCGCGGGTCCATCGTCACCGACGAGCGCGGACGCGAGCACGTGGACTTCCTCGCCGGCTGGTGCGTCGCCAACCTCGGCTGGGCGCACCCGGACATCCAGAAGCGGATGCGCCGCTACGACGGCCCGGACTACGTCTACCCGCACTACGAGCACGCGCCGCGCGAGGAGCTCGCCGCGCGCCTCGCCGACGTCGCGCCGGGTGAGCTGGCCCGCGCGTTCCGCGCGACGGGCGGCACCGAGGCGGTCGACATCGCGCTGCAGGCGGCGATGCTGTTCACGAAGCGGCGCAAGCTCGTCGCGCTCGACGGGTGCTATCACGGCAACTCGCTTGCGACGCTGGGCCTCGCCGGCAGCGCGCCGCAGAACCTGCTCGCGACGCGGCGCATCAAGCCGCCGCTGGACGCGAAGGCGCTCGCGCGGCTCGAGACGGCCCTCAAGGGGCGCGACGTTGCCGCCCTCGTCATGGAGCCCATCCCCATCGCGCTGGGCGTGGAGGTGCCGGCGGACGAGTTCATGGAGGGCGCGGCGCGCCTGTGCCGCAAGTACGGCACGCTCCTCGTCCTCGACGAGGTGGCGACGGGCTTCGGGCGCACGGGCAAGCTCTTCGCCGCGGAGCACTTTGATGTGGAGCCGGACATGCTCTGCCTCGCGAAGGGCATCACGTCGGGCCATGCGCCCATGGGCGCGACGCTCATGACGGAGCGCGTCGCGAAGAAGGTCGGCGACGACATCCAGGCGTACTCGACGTACGGTTGGCACCCGCTCGCGGTCGAGGCGGCGCTCGCGAACCTCGACGTGTGGGAGCGGGACGCCGACGACATCCTGCGCAACGTCGAGGAGCGTGGCGCGCAGATGCGCGAGCGCCTCGAGGAGCTGGAGCTGGGCGAGGTGCGCCAGAAGGGGCTCGCGATCGCCGTGAAGATGGAGAGCGAGAAGCGCGCGTCGAAGCTCGCGGAGCGCTGCCGCGAGAACGGAGTCCTCCTCACCTCGAGCGGCGAGTTCCTCCAGATGTTCCCGCCCCTCGTC
>DASRYU010000028.1:0-18302 GCA_035687045.1 Thermoplasmatota archaeon | reverse complement strand
GCTGGGCGGCGACGACTCGTACACGCCCACGAGCGCGGCCGGCTCAGCCGGAAGCGGCGGCATCGGCATCGGCGTCTTCCGAGACGTCGCGGGGAACGACTGGCACTTCGGATGGGACAGCCTCGGCTACACGAACTCCGTTCTCGGTTACTACAGAGACGATGCGGGAAACGACCACTATCGAGCTTGGTTCTCGTCAGGAGGCTTCTCCGAGAACGGGGGTCTCGCCCTAATGTGGGACCGCGCGGGAGCCGACGAGTACATCTCGAGTTCGAGCAGCACTTGGCTCTGGGGCTATGACCGTGGCGGGCGCGCCTGGTTCGTCGACGAAACGGCGTCGGCGGACGTCTGGTATGCGCTCACGAGCGGAATGGCTCACCCGTTGGCCTGCAACGACTGTACGTGGACCGCGGGTACGACTGGAAGCGGCCGAGGCAACGACAACCGTGGAGGGCTAGCATACATCATAGCTTACGATACGGGCTAATCGGCCCGCCGCCCCCTCTGGCCGCGCAGCCTCAAGGCCGCCGCCGATGAGAAAATGAGGAATTCACGGCTGGTGAAGGGGCGTGGGATCGACGCACACGTTGGAGGTGTTCGTGATGCTCACCATCATGTTCGTGGCAGTCAGCACCATCACAAGCGTCCCCGCCACGGACGTTGTCATGCTCAGCCTCGACAAACAGCTCACGACTCGGGCGCGAGATTCTTTGGCGGCATGGCGCGCCATCGAGTATCCCGGCGGGACGTGCGTGCCGTCCAATCTGCTGGATGACCTCATTCTGCAAGGCATCCGCGGGGATCATGAATATTGGAAGCTAGCGATCGCGGACCGCTATGGTGGCGGGTACGACGTTGATCTGACCCTGGACAACTATGAGAACGTGTATCCTCTCCATGGCTCAGGACGCGTTGTCGGCTCGACGGGGACAATAGATTGGCATCGTGATGACACTTACCTCCTGCCAGTCGCTTCCCGCACGAGCGCGAGCGGAAGTGAGGCTCTCACTTGGGGTATCGCTGCTGTACACGGGAGCAGGTTAGTTCGGCCTGAGGGAGAGGCGGTGCGCATTCGCGTTGAGTATGCTGACGCACAGGCGCATATGGGTAGGACGACGTGGAGCCTCACGGCGGCAGAGGTCCAGGGGCGCGGCGCAGCGTCACTGTTTTGGGTGCTAAACGGCGTTCCGGTTCTGGCAACTGAGCTTTCGCAGGATCAGGTGTCTCCCAGGCCAGCGCAAGGCACAGCTTCGTTCGCACTGCAGGTGCGCCCTGGTGTCGCCGCAGGCACCTTGCTGTCAATATCCATACCCGCGGCCTGGTCAGATGTAGTTTGGCATCCTCAAACAAACACATTGTGGGAAGAAGTAGAAGCTTCAGACGTCGAGGGAAAGACGCGAACCATCATTCTGCGAGCAAGGGCGCAGGCGTCGGCCCCTCAAGTGGAATTCACGGCATATGCCCCCACCGAACCCGCGCGCCCGTTCGACGTCATCACCGCGCGCCTCTCGCACGGCAGCCTCGCCGAGTCGAACCTCATCGTCACGTACCCTGTGCCGTCGACCGAGCGTTCGCTTCCGCGCGTCCTCGCTCCGACGACGCCTTACGGCATGCGCGCGGGAAGCGAAGCCGTCTTCGGCGCCGCGCTCGCCAACGGCGGCCATGAGATCCGCGTCAGCAGCTTCTCGATCGAGATCCCGGGCGGCTACGACCTCGCGATGCACCAGGGCGACGGAGCCCCGTTGTTCGCCTCCGTGTTGCAGGGGCCGGGGAAGTCGAAACCGCCTTCCGGCTGGTCCGTGAGCGCCGACGGGAAGCGCGTGTGGTGGCAGGCCGCGGAGCCGCGCGACGTGGTCGTCGTGGAGGACCTCAAGGCGACGGACTTCTGGGCGACGGTCGTCATCAGCGACGCGCCGACGAGCATCCAGCCCGTGCATTACGACGGCCCGAACGTGACGCTGCGCTTCGACAATGGGTACGAGGCGACCGGCCGCGGGTGGGGAAAGGCTCCGGGCATCGCGACCCTGCACGTGCCGCCGGCGTCGCGAGGCGACCACGACGCGCTCGGTCCGACCGCGGACGGATATCCATGGTCGCACGCGGACGCGGCGCTCGGTGGCTCGCGTTCGGTCGAGGCGATCGCGCGCGGGCCGATGTCGTGGTTGCGGGGGAGCGGCTCCTACCAGCTCTCTCCCGACGGCGGCGAGTTCGTGAACCTCGACAACGCCTTCGCCAACGCCAGCTTCGAGGCGCGCACGCGCAAGGTCCCGGTCGGCACGCTCATGCGCGCCGACGGCGACCTCACGAGCCTCGTGTCGAAGCTCACGGAGCTCGGCTTCGAGAGCACGCTGCGGCTCGACCTGTACTCGCCTCCGAGCCTCGGCTGCGAGCCGACGGCGTCGTGGGAGATCTCGAGCGCGCACCTCCCGGCGTCGGGCATCGAGCACACGCTTCTCTGGGATGCGGGGCTTCCGACGCCGAGCGTGTTCGCCGCGACGACGGACGGGTACGTGTATCGCATCGACGCGGCGGGCTCGCCGACCTGGGCCTACCGCGCGGGCGGCAAGGCGGCGTCGCTCGAGAAGATGGACCGCGGCCTCGCGGGCCGCTCGCTCCTCGTGATGGGGGAGGACCGCGTGGTGACGGCCCTGCGCGCCGCCGACGGGAGGAGCCTCTGGGACGCGGTGCTCCCGCCCGTGCGGCCCGGCGAGGTGACCGAGGCGCCGCGGGCGCTGTACGACCCGTTCCGCGACGTCGTCGTCGCGTACTCTGGAAAGCTGGTGCAGACGCTCAGCCCGGCGTCGGGTGCCCCGATCGCCATGCAGGAGATGCGCGACGAGGTGGTGGATGCGGTCGCGTCCGCCAACGGCATCGTCGTTCGCATGCGCGGAGGCTACGCGCTCCTCGACGCGGACCTCGCGGCGAGCTACGAGGAGACGGTGGACACCCGCGGGATCGCCGCGAGCGCGACGGCGCTTCTCCTGGCGCGGAAGGACGTGGTGGAGGCGTACGACCCGAGCACGCGCGCGCTCCTCGCCTCGACCGAGCTCCCGCGCGATATCCTTCGCACGACCCGCGGTGAGGCGACCGGCGACACGGTGGAGGACCTCGTCGTCGTGCTCGATGATCACGACATCCATGTGTTCGACGGCGCGACGGGCGCGTTCGCATGGAGCGCCTCGCCGAGCCTCACGCTCGCCTCGGCCGTTCCGACCGTGGTGTGGCCTCCGGCGGACGACATCGGCCTTCCCGGAGGCTCGAGCTGCGACGTGCTGGGCGGGGCGCGGCGCTACGGCGTGCCCTCCCCGTGCAACGGCGACGCGACGGGCGAGCTTCGCGCCCTCGCCGCCGGCGGGCGCAGCGTCGTCATGGGAAAATGGATCGGCGCGGCGGCGGTGGCCTCGACGTCGGAGAGCGCGGCCGTCTCCGACTGGGAGCACGTGCGCCACGACGGCGCGCCTTCCGCGCTGAGCGTCGGCCCCTGGCTCACGCATACGCGCGCCGTCGCGTACGGCACCGCCAACGGGAACGTCGTCCTCTACGGCGACGACGGCACGGTGCTCTGGGAGAGCAGGCCGAGCGACCGCGCCGGGAAGTTCTCGTTCTATCTCGTGGTGCCCGAGGGCGGGTTCTACGGCTCCCACCTGCTCGTCGCGCGCCTCCAGTGGGACCAGGCGGGGACCCCGCAGGAGGCGCGGCTCATCGACTGGTTCGAGGTCGTCGCCGCCGACGGCTCCCCCGTTCCCCGCCCCGCCTACCGCATCGCGCTCTCCGTCGCGCCGCGCGGCTGAGGCGCTACTCGCCCTTCCAGCTGGGCTTGCGCTTCTCGAGGAAGGCCTTCATGCCCTCCTTCTGGTCGTGCGTGGCGAACGCGAGGCCGAACGCCTTCTGCTCGAGGACGAGGCCCGTCTGGAGGTCCGTCGCCAGGCCGTCGTGGATGACCTCCTTCGCGAGGCGCACGGCGACCGGGCCGTTCGCCATGATGTCGCGCGCCATCTGCTTCGCCGTCTCGAGAAGCTGCGCCTGCGGGACGACCTTGTTCACGAGGCCGATGGCGAGCGCTTCCTCCGCCTTGACGCGGCGGCCGGTGAAGACGAGCTCCTTCGCGCGCCCCTCGCCGACGATGCGCGCAAGCCGCTGCGTGCCGCCGAAGCCGGGGATGACGGCGAGGCTGACCTCGGGGAGCCCCACCTGCGCGTTCTCGCTCGCGATGCGGATGTCGCAGGCGAGCGCGAGCTCGAGGCCGCCGCCGAGCGCATAGCCGTTGATGGCCGCGATGACGGGCTTCCGCGCGCGCTCGAACGCGGCGACGGCGGCTTGGCCGCGCCGGGCGTGCTCCTCCGCCTGCGTCGGCCCGAAGTTCGCCATCTCGCTGATATCGGCGCCCGCGACGAACGCCTTCTCGCCGGAGCCGGTGACGATGATGACGGCCACGCCCGGGTCCGCGTCGAGCGCCTCGACCGCGCGCTGGAGGTCCTGGAGCGTGGCGTGGTTCATCGCGTTGAGCGCCTTGGGGCGGTTGACCGTGAGGACCGCGATGGAACCGTCGCGCTCGACGAGGACGTTCTCGTACGTCGTCATGGCCGCCGCGACGCGAGGGGCTCGCTTCATCCTTTGCCCTGGATAAGGGGCCGCTAGGAAGGGTTAAGCTCCGCATCGCGAAGTGGGACGGCGAGGCTTCAGCGTGGGCGCCCGTCTTGTCGCGATCTTGTTCGTGTCGCTCGCCTTCGCCGGCTGCATCGGCAAGGAGGCGCCAAGCGCCACCACCGGCACCGCCGGCGGGACGTCGCTCGACCCCGCGGTCGTGCCGGACCTCCCGGTCAACCTGAGCTCCGTCGCCGTGCCCACGTGGCACGTCGGCGACGCCTGGCACGGCGCGGCCTACGGGTTCGGCGAGGAGCGCCGCTTCACCATCGTTGTCACGAAGGCGGAGGGCGAGCACTACACGCTCGAGTCGACCGACGAGCGGATGATGACCTACGACGCGATGTACGACGTGAGCTACCTCGGGCGCATCCGGATGAGCGATCTCGCCGGCGCGCAGCAGGACAAGCCCGTCCAGTTCTTCTCGTTCCCGCTGGAGAACGGCAAGACGTGGAAGGCGACGTGGGACGGGCTCGAGGTGGCGCTCACCGCGACGCAGACGCCGCGCGGCTACGACATCGTCGGCGTCGTCGGCGAGGAGACGTACGTCGCGTACGACTACGTGCCGGAGCTGCGCTGGTGGAGCAAGCTGCAGTTCGTGCAGGAAGGCTACGGCATCACCATCGACCGCGTCGAGGCGGGCTGGACCGGCACGCTCGCCAGCGTGACGGCGAAGCTCCTCTACGAGGGGACGCCGATGCTTCCCATCGGGACGCCCGGCGCCGGCGCGTTCTCGATGGACGAAGGCCAGAGCTTCGGCGTGGTCACGCTCTACGGGGGCGGCGCGCACTGGACGCGCGCGTTCTACCTGCTCCAGCCCGACGGGCAGCCGTACCTGACGACGACGGAGAACGTCGAGGCGGAGGCGCTCGGCCCCCGTTACGTGTTCCAGTCCGAGGAGATCCCGGCCGTGCCGGGCGAGTGGCACATCCTCGCGCCAAGCGTGCACGACCCTGGCAGCGGCTTCTACGTGAGCGTGCACCAGGTGGCGACCGGCACGAAGGCGTTCCCCGCCGGCGCATAAGCTTTTCAAAGGGGGGCCAGTGTCGGGCGCGTGCCCGCGAAGACGTCCAAGGCGGACTTTTTCAAGACGCCGATCCAGCCGTTCGAGGCGACGAAGGTCGGCAACGTCGCAGACCTCATCGACGCGATGAAGAACATCTCGTTCCAGGGTCGCAACCTCGGCACCGCCATGCAGGTCTGGGAGAACATGCTCCAGGATCCGGACCGCCCGACGATCATCCTCGGCGTCGCAGGCTCCCTGATGGCCGGCGGCATGCGGAAGGTCATCCGCGACCTCATTCGCTATCACCTCGTCGACGTGGTGGTGAGCGTGGGCTCGCAGCCCTACCAGGACATGTACGCGGCGCGCGGCTACGGCTTCTACCGGGCGAGCCCGGACATGGACGACCTCGAGCTGCGCGAGCACATGATCGACCGCCTCTACGACACGCTCGTCGACGAGGACAAGTTCCGCGAGACGGACGACTACCTCGGCGAGCTCGCGGCGAAGCTCGACCCGCAGCGCACGTACACGACGCGCGAGCTCATGAAGTTCTACGGCGAGCACTTCCGCCACGTCGACGACAGCTGGGTCGCCGAGGCGGCGCGCCAGAACGTGCCGGTGTTCGTGCCGACCATCCACGACTCGAGCATCGGCATCGGCATGGTCTACAACTACACGAAGGCGAAGGCCGCGGGCAAGCCGTACCCGAAGCTCGACATGATCCGCGACGCCTACGAGGTCGCGCAGATCAAGTACAAGTCGCAGAAGACGGGCATCATCTACCTCGGCGGCGGCGTGCCGAAGAACTACATCCAGCAGACGGAGGTCATCGCGGAGGTGCTCGGGCACGACGCGGGCGGCCACCAGTACGCCATCCAGCTCACGCAGGACTCGCCCGATTGGGGCGCGCTCTCGGGCTGCACCTTCAAGGAGGCGCAGTCGTGGGGCAAGATCGCGAAGGACGCTGACTTCGTGCAAGCGAAGGTCGATATCACCATCGGCCTCCCCATCCTCGCCGCCGCGCTCGTCCAGAAGAAGAGCCTCTGGGAGCGCCGCAAGAAGCTCGAGTTCGTCTACGACGGCGACGAGCTCTCGGAGATCCGGCAGGTCTAGATGCGGCCGACGACGAAGCTCTACCTCGCGACGACCCTCGCGTTCGCGGCAGGCATCGCCATCACGATCGCGTTCGAGCGAGCGTACGCGGCGGACGGGTTCCTCAAGAACAGCGTGGACAGCGCCATCCGGCCGCCCATCACGCCCACGAAGATCCTGTTCGTCGTCGCCGCGCTCCTCGTCTTCACGTCCGTGCCGTTCGCGCTCGCGGAGTGGCGCGCGGAGCGGCGGTTCGTGCGCATGGAGCGCGAGCTGCGCGCCGCGCGCCCGGGAGACGCCGTCACCGCCTACGAGGGCCCGGAGGGGCGCGGCTTCCTCTTCGACGGCCCCGGCGGGCGCACCCTGCTCCTGGAGCCAACGGCGGGTGTTGGCGAGCCGCGCGTCGTCGAGCTGCCGCCGCTCCCGCCCGAGGCCGCCGCGCCGCCCGCCGAGAGCGCCGCGCCCTGAAGGCGGCACGGGAACTCCCGGCGGCTTCATACGGCTCCTCCGAGAGAGCGGAGGGTCGCCGCATGTCGTTCAGCGCCGCCGACGTGGAGCGTTACGTCTACTGCCCCCTGAGCTGGGCGCTCAGCCAGCGCGGCGAGACGATGGACGCCGTCCTCAAGGCGGGCGAAGCGGAGCACGCGGCGTTCGGCAAGCGCATCAGCGTGTGGCGCCGCGTCCTGGACGACCACTACGACGCGCTCCGCATCGCGCTCTACCTCGCGCTCACCGCCGCGAGCGCCGCCACGCTCGCGCTCGAGGTCGCCTTCCTCGACTTCGAGGGGCCCTACGCATGGATCCTCATGTCGATGAGCCTCCTCTGGCTCCTCGTCGCGCTGGGCTTCCTTCTCCGCTCGATGCGCAAGGAGGCCGAGGCGCGCGCGCACGTCGCCCGCTCCGGCCTCGTCGCGGGAGAGCTCGCCTACAGCGACCTGGACCGGCCCGGCGAGACGCTGCGCTCCGAGCGCTACGGCCTCAGCGGCCGCCCCGACTACATCGTCCGCCGCGGAGACGAATACCTTCCCGTCGAGGTCAAGACCGGACGCACGCCCGAGCGGCCGCACGACTCGCACCTCATGCAGCTTGGCGTCTACTGCATCCTCGTCGAAGAAGCGTACGGCACGCGCCCCTCGCGCGGCTACCTGCAGTACCCGGAGCGCACGTTCGAGGTCCCCTTCAACGACGCCTTCCGCGACGACGTCCTCGAGGCGACGCTGCGCATGCGCCTCGCCGAGATGACCGGCACCATCCACCGCGACCACGAGCGCGTCGGGAAATGCCGCGGCTGCTCGCGCCGCGCGCTCTGCCCCGAGCGGCTCGCCTGACGCGCCCCGCAGGTCTACGGCGCACGCCGATGCACCCGCCGCCGATGCACGACGACGCGCGCGCTCCACCCCAGGAAAATCGCGCTTCGGCAGGGAGCGCAACGTAGGAAGCAAGCGTTAAGCAGGGTCGCCGCTTTGACCGCCCGTTCTTTCGCGCATCCACGCACCGGAGCCCCACCCTCTGATGGGGGGTGTCGGCCAACCGCTTTGGCGTGGGGGAGATGGGTCTCCGTCCGAAAGCCACCGTCCCAGGCTCGTCGGGATCATGCCCATCTTAATTCACTCGGCCCAGCGGGAGCGCTCCCGCGTCCCCGGGCGGCGCCAGGGTTTTCCGCGGCGCGGCGGGTGCGCGCGCGTTGACGCTCCTCGTCCTCGTCTCCCGCGCCGACCCCGCGAGCGTCACCATCCGCGACGCGCTCCTCGACATGGAGCCGTGGAAGGAGCGCGGCTTCTTCGAGGGGCTCCCGGTGCGCGAGCGGCCCGGCTTCCTCATGGCGGAGGTGGACCGGCTCCATCTCGAGTGCGACCACGTCGATCGGCGCATCCGCGACGCGGGCTTCGCCTTCGACGCCATCCTTGTCGCGTCGAAGCACAAGGCGGAGAGCGGGAAGCCGGCGCTCACGGTGCACCCCATCGGGAACCTCGGCGACGCCGACTTCGGCGGCTACCCGCGCCGGCTCGTCCCCTCGGCGCCCGTCCTGATGTCGCGCGTCCTGCGGCGCCTGGCGGCGGAGGCGCACGGTCTGAAGCACCAGGTGACGTTCGAGGCGACGCACCACGGCCCGCACCTCGACACGCCGACGGCGTTCGTCGAGATCGGCACGGACGAGCACGCCTGGAGCGACCCGGACCTCGGCCGCCGCGTCGCGCGCGCCATCACGGCGGCGAGCGAGCCCGCCGCGGGGGACGACGCGCCCACGCTCGTTCTTCTCGGCGGCTCGCACTACGCGCCGCGCGCGACCGACCTCGTGCGAAGCGCGCGGGCGAACATCGGTCACATCGTCCCCGCGTACGCGCTCGAGCGCGGCCTCTCGCCGGACGTGCTGCTCGAGGCGGTCCGGCTCACGCCCGGCTGCCAGGGGTACTTCGTCGACCCGCGCATGTCCGTCCCGCTCTCGCCGGAGCTTCTGCAGGTGTTCACGGCGCTGGAGCTTGGCATGTGGACCGAAGGCGAGCTCTGACGGAGAAGCTTCAAGCGACGGACGCGGCCTCGGTCACGCGTGCCGGCGCGCATCTCGCTCTTCCTGGGGAAAGGTGGCGTCGGCCGCACGACGCTCTCCTCCGCCTTCGCCGTCGACCGCGCCGCCGCCGGCGAGCGCGTGCTCCTCGTGAGCGTCGTCGCGCACGACGACCCTTCCTCGCGCGTGCAGCACGAGGCCGCGGGCGTCGAGACGGGCGGCCGGCTGGAGCTTCTGCGCATGGACTCGCGCGCGCTCGTCGACGAGCTTGTGCGCCGCATCACGCGGCTGGGCCCGATGGCGCAGTTCATCCTCAACAACCCGTCGTACGACTCGCTCGTGGACATCGTCCCGGGTGTGCGCGAGATGGCCATCTTCCATCGGCTCGAGCAGCTGCGCCACAAGGAGTACGACCGCATCGTCGTCGACGCGCCCGCCACCGGGCACGGCATCCACTTCCTCGAGGCGCCCGAAAAGAGCGCGCGCATCCTCGCGGGGCCGCTCCGCGCGCGCGCCGAGGAGCTGCGGCGCGTGCTGCAGGACGCGGACGTGACCGACATCGTGCTCGTGACGCTCGCGGAGGAGATGCCCGTCCGCGAGACGGTGGAGCTCGCCCGCGCGCTGGACCGGCAGGGCTTCCACGTCGACAACATCGCCGTCAACAAGTGGCTCCCCTCCTTCTTCGAGCACGAGGGGAGCCGCCGCATCCTCGCGACGCTCACCGACGACGCGGCGGCGCGCGCGCACTTCGCGGAGGACGTGAAGGGGCGCGCGCCCATCGACGTCGACCAGTGGCTCTCGGCGCTCAACCTCATGGCGGCGCAGCGCGCCGAGGCGAAGGCGCACCTGGCGGAGCTTCGCGCGCTCGACGCGAAGCTCAGCGCCATCCCGCTCATCCCCGACTCCTCGCGGCGTCTCCCGAAGATCGCCGAGGCGATGCGGCAGCCGCTGGAGGTGGGCGCGTGAGCCTCGACGCCGCCATCCGGGAGAAGCAGCTCGTCGTGATGCTGGGCACGGGCGGCGTCGGGAAGACGACCATCAGCGCGGCGACGGCGCTCGAGGCGTCGCGCCACCGCCGCACGCTCGTCCTCACCATCGACCCGGCGCGCCGCCTGGCGGACTCGCTGGGCGTGAAGCTGGGAAGCGAGGTCGTGAACGTCGCGCCCAACCTCGACGCGCTGATGCTCGACACGAAGGCGGCGCTCGACGCGCTCGTGAAGCGCTACGCGCCCAGCGCCGAGACGCTCGGCCGCATCTTCAGCAGCCGCTTCTACGAGCAGATGAGCGACGCGTTCGCGGGAAGCGAGGAGTTCGTGGCGATGGGCACGCTCCACGACCTCGTCGCGGACGGTCGCTACGACGTCATCGTCGTCGACACGCCGCCGTCGACGCACGCGATCGAGTTCCTGCGCGTCAACAAGAAGCTCATCCGCGTGTACGAGTCGGGCGTCGTGAAGTACCTCTTCAAGCCGACGCGCTTCCTGCGCATGGGCGGCGGCTACATGATGAACGTCCTCTCGCGCTGGACATCCTCGGAGTACATCGAGGAGCTCGCGGAGTTCATGACGACGTTCGACCAGATGTTCGCCGACATGGAAGGGCGCGTGCGCGCCATCGACAAGGTGCTCACGGACCCGGCGCGGACGTCGCTCCACATCGTCGCGACGGCGGAGGAGGAGTCGGTGCCGCAGACGGCGCGCCTCTACCGCGACGTGACGCAGGGTCTGGGCCTCCCCATCGGCTCGTGCATCGTCAACCGCTACTTCCCGCGCCTCAAGGGGCTCGAGGTGCAGGACGCGCTCGCGCAGCCGGCGTACCACGCGGGCGCCATCCGGCGCATCGGCGAGGCGGCGCGCGCGAGCGGCGACGACGCGCGCGTCTTTCTCGACGACGCCATCCGCGCGGGCCGCTTCTACGAGGCGCTCGCGGCGGACCACGAGAAGTACGGGCAGCGCCTGCAGGAGGAGCTCCCCGTGCCGTTCCGCTTCGTGCCCGCGATGCACGGGAGCGTCCACGACCTCGCCGGCCTCGAGCGCGTGCGCGCGGCGCTCTTCCGGTAGCGCCCTCACGCGTGCTGGACGCGCTTGCGCTCGTGCGGAAGCTCGATGGGGGGAAGCCCCGCCTCGATGCTCTCGCGCTGCTCCTCGAGCCACGGCGGCAGCACAAGCTTCTCGCCGAGCGTCTCGAGGTCCTCGTCGACGCCGAAGCCGGGGCCGTCCGTCGCGATCTCGAAGAGGACGCCGCCGGGCTCCCGGAAGTAGACGCTGTGGAACCAGAACCGGTCGATGACGGGCGTGATGCTGGCGCCCGCCTGCTGCACGCGGGAGCGGAACTGGAGCTGCTCCGCCTCGTCGCGCGTGCGCCAGGCGACGTGGTGGACGGTGCCAACACCCCACGAGCCGCGCGGGAGGCTGGGCTTCGACGCGACCTCCATGAAGCCGCTGTTGGGGTCGCGCCCTTCGTAGCGGTCCCATCCGTCCTCGCTTCCGACGTGGCGCATGCCCAGCACGTGCGTCGCGAACCCGCTCGTCGCGTCCGCCGCGAGCTCGACGAGGCGCGCCGCGTGGAGGCCGCGGATCTGGTGCTCGACCGGGATGGCGCTGCGCTTCCACGGCGTGAAGGCGCGCTTCTCCGCGCGCGGCGTCGCCGAGATGGCAAGGTGGAGCCCGTGGATGTCGGAGAAGGTGAGCGTCGGCTCGCCGAAGCGCGTCGTCTCCGTCGGGCGCACGCCCTCCTTCTCGAGCCGGTCGCGCCAGAAGCCGAGGCTCCCTTCGGGCACGGCGAAGACGACCTCGTTCGTGAGGCCGGTGCCAAGCCGCCCCGGACCCATGCCCGGCCACGGGAAGAACGTGAGATCGCTGCCGGCGTGCCCTTCCGCGTCCGCGTAGAAGAGGTGGTACGTCCCCGGGTCGTCCTGGTTCACCGAGCGCTTCACGAGCCGCATGCCGAGAAGCCCGGCGTAGAAGTCGACGTTCTCCTGCGGGTCGCCCGCGATGGCCGTCACGTGGTGGATGCCGCCGACGCGCAGCGCGCTGCTCATGCTCTTTTCTAACACGCTCTCGCGCAAATAGGCCCCGCCTGCGTAAGGAGGGAGCGCCGGCATCCCTATGTTCGGCCGGCGCCTCGTACGCGCGAGGACACACGATGAGGATCATGCTCGCGCTCGCGACGCTCGTGCTCGCCGCGCCGATGGCCACCGCCGCCGACCCCGCGGTGGACGCAGCGTGCCGGCTCGAAAGATCCTGGTTCGGCTGGGACGAGGGGTGCGAAGAGCTCCGCGATCCCCAGCGCGTCGGTGACGCCGCGGCATGCCCGGCCGCCTCGACGGAGTGCCCCGCGCTGCTCGACCTTCACCTCGAGAGCGGGTGGGGCCGCTACTATCTCTCGCTCGCGCCGCCGGGCGTCTTCCGCGAGAGCAACGGCTGCGACGGGCTACAGACGAACGCCAGCGCCTGCGCCGCCGCCGACGCGCGGGCGGACCCGCGCCGCGACCTGCCGTGGGGCTTCCAGCACGACCCGCTGTTCGCGACGACGCCCCGCTTCGCCTGCGTTCTCGAGCGCACCGCGCGCCCTGACGCCGTCGTGTGCCGCGCGCTCGCGGACGAGCAGGGCGCGTACCAGCGCCTCGGCTGCTCGGCCGACCGTGCATTCGCACAGCCGGGCGTCTGCGAGCCGCTACCCGTGGGCGAGCGGGACCTCCTCCCGCCCGCGTGCGTCGTCGAAAGGGAGCTCGCCGGCGCATCGCCCGCATGCAGCTTGGTCGACGAGGCCGCGCGAGCGATGAACGTCGGGTTCTGCGGCGCGCTCCACTTCGTGGCGGGCCCCCATTCGCGCTCGCCCTGCGGTGCCCTCGTGGCGCTCGCGCACGAGACGGGCACGTACTACGTCGGCTGGGGGCCGCTCGGGCTCCGCGTCGAGTCGAACGGCTGCGCAGGCTTGCAGCAGGAGCCGACGGATTGCGACGGCGACGGGCAGACGGATGCGGCGGACCGGCCGATGTGGCCGAGCGACGTGCGGCGCCTCCTGGGGCTGCCGTAGCGCTACTTCCGGCGCTTGACGACGGAGTCGGCGAGGGCGATGAGCTCGTCCTTCGCGGGCCCCGGCGGGAGCACGGAGAGGCGCGACTTCGCGCGCTCCGCGTAGCGCGTGGCGACGGCGCGCGCCTTGTCGATGGCGCCCGACTCCTGGAGCATGCGGCGCAGCTCCTCGGGGTCGGTCGTGCGCGCCATCTCGCGGAACGTGTGCGCGTCGTTGCCGAGGCCGACCGGAAGCGTCAGCACGCCCGTCTTCGCGTCCTGCCCGACGACCTTCCCGGTCTCCGCGGGGTCGCCGGCGATGTCGAGCACGTCGTCGGCGATCTGGAACGCGATGCCGACCTCGACGCCGTACTGTCCGAGCGCCTCGACGACCTCGGCGGGCGCGTCGGCGAGAAGAGCCCCGGCCTTCGCGCAGGCGCGGATGGGCTCGGCGGTCTTCTTGACGATGATGGTGAGATAGCGTTCCTCGTCGACCTCTTCGGCGAGAAGGCGCTGCTCCATCACCTCGCCTTCCGCGAGGCGCACGCACGCCTCCTCGGTGACGGAGATGACCTCGCGCGAGAGGCGGCCGGAGAGGCCGAAGCCGCGCGTGAAGAGGAAGTCGCCGGCGATGAGCGCGTGCGAGACGCCGTAGGCGACGTGGAGCGTCGGGCGGCCGCGGCGCAGCGGCGACTGGTCGATGATGTCGTCGTGGACCAGGCTCGCCGTGTGGATGAGCTCGAACGCGGCGGCGGCGTCGATGGCCGCCTCGACGCGCTCGGGCCGCCCGCCGCAGGCGGCGAACGCGAGGAGCGCGATGCGCGGGCGCATGCGCTTGCCGCCCGCGCGCACGAGGTCGCCCACCATCTTCGCGAGGAGAGGCTCCTCCGAGTGGACGCTTCGCTGGATGGTCGCTTCCACGCGCTCCATCAGCGCCTCGATGTCGTAGGCAAGCCTTGCCTCGACCTTCACGATGGACGCCCAGGTGGGTTTCCGCCTTAAACCTGTGCCTCCGCGCACAACGTGGAGGAAGTTGAGACTCCCCGAGGCGAGGGGGCCATACAACCCCGCGCGAGTTGTAAGGACGATACGCTTTTCCCGAGCCGCCTCGACTCGCGTATCGTGGACGAGCACGCGGCGGAGGAGCTCAAGGGGTTCGGCCTCTCCACGTACGAGGCGAGCGCGTACTCGCTCCTTCTTCGGCTCGGCGGCGCGGACGCTTCCACCATCGCGCACAAGGCCGACATCCCGTTCGGGCGCGTCTACGACGTGCTCAACGGCCTCGTCGAGCGCGGGCTCCTCACGATGCAGGACGGCCGCCCGAAGCAGTACCGCGCCGTGCAGCCGCGGGCGGCGATGAGCCTTCTTCTCGCGCAGCGCAAGCGCGAGCTCGACGAGCGCTACGCGGAGCTCACGCGCCTCGCCTCGGACCTCGAGAAGCGCCTCTCGCCGAAGGTCAAGAAAGACCCGTCCAGCTTCTACAGCGCGAGCGTGGGCGAGGCCGAGAGCCGCGTGTTCCTCATCGAGAAGCTCGCCGAGGCGACGACGTCGATGGACGTGAACCTCGAGATCGAGCGCTACCAGCCGCAGGACGAGGACCTGTTCCACGCGCTCGTGGCCGCCGTCGACCGCGGCGTGCGCACGCGCATCCTTGTCCGCGAGGCCGACATCCCGAACATCCTCGAGTCGCCCGTGAACGAGGTCATCGCGCGCTCGATGCTCCCGCACCTGGGCAAGAACCTCTTTGTGCGCGTCACGGAGGGGGAGCAGGTCCCCTTCGCGGTCGTGGACGGCGAGAAGGCGCTCATCGGCGTGAAGAATCCCGTCGACCCGGAGGCGTACTTCGCGACGGTCTTCATCTGGGACCCGAAGTTCGCCGGCGAGCTGTCCGGCCGCTTCGAGGAGCTCTGGAAGGGGGCGACGCTCGACGTGGCGAGCATGATCGGAAAGCAAGGCTGAAACCCCGCCGGACAATGACGACGGCATGGCCGACGCCATCACCGGGATCGTCCGCGTCATCCACATCGTCACGAGCGTCGCCTGGGTGGGCGGCGCGCTCCTCTGGGGGAACATCATCGCGCCGCGCGTGCTCCAGCGCGGACCGCCGCAGATCCGCCGCCCCTTCGCGGAGGCGGTCATCCCGGCGATGACGCGCTACTACATGATCGTCGCAAGCCTCGCCATCCTGTCCGGGCTCGTCCTCGTCGGGCAGATCTGGGGCTGGGGCAACTACGGCCAGGCGTTCCAGGAGCCCACGGGCGGCTACGGCCTGTGGCTCGGCATCGGCGCGGTGTCCGCCATCGTGATGGCCATCATCGGCTTCGGCATCATCGCCCCGACGGGCAAGAAGCTCGTCGCGTTCATGGGCACGATGAACGGCCCGCCCACGCCCGAGCAGCAGGCGCAGCTGGGCGCGATGGGCAAGAAGCTCGGCATCATGGGCATGCTCGTGATGCTCTTCGGCACCGTCGCCGCCGTCGGCATGGCCATGGCGGTCAACGTCTTCCGCGGCTGAGCCCTCCGCGGCGGCGGGTCGCGTTCAAGCACCGCCTGGCCGCTCCCGCCGCGTGGCCCGCGCCGGCGCGTTCCTCGTTCTCCTTCTCCTCTCCGGCTGCGTCGCGCCACCCGCGGACGCGCCGCCGGAGGAGGAGCGCATCTTCGCGTGGGACCTCCTCGACTGCCGCACCGTCGTCGCGTTCGTTCCCGTCGCGAAGGAGGCGCTCGCGCCGCACCTGCCGGAGGGGTTCACGCCCGCGGGCGGGGTCGCGGACGTCGAGGCCGCCATCGGCGTCGAAGCGTTCCTCTGCGAAAGCGGCGCCGGCTTGGACGGAGCGCGGGTCGCCCCCATCGTGTACGGCGCCCTCTTCGCGGGCGCCGCGCCGCCCGAGGAGCTGCGCGTGGATGGCGTCGACGTCTACTGGGTGAAGTGGGACACGCTCATCCCGGACGCGCCCCGCCGGAACGCGCTCGCCGCGGAGGGGCTGCCGGTGCGCGACGGCAGCGCGAGCATCGACGCCGGCGTCGGCACGCTCGTGCGCATGTCGATGACGCTCGAGGGTGTGGGCGCCTTCCGCGTGGAGGGCGCGACGGAGGCGACGGACACGACGTACGACGACGAGATCCGCGTCGCGGAGTACATGCCGACGAACGAGGGGCTCGCGCGGTGGAGCATGACGTCACCCACCGCCCGCAGCCGCTACGGCTCCGGCACGCTCGAGATGGCGCCCGACAGCATCGTCGCGCGCATCGTCGGCGCCACCACCGTGCCCGCCATCCTGGACGTGGGCGCGTGGAGCTTCACGAACGGGACCATCGAGCCGCGCGTGCGCTCAGCCGCGCCCTCGGACCGTTGAAATAGCGGGACCCTCTCCTCGGGAGCGTTGGCCTCCCACCCGCTCCTCCGCGTGCGACCCGCCGGCAGCTTCCTCCAGGGGAGCCTGCCGACCGGCTGCGCGCTCTGCGAGGCGGGGACGAAGCTCGTGCTCTTTCTCACGGGCGTGTGCCACTACAAGTGCTTCTACTGCCCCATCAGCACCGAGAAGCGCATGTCGCGCGACGCGTGGGCGAACGAGCGTCGCCTCGACTTCTCCGACGAGGCGGCGGCGCTCCAGGGGCTCGCCGACGAGGTGCGCAGCCTCGGCGCGAAGGGCACCGGCATCACGGGCGGCGACCCGCTCTACGACCCCGAGCGCACGGTGAAGCTCATCCGCTTCCTCAAGGCCGAGTTCGGGCCGAAGCACCACATCCACCTCTACACGCAGATCCCGTTCGATATCAAGTGGCTCCGCGCGATGCAGGAGGCGGGGCTCGACGAGCTGCGCTTCCACCCGCCCGACGAGACGTGGCCCGACCCGGACGCGTACCCGCAGTACACGCGGCTCTGGCTCGCGGCGCGCGAGATGGAGAAGGAAGGGCTCTGGGACGTGGGCTTCGAGGTCCCCTGCATCCCCGGCTCGCAGGAGCAGATGTGGGGTCTCGTGCAGTGGCTCGACCGCCACGGCTTCACGTTCCTCAACGTCAACGAGATGGAGTTCTCCGAGACGAACTACGAGCAGCTTCTCGCGCGCGGCTACCGCATCAAGGACACCGAGACGAGCCGCGCGATGGACTCGGAGGAGGTCGCGCGCGAGGTCATGCGCCGCGCGAGCGACGCCGGCGTCAAGACGGCGCTCCACTTCTGCAGCTCCCCCTTCAAGGACCGCGTCCAGCTGCGCCAGCGCCTCGCGCGGCAGGCGGCGCGCGTCGCGAAGCCCTACGAGGTCGCGACGGAGGACGGCACCCTCGTCCGCGGCGTCATCGAGTGCCCCGACCCGAAGGGGCTCGCGGAGGAGATGGCGGCGGCCTTCGAGATCGAGCCCTCCCTCTACGAGGTGAAGGCGGACCGCGTCCTTGTCGCGCCGTGGCTTCTCGAGCAGTTCGCCGACGAGGTCCCCTACCCCGCCTACTTCTCCGAGGCCTACCCGACCGCCACGGCGCTGGAGGTCGAGCGCGTGCCGCTCAACGAGGCGGCCCGGACGCGGCGCGTCCAGGTCCGGAAGGGGGCCGCCCTCGAGCGGGAGCTCGCCGACCTCCACAAGTTCGGCCGACCCGGGCAGTGAGGCGCCGGCGGCGAAGGGGCGTACGCGAAGCGCCATCCGGAGCGCGGCGCCACGCCGCCTCACCCGCGCCTTTCGGACGGTCCAACCGCCCTCCGACCATCCAAATTTGACCATCCAAAGGCGCGTCCCTCCCCGCGGCGCCGTCCCAAAGCTTAAGAGAGGGCAAGCGGACACCGCTCTGCCGGAGGCGTTGCCATCGTGAGTCGTTGCCTGCCCAAGCTTCTCGTCGCGTCGTGCCTTGCGGCCGCACTGCTGGCCCCGGCGGCGCAGGCGCAGGTCGTCCCGGCGTTCACGCTCGCCGCCACCGCCGTCGACGCGGACGCGCTCCCCGGGGAGGAAGCGCTCTACAACGTGACCGTCGGCAACCCCTCGCAGCTTCTCGCGCGCGAGGCGAGGATGGGCATCTTCGTTCCCGCGGGCTGGACCGCGAACTTCACCGT
>DASRYU010000027.1:0-9228 GCA_035687045.1 Thermoplasmatota archaeon | reverse complement strand
GTGTGGTAGAGCGGGCGCTCCCCCGAGTCCGTGAGCTCGAAGATGGTCCCGCAGTCGCCGCAGCGCAGCGTGAGGACGCGCGGCTCGAACGCCGGCGCGGGGGCCGGCGCGTCGCCGCCCGCCTCCGCGGGCGCATCGGGCAACGTGTCGGGGGCCGGCGCGTCGTGCACGGGCGTCTCCATCGCGGGCGCCGCCGCGCGGGCGGGCACGAAGAGGAGGACGGCCATGAACGCGAGCACGAGCGCGAGCAGGGCGACGAGCGCCCAGTAGACCCACGCCGGCGTCGTCGCGAGGAACCACCAGAGCGCGACGCCCGCGAGGGCGACCGCGACGGCGGCTCCGAGGACGACGTAGCTCGAGAGGCGGCGCTGCTCGTTGTTCCACGTCAGGACGTTCGCGTTCAGGTTCACTTCTTCCACCTCCCGAAGGCGCCATAGCCGGCAAGCGCCACCGTGAGGACCGCGATGGCGACGAGCGCCATCAGGCTCACGGGGAACGTGCCGCGGCTTTCGCCTTCGCCAGGCGGCGTGACGGTGCCGGGCACGCGGAACGCCGCCACCTGCTTCGCCGGCTCCGTCGTGCCGTCGGTGTAGAGCACCTCGACGATCACGCTGTAGTTGCCCGGCGTCTGCGGCGTGAAGGACGCGCCGTAGAGGCCCGCCTGCGGCGTGAGCTGGCCGCTCGTCACGAGCTGCCCGTCGCGCACGAGGCGGTACGACGCCGTGGCCACCGTCTTGCCGACGGGGCTCACGGCCACCGCGACCGACACCTGCGTGTTCGCAGGCACGCTCGCGGGCGGCACGTTGCGAGGCTGGATGACCTCGCCGCTCTCCACGTTGAACGTCACCTGCGTGGACTCGCTGTGCTCGCCGT
Organism: Thermoplasmatota archaeon; assembly: GCA_035687045.1. GTDB lineage: Archaea > Thermoplasmatota > SW-10-69-26 > JACQPN01 > JAJPHT01 > JAJPHT01. Next base: position 8,355 of record DASRYU010000027.1, on the reverse strand, counting down.
CGCTCGCGGTCACGACGACCGTGTAGGCGCCGGCGGGGAAGCCCGTCGTGTTGATGACGTAGGAGCCGCTGTTCTCGCCGGCCGCCGAGAGCACGCGCCCGGGCGCGGGGTCGCGCAGGGCGATGCTGATGGTGAGCGGCGCCTCCTCCGGGTCCTCCGCGAGCCAGCGCAGCTCCACCGAGCTACGCACCGTCGTGCCCGGGCTGGGCGCGGTGATGCGGATGGTGGGCGGCAGGTTCTCGGGCGTCGCGTTCTCGCGGCGGATCGTGTACGGCTGCGCGGCGCTGAAGTTGCTGCCGGTGTTCCCCAGCAGGTCCTCGGCCGTGAAGTAGTACGAGAGGCCGTCGAGCGTGGCGTTGCCCGGGAGCGTCGTCCCGAAGCTGTTGCCGGTGAGCTTGTCGAGCTTCTTCGGCGTGAAGGCCGAGGCAGCGCCGTAGCGGTAGTGCACGGTCACGGTCGACTCGTTGAGGCCCACGCCCGCGTCCGTCACGCTCAGGAGCACCTCGTCGCCGTGCTTGGCGACGGTGATGCGCGGGCCCGTGAGGTCGAGGTTGAGCGTCAGCGACTCGCGCGGCGCGACGTTGCCGGCGGCGTCCGTGGCCCAGTATTCGAGCTTCCACTCGCCGTCCTGGCCGCCGGGCGTGATCTCGCCCGCGTACGTCTGCTCCGCGCCGCCGTTCGCGCTGTAGCGGATGGTCGCCTGAGACACGGTGTCCTCGGCGGCGAGGGAGATGCGCGTCGCGCGGGTCGCCCACGTCTTGTTCGCTATGACCTGCGTGCCGGTGACGTTCGCCGTCACCGTCGGCGGAAGCGAGTCCACCGTGAAGTTGAACTGCTTCGCGTCGACCAGCGAGGCGATCGTCGCGCTGATGTTCACGATGAGCGTCGTGTTGTCCGACAGGTTCGTCGGCGTGTACGAGACGCTCCAGCCCTGGCGCGTGCCGTTGGCCGACTTGAGCTCCGTGAAGTTCAGCGCGCTCGTGGGCACGGCGGTGAGGTTCGCCTCGTCGCCGTCCGTCGTCGCGCGCACCGAGATCTGGCCGATCTCGAGCGCCTTGTGGAGCGCGCGGAACTTGAGCGTCGGGCTCGCGCCGACCGTCGAGCCCGCGAGAGGGCTCTCGAGGACGACGGCGGGCGCGCCGTCGTCACGGACGATGTAGAGCGGGAGCGCCCGCGGGCACACGGCCGGGCACGTGGGGTCGATCGTCCTGTTCCAGTTGACGTCGTACGCCGTGATGTTGAACAGCACGTCGCCGACCTGGAGCTCGAGGCCGAGGTCCTCCGTCGTGTCGGCGCGCCAGATGCCGACGCCGTCGTCCGTCGTGTTCTCGCGCGTCATGTTCGCCGACGCGAGGAGCGTGAGCGTCGTGCCGTTGCGGGCCTCGATGGTCACGCGGTCGACGGCGAGGTTGTCGAACACGTCGGCGCGGATGAGCGTGCGGCCGCCGGCCTGGCCGATGGCCGGGTCGAAGGTCACGCCGCGCACGATGGCGGGGGACTTGTCGAGGACCTCGATCTTGAGCAGGCGGTGCGAGGCTTCGACCTCGCTGACCTGGCCGGCCCAGTCGATGGCCTCGAACCAGTAGGTCCAGTTGCCGACGTCGTCCGTCAGGCGCTTGCCCGTCGCGTTGTCGACGGCCTGGCCGAGGTCGATGCGGTACTCGATCTTCTCGCCCGCGCCGCTCTGGCTCGGGCACACGCGGGAGCGCTCCGACTCGCCGATGAGCGTGCCGCTCCACGTGGCCGAGCCGATGGGAAGGCGCTGGTACGGCGTCATGTTCGCCTTCAGGACGACGCCCGGGTTCTTCTCCGAGACGCCCACGAGGCGGACGGCCTTGATGCAGTGGTTGTCCGTCACGTTCACCGTGAGGCGCAGCGAGTCACCCTCGCCGTGCCAGTTGATCGAGCGGCGGTTGTCCTGCACCCAGATGCCGCTCGACGTGCTCGTCGGCTGCAGCTGCGTCTTGTAGCTCAGGAACGGCGGCGCCGCGTCGAAGTCGACCGTCGTCGAGTGGTGCGTCGCCGGCGACTGGCCGAGCGCGTCGCGCACGCGGACGTCGACGCGGTAGGTGTGCGAGAGGTTGATCACGCCCGCGCCGCCCTGCGCGTTGTGGATGTAGAAGGGGCTCAGGGGCACCGTCCACTCCCACTTCGAGTTGCCGATGGGCGTGAGCGTCACGAACGGCCCGGTGTTGTTGTACCAGAAGTTCCCGTCCATGATCGGCTGCATGACCCCGCCGCCGGTGGTGAGCTGCACCGTCTTGCCCTCGGTGAGGTCGATGATGCGCACCTCGACGAACGAGACGCCCGCGCCGAAGTCCTCCGCCGTGCCGACGAAGGCCGGCGTCGGGGGCTCCTTGTTGCGCGGCGGGCTGTTGACGCCGCCGCTGGGCGCGAGAACGGTGCTTTCCGTGGCCGCCACGAAGAGCGACGCCGTGGGCACCTGCTTGTCGACGACCAGGTCCACGAAGCCGGACGCGTTGCCGATCGTGAACGGGAAGACGTCGAGGTTCGCCGTGATGTTCAGGCGGAACGTGTTGTTGTTCGCGGCCGACGCGGGAAGCGTCACGCGCGCGGTGAACTGCGTCGTCGTCGACTCGGGGTCGAGGGCCGACTCGGCGAGCGTCTGCACGCTGAAGCCGAACTGGCCGTTCGCGACGGTGCCGGGCTCGCCCGCAGGCGGGCTCGCGCGGAGCAGGCTGTACTGGATCTGCGAGAGCTCCGTCAGGTTCGCGCCGCCGTGGTTCACCGTGAACTTCATGTCGAAGGTCGGGAGGACCATCCACTTGTTGCCGGGGGCGGGGAGGAGCGTCGGGCTCGGCTGCGAGGCGTCGACCGTCACCGTCGGCTTCGAGGCGAGGATGGTGAAGTTGCGCCACGCGGTCGCGAGCTGGAAGTCGCCGTCGTAGACCCAGGCCTTGAACGTGTACGCGCCAGGCTGGAGCGACGAGCTGTTGAGGAGCGTGCCGTTGTTGCGGTACTCCATCGCGCCGGTCCAGTTGAACACGACGCGGGGCGCCTGCGTGCCCGCGTTGGCGGGCGCGAGGTCCCACGCCTGGGAGACGACGCTCTGGTTCGCGTGGAAGACGATCTCGTAGCGCATCTTCGGCGTGCCGCCCGTGTCCGTGCGGCGATCGAAGGTCACGTTGAACGGAGGCTTCGCGTGGCCGGGGAGCGACGTGACGTTGATCGTCCAGTCGCCGGCGGGGCCGCCGCAGAGGTCGTTCGTCGTCGCGCACGGCTGCTGGATCTTGATGAGCGGCGTCGTGAGCGAGACGGCCTTGATCCAGCCGGTCGAGCTCGTGATGAGGTCGTTGCCGTTCGCGTCCTTCGCGACCGCGACGACGCGCACGAAGACGTCGGTCGCCGTGTTGATGCTCGCGGGGAGCGTCGGGGGCGAGTTCGACGTGTACTGGAAGTAGCGGCGCGTGAGGTTGTCGTTGAACGAGAGGACGCCCTTCGCGTGCGCCGGCGAGTTGACGTACCAGCCGGTCCAGCCCTTCACGTTCGTCTCGTCGACGACCGTGGATTCGGCGAGCGCGCGCTCCTGGTAGAGGAGGCCGACGTCGTTCGCGCCGTTGGTGTTGCTGACGTAGATGCGGACGCTCGACGCGGGGCAGATGTCCTTGATGATGCCCGTCGCGGACTGGTCGCCCGTGGCGCCGACGCACTGGTGCGCGACCTCCGAGGGCGGGTTCACGTAGCGCTGCGAGGCGAGCGCCACGACGTCGAGCTTGTTGTCGGCGCGGATGAGCGGCGACTGGCTCGAGCTCACGACGCTCGCGATGGGCGCGACCTTGTAGACCTCGGCGTCGGTGTTGCCGCCGGGGTACATGGCGCTGACGAGGCCGTTCGCGCGGTCGTACGCGAGGGCGCGGACCTTGTACTTGCCCGCGGGAAGGTCCGGGAAGGTGAGGTTGACCCACGCGGAGAAGTTCGTCTCGTTGAACCAGCTGAACGTCCAGTTGTTCTGCACGCTCACGCGGAACCAGACGCAGTTGTCGGAGAGGTCCGACGCGCTCGCGCAGTCGCTGGCGGCGCCCGGGGCCGTCTTGTTGCGGAAGTCGTAGATGTAGGCGAACTTGCTCTGGCGCGGGTCGATCGAGACGAGGTCGAAGTTCACGCGCGCGAGGCTCTCGTCGTTGTTCGGCGTCGTCGGGTCGTCGGCCGTCGCGGTGCGGCGGACGACGCTGGTGCCGGCGAGGTCGGTCAGCTCGAAGGTGACGTTGCGGAGCCTGGAGTCGATGAGCGAGTTCGAGGTCGGGTCGGTACGCGAGTCGTGGACGGCCCAGTAGACGCGGAAGGGGTTCCCGTCGCCGCCGTGGAGGTCGGTCCAGTTCGCGCTGTGGCCGACGCCGCGCGAGTAGTTGTTGTTCTGGCCGAGGCCGGTGCCGGAGGCCACGAGGGCAGGCAGGTCGCCGTCGACGGCGAAGTAGCGCGTCACCGTGGTGCGCGTGCCGCTCGCAGCGGAGAGGTTCAGCTGCATCTGATAGCTGCCGCCGAGGAACTCGCGGTTCAGCGCGGCGCTCGCGCCCTGGTCGGAGAGGTTGTTGAACACGTAGCGGCCGGGCGTGGAAAGCGCGAGGGAGGGCTGGAAGGCGTTGTTCGTCTCCGCCGTGCCGGCGTCGGGGGCCTGGGCCGTGTTGACGATGCGGTTCTGCGTGAAGTGGTTCGCGATGGTCTTGCCCTCAGTGCCGTTCTCCCAGTAGCGGAGGGCGCCCGCGGTGTGGTTGCGCGCGAGGATGCCGTAGACGCTCGGCGCGGTCGGCGGCCCCTGCGGGACCGTGGGCAGCGCCTGCGGGCTCGTGACGTTCACGTAGACGTTGAACATGCCGCTCTTCGTCACCGCGACGGGCTGGCCGGGCGTGCCGCCGTACTCGACGCTCACCTCGGAAGGCTGGATGAGCTGGGGCGAGTGCACGATGGCGGTGTTGATGTTGCCCGCGGCGTCGACTGGGATCGCCGTGAGGTTCACGGTCGCCGAGTAGGGGTTCGCGAGCGTGATCGGGATGGAGGCGCCGGGCGACGCGAACACGGTCGTGCCGGTGGCGTCCTCGTTCGACGTGACGCGAACGCGCGCGTGCGCGACATCGTTCGGGGTCCCGCTGGAGGTCCAGAGCATCGTCACGCGGCTCCCGCCGGGCGCGACGTGGAGCTCCGCCTCGCTCACGCGGAAGTTGGCCGCCGCGCCAGGGCGGACGTTGTCGACCAGGATGGTGTTCGTGTCCACCTGGGTCGCGACGTTGCCCGCGTCGTCGACCGCGTGGAGGGTGAACTTGACGTTCGCGCCGTTGAGGGTGGCGTACCCGTGGGTGGGCCCTGCCTCCTTCACCGGGAGGGTCACCGACGCCGTGGTGAGCGTCGGGGAGGTCGTGTTCGCGATGGGATTGAAGCCGAGCATCGACGCGTTGAGGTCGCTGACGCGCAGCGAGAGGTTCGAGACTTCGTCGTTGACGGAGACCGTGAAGACGATGTCCGAGCCGATCGCGGCGGTCGCGGCCGCGCCCACGCTTTGGCGTTCGACCGCGTTCGTGTGGACCGCGGCGGGCTGCGCCGTCACCGTGATGGTGGGCTTCTTCGCGTCGAGCGTCATGCCCGGGCTTTCGTGCGACGTGCTCACGCTGCGCTCGGCGTCGCCGAGCGCGGACGTGTCGACGCACTTCAGCGACACGGCGATGGGCACTTTCTTGTCGCTCCCTTCCGCGTTCGCCTCGTGCGCGGCCGCGGCCGTCGCGACGGTGACGTTGAAGATGAGGTGGCGCGTGCGTGCCGGGAGCCCGTCGTCGCCTTCGTAGGTCGGCGCGAGGGTGGTGCTGGCACCGAGGATGCCCGCGTTCATGGACGCGCTCGTCCACTGCCACGTGCTCGAGGCGGGCTGCAGGCCGCCGTTGGTGCACGAGGCGCCCCACGTCACGTTCATGCGGAACGAGAGGGCGGTGTTCGGCTTGACGAGCATCGTGGATTCGTAGGGGACGAGGCCGCCAGGCGTCTGGATGAGCAGGACGTTGTTCTGAAGGCTGATGCCTTCCTCGTGGCCTGCGCTCGCCACCGGCGCGACCGCCGGAATGACCGAAACGAGCAGGAGCGCGGCGAACCAGATCGCCAGGATTCGTGAACGGGCGGCAACCATACTGGGCAAACCTCCCCTTGGGGGCTTGACCGGTCGACCGACTGGCGGGTATTCAAGTTTCCGGAGTCGCGATTGAACCAAATTGACGGTTCGCCGCAGTGCGGTGTATGAGTGAATCATAACACATTATAACCGTCAAAACGGTTCAGTCTCCCCGTGGAGCGCAAGGAGCCGGGCGCGCGGCGCGACCTCACGACCATCCCGCTCACGAAGAAGACGCGGGATCGGCTGCGCACGTTCGGGCGCAAGGGGGAGTCGTACGACGCGCTCCTGAACCGCATGATGGACAAGATGGAGGGCGTCGTCGAGTTCGAGCGCGTCGAGTAGCGGCGGCCGGCGCGCGAGCGCCCGCGCGGGCCGCCTCCTTGGGCGGGCATACGCTGTCACGCCGTTTGGTGACACCCTTCAAGTGACCCTCGCCCATCCAGGCGGGAGAGGCTGTCACCGTGCGCGGTTCCTTTGCGTTCGTGATGTTGTGTGCGTTGCTCCTGGTCGCCGGGGGCGCGGGCGCGACGTCCCCCCTGCCGAAGTTCGAGCAGCGCGTGAACGTGCCGGACGTGGAGCAGGCCATCGTCGAGGGCGGCTCGACCTTCAAGCGCGAGATCCCCGAGCGGTGCCTGCCGCGCAACGTCCTCTGCGTCGGGCCGATGGAGCCGGACATGGAGATCACGCTCGGCACGACCGGCGTCCGCTTCTATACAAGGAACGTCACCGCCGTGGCGGGCCACGACCCCGCGCGCGTGCAGTCGTACGGGCCCTACGCCGCGCCCACGCTGTTCGGCGACGACGCGCGCGCGTGCTCGAGCGGCTGCAAGCTGCCCGACCCGTGGTACGCGGGCGCGCACGTGAACGCGACCGTCGAGGTCTACACGCTCGGCGACAAGCGCGCCTACTCCTTCGACGAGACGTACAACGTCACGACGCTCCACCCGCCGTTCGTGCCGCGCTCGTGGTGCCACCTGGCCATGTACACCACGTGCTGAGGCTCACCAGCGCTGGCCCGTGATGCGCTCGTAGAGGCTCACGTAGAGCTCCGTCACCTGGCGCGTCACGTCGTCGGGCAGCGCCGGGATGGGCGGCTCGCTCGCCTTCGTCGCCCCCGCCTTCCGCGCGGCCATCAGCGCCTCGTGGTACCCGGTCGCGCGGTAGTGCTGGCGCACCATCTCCTTCGAAAGCTCGACCTGCGCGCCGTCGGCGTCGTAGCGCGCCTTGTCCCACCAGCGGTCCTCGTCGAGCGTGCCGAACGTGTCGACGATCATGAGCTCGCGGCGCGCGTTCATCCCGAACTCCTTCTTCCCATCCACGTGGATGAGCCCCTTCGGCTCGCACCGCGACGCGATGAGCGCGTCCACGTCGAGGACCGCCTTCTTGAGCGCCTCGAACTCGCGCTCGGTGAGGCCGGAGAGCCTGAGCGCCTCGTCGTCCGAGAGCGGGCGGTCCGTCTCCTCGAGCTTCGTCGTGAACTCGAGGAACGGCCGCGGAAGCTTCTCCCCCTTCTTGGGCACGCGGTCCATGCCGAGGCGGCTCGGCTTGATCTCGCCCGTCGCGAGGCGGTCCATGAGCGAGCCGGCCGCGTAGTGGCGGCACACGACCTCGAGCGGGATGAAGAAGCTCGCCTGGTCGCGCGAGATCGGGCGCTTCGCCGGGTCGATGATCTCCAGGCGCTTCACAAGCATCTTGTCGGAGTCCTGCAGGCCGAGGAAGTGCGTGTCGAGGCCGAGATTCTTCTGGCACTGCTCGAACCAGAACGCGCTCGTGCGGCAGAGCGCCTCGCCCTTCTTCGGGACAAGCGTCGGGATGATCTTGTCGAACACGCTGATCTGGTCCGTGAAGCGGAACAGGAGCTTGTCCGAGCCGAACTCGTAGACTTCCTTGACCTTGCCCTTGTGGAGGAGCTTCATCGCGGCCCGCCTCAGATGCGCGCGGAACCGAGGTCGGGTGTTTGAGGGTTTGGACGGTGCGCGGCGGAGCGGCCGGGCGGACGGGTGGAGGCGCAGGTGAGGCACGTAGCCGCCGTGTGCCGGACGCGTGACCCGCACGTGCCGCGTACGTGCCGGCTACCTGCCGCGCACCTGCCGCGCACGTGCCGACCACGTGCCAGGCACCTGCCGCGCACGTGCCGGCCACGTACCAGGCACCTGCCGCGCACCTGCCGGTCACGTGCCCACTACCTGCCGCGCACGTGCCCGACACGCGCGCGCCACCCGCCCCTCACGTGCGCCCGC
>DASRYU010000026.1:0-3714 GCA_035687045.1 Thermoplasmatota archaeon | reverse complement strand
GAGGTACTGGTCATTGAACCACAGGACGCCCGGGAAGCGCTGCGCAGCGTTGCGGGCCTGGTACTCGCGCACCAGCACAGCAACGGCCGCGGCGAAGCGCGTCTCGTTGGTCGCGGTCACGGCCACGATCTCGATGACCGTGAACACGGTGTGCCCTTCGACGAGCTGCTCGGGAACGGGGGGCACCACGATGGGCGTCGCCGCACCGAGAGCGGGCACAGCCATGACAAGCACGGCCGCGACAGCCAGCATTCGGTTGTTGAACATGTGTTTACACACCTCCTGATTCTGCCTCGTTAGGTAGTGAAGTGGTCCATCCCGCGAAGCCTGCCCCGGGAAGGGGGCCCGGGGCAAGCTTGTCGTGACCGGCTGTCGCCGGCACGCGCACGCTACCCTCAGCCTCGACGGGGTTCACTGCGTATGCCTCCACTTCATCGGCGCATGCAGCGTGGGAACCCATAACCGGGTGGTTGTCACCGGTCGGGGAGACACGAGGCCTTACCCCGCCTCTGCAGCCTCGCGGATGCGCCGGAAAGACCTCGTTCGACATGGCTCTCAAGCACCCCTGTTGATGGGGATGGACTTCCCCGTTGTGTTGGGGGTTTGGACGGTCGCGCCCGCGGCGGCCGCGGTGGCGCCGGTCCACTGGGAGAGGATCGTGGCCTTCATGTCGCGCACGATCGCCTTGTCGTCGGACCAGATGGCGATGTCCTCGCCCTTGAACAGATGTTCGTCATCCGGCACGTAGTGGCAGATGAGGACCTCCGCGTCGTCGACGACCATGATGACGGAGCCGGGGGACTTCGTCGGGTTGGGGCACACGGTGCCGAACTGCGCGAACTCCTCGACGTTCTCCTTGTTCGACTCGGTCACGGGCACAAGAAGCGAGAGCTTGGCGCCGATGCGGGCGCGCTCGCGCAGGAGGGGCATGTAGTAGCCCATGCGCACGGCGCTGAACTCCGTGCCCATCTCGAGGATCTCGCCGATGGCGCGGCCGACCATCTCGTACTTGCGGTTGAGCACGTTCTTGCGGCCCTTGAGGACCTGGAAGCTGCCGGCCTTGTCCGGCCCCGTGACGTCCTTCGACGCGAAGGCCGCCATGAGCATCTTCTTGTCCTCCTCGATCTTCGCGAGCTTCGCCTTGTACTCGCGCTCGAAGGTGCGCAGGTACGAGTCGAAGGGGACGACGCCGTACTTCTTCGGGCGCTCGGGGATGATCTCCGCGAGCTGCTTCGCGTGCAGGTCGTCGAGGACGCTGTAGATCTTTGTTCGCGGCACACGGCTGAGGTTCGCGACGTCGCGCGCGCTCGCCACACCCAAGTGCAGCAGCGCGAGATACGTGCGCGCCTCGTACTCCGTGAGCCCATACTCCATCATCTTCTCCAGACGATCTTGCTGGGAGCTCATTCAGGCAACACCTCTCTTGCTTCGCAGGCTTAGGCCGAGGCCGAGGCTTAGGCCGAGGGGGCCGAGGCCGAGGCTTCGGCCGAGGAGGCCGACGCCAAGGCTTCGGCCGAGGGGGCCGGCGCTTCGGGCCGAGGTCGAGGGGCCTGCGAAGCCCTCTCTCTTGGCACTCTTGACAGGGAAATGGGGCATCATGGGGCCAGGCCTCCGTAGACGCCGCCGGAATGCTCGTCCGCGCCGCCCGCCGTCTCCTGGTAGGCCCAGTTGCTCGTCCACTCGGCGCCGTCGACCGACGCGCCGTTGGGGACGACGTTGAGCGGGCGCTTGCCCACCCACAGGTCCATCATGTAGCGCTCGTGCGTGTGCGGGTCCTCGCCGTTCTGGTGGCCGTACTTGTCGTTGAGGAGGCCGCTCTCGTTGTTGTGGTTCGCGATGCCGTCGTAGCTCGTGTTGATGTCGTTCGAGTGGATCTTGCACGTGTCCACGAGCACGAGGAAATTGTAGTACGTGTGCGGGTCCGCGCCGGCGAACTCGTCGAAGATGGGGCGCGGCGCGAGCTCGACGACCCACACCATCGTGCGCTTGCCGTACACCGACACCTGGCGCACCTCCGACTGCCACGGCTCGTCGCGGTCAAGCGTCGCGTTGACCGTCACGTCGTCCGTGATGTCGTAGTAGAGCTCCTCGATGTGCCAGTGCGCGCCGTTGGGGTCGACGAAGTCGTAGAACACGCCGTCCGTGTACAGCTTCGAAGCCTTCCGCGGATCGGGCGCGCCCTGCTCCGTGACGTAGATGAACGTCCCGGCGCCGCCGTAGGTCTCGACCAGGACCTGGTCGTTGAACCACATGACGCGGTGGCGCATGATGCCGGCGATGCTCGCAAGGCAGGGGCTGAAGGTGTCGCCGTCGTAGAAGGTCGAGTGACCGGTGACGACGGCGACGTCGCCGTGCGAGACGCCGGAGGGGGCCCAGAGGAGGAGCGCGAGCGCGACCGCTAGAGCTGCCTTCTGGCGGTTGCTCAAGCGGGGAAGAGACATCTCTCGACCTCAATGGGTTCTGGCAACAGGAGCACCACGGCGGCAACCGTGGCGGGCGATGGGGACGGGTCCTCGCACGAGGGGAAGAGCGACGCCGCGCACCGCAGGGGAGCACACGCGGTCCCCACTCGCGGGGGTGAAGGCGTGGTCGGCGGCGCGCAAGAGGCTCGGTCTCCGGGGGCGGGGGCTGTTCACGCGCTCAGGCGGTGACCATGATGCGCTTCGCTTCGCGCGACAGGTTCTCGACGACCGTCTGGACGAGCGGGTCGTTGAGCTTCGTGCCGGCCGTGTCGCGCTCGGCGTACGAGACGCTGAGGCCCCAGCCGAGCGTGAAGAGCGACTTGAGGGAGGACACGATCGCCGGGTCGTCCGACCAGAGCGCGACGTCGGCGCCCTGGAAGTAGTGGCGGTCGTCGGGCACGTGGTGGATGAGCATGACCTCGCGCTCGTCGACGAAGGCGAGGGTGACCGCGCCGAGGTCCACGAGGGCGTGGCGGAGCTCGGCCTCGCGCGCGAGCTGCTCGCACGCCTCGGCGTTCTCGCCGTTGGTCGCCGCGAGGACGCGGACGGCGGCGCCCTTCGCGCGGGCGGCGCTCACGAGGTCGGCGTGGTAGGCGAGGCGGTGCGCGCCCATCGCGCTCGTGGCGACGGCGAAGTCCTGCTGCGCCTTCCCGAGGAGCTCGCAGAGCTTCGACGAGATGTTCGCGCGTCCCTTGAGGACGACGAAGCCGCCGGAGCGCTCCATCTGGACGCGGCCGCGGGGGGCGAACTCCTCGACGAGCGCGTCCTTCGCGTTCGAGATGGTGTCGGCCTGGTTGCGGTAGTTCGCCTCGAGCGAGTCGATGTAGCTCGAGATGGGCGCGACCTGGTAGCGCTTCGGGCGGTCGGGGATGACCACGAGAAGCTTCTTCGACTCGAGCCCGTCGAGGGCCTGGTAGATCTTCGTGCGGGGAACGCGCGCGAGGTCCGCGATGGGGCTCGCCTCGCTGTTCTCGAGCTCGAGAAGGGCGAGGTAGGCGCGGGCCTCGTACTCCGTGAGTCCGTGGTCCTGGAGGCGCTGGATCCGGGCGGGGGCGACAGTCATGGCAACACCGATCTCTTGGCAACTGCAGACGCGGAGCGCCTGCGACAGAGGATGGGCTCGTCCGAGGGGTCATAAGCTTGCTCTCGCGCGTTCGTACCGACGGTGGTGACGCGCGCTCACCGCGCCCGCGAACACTCGGGGCGCCTGGACAAGAAGCGTGCAAGATGATAGCGGGCGAGGGCCGAGGCG
>DASRYU010000025.1:0-15065 GCA_035687045.1 Thermoplasmatota archaeon | reverse complement strand
GCAGTGAGCGGGCTCCCCCACGCCCGACAAGGAAGCGCTCAGGCGCGATAGCGCAGCAGCGCCCCGACGCCGCCGAGCTTCCCGAAGCGCGCCCCCGCCTCGTGGTGCGTCGAGATGACGGCCGTCTGCGCGCCGGTGCTTCGCGCGAGCTCCAGGAAGCGCTCGCCGGGGCCCTCGCGCACGAGGTGGTCGGCGACGAGCACGACCTCCGCGGCGCCCATCTCCGTCACGCGCATCACCTCGTCCGCGCCGTACGCCGCGGGCGCGTCGGTGGCGAGCGCCTCGAAGAAGCGCTCGACGAGCGCCGTCTCCCGCGCCACGCGGCTCTCCTTGGCGACCCGCTCGACCGAACCGCGCTTGAGCGCCTCGTGCACGCCGGTCATGCCCGCCTGCCCCGTGGCCTCGATGGCGCCCCCCTTCACGAGCGCGGGCTGCTTCTGGCGCGCGTACGCCATGAAGCGCTCTTTCGCGAAGCCGGGGCCCACGACAAGAAGCGGCGCGTTCTCGGGGCGGTGGTCGCGCAGCGCCATGAGGATCTCCTCGAAGAACGCCTCCTCCTCGCCCTTGGCGCTCGCGTACATCTTGCCCGAGGTGTGGCCGAAGATCTCCGCGTTCTTCTGCACGCCGTACTGGCGCAGCGTGGCGACGACCGCCTCGTTCTCCTCGATGCTGAGAAAGACGACCTGCGGCTTCGCGGTCTGCGCGACGGCCTCGTCGAGGCGCTCGAGGTGGTGCGGCTTGATCCCGCGCGGCTTGCGCAACGTCAGCTCCGTCATCGGCTCCACGACGATGGTGTGGTAGCTGCCGACGTCCTGCGGGCCTGCGGTGATGGGGCCGAGGAGGCGCAACCGGTTCGAGTAGGCGTCCCACTCCACGCTCTCGACGCGCACGGTGAGCGTCATCGCGCGCTTCTCGGCCTTCCCCGCGCGCTCGCTCCCCTTCTGGTCGAGGTCGGCCGTGCGCCACGTGAGCGCCGTCGCCTCGTCGCCGGGGGTGGCGAGCTCGTGCAGGTGCCAGAGGTCGTCGAGGCTGTCGATGCGCAGCCGCACGATCCCCTCCTGGCGGTCGAGCTGGAGGACCTTCAACGGCCGCGAGAGCGGGAGGTCCCGTAAAACACCTTTTGGAGCGAGGAGAGGGCCGGGCGCGCGAGGCTCTTCGTCGGCGCCCAAGCCTTGCGCGCGATGTCCCTCCTTGAGCTTTGCGACGCGCCTCGCGCCGCGGCGATGATAGCAGGGAAAGGTGCGACCTTTCTCACCGGCGGGGGTGGCGCGCCTCGCGCAAGATCGAGGACCACCGGACCCGCGCATCCGAGCCAGGTCGCCTCATTCTCGAACCCTCGGGTCTAGCGCCAGCCCGTGCCCGCGCCCCCGCCTCGGCCTCCGCCCGCTCACAGCTCGAGCCCGTGCGCCTCGACGACGCGGACGGCGGCCGGCGGCAGCACCGTCTGCACCTCCTCGACGTTCACGTCGAAGAGCTTGGCCAGCTTGTTCGCGAGCTGGTTCGTCGGCGTGTCGCCCGGCTCCAGGACAACGTAGCGCTGGCTGCGCGACGCCACGGCCGCGACGGGGCCGCCCATGATCTTGCGTACGCCGTCGATCTCGACCTCGCCCACGGCGAGCCGCACGGGGACGCGGATGAAGTTGCGCTTCCCGCGGATGATGAAGGCGCCCTTCGCGAGGAACTCGCCCGGGTTGGGCGTCTTCGACACCTGCTGGGGCGTCACCCAGTAGGCCTCCGCGCTCGCGTGCCCGGCGTTCCACACGCGCGACATGCACGCGGCGAACGTGGCGGCCTCCTCGAGCGCGGCGTCGCTCACCTTCCCCTCCTTCGCCTTCACGACGACGGAGGGCGCGCCGCTGATGTCGGCGTGCAGGTACCGGTCGTTGTCCTCGAGCTGCTTCGAGACGAGCTTCTCGTTGCTGCGCACGTCGCGACCGGCCATGACGAGGTGCCCGTCGGAGGTGTGGAACCAGCGGAACTGCTCGAACCAGAAGCGCTTCGTCGGCGGCTTGCGCGCCTCCTCCGCCTCCTTCGCCGCGACGATCTCGACGCCGCGCGCCTCGAGCTCCTTCATGCGCGCCTCGGTGCGCTCGAGCGCCTCGATGGCGCCCTTGCGCTTCTCGCGGTACTTCTTCGACGCCTCGTAGAGCGCGTCCGCGTTCTCCTGGACGGTCTTGCGCAGGTCGACGCGCACCTTCATCTTCTTCCCGTGCTCGTCCTCGAGAAGGAGGACGGCGGCGCCCTCGTGCGGGTCGAGCTGGTCGACCATGAGCGCCTCGGGCTTCCCCGCCGCCTTCCCCTCCTTGATCTTCGCCTGGAGAAGCTGCCAGCCGATGGTCTTCGACGCGTCGAAGAGCGCCTGCGTGACGCGGCCGGCCATGTCGAAGTGGCCGTACAGGAGGTCGCCCTTGCGCCGCGCCTCCGCCTCCTCCTTCTCGAACTTGCCGACGGCCGCGCGCTGCGCGTCGAGCATGCGCTGCACCTTCGTGCGCTCCTCTTCGAGCTTCTTGAGGCGCGGGTCGACCTTCTCGACCGTCACCGCCTTCCCGAAGTATGCGTCGAGCGCCTCCTGGAACGTCGCGTGCCGCACGAGCTCGAGCCCCTCGTGATAGCTCATCGGGAAGGGCGCGACGTCCACCTTCTCGCCGTTCTGGAGAACGACGACCGGCTCCAGCGTGCCCGTCTCCACGCGCTCGAGGATGCGCCGCAGCGCGTCGGCGAGCGCGTCGATCTGCGCGTCCGAGAGCTCGGCGACCGGCGCGTTCTTCGCCACGCCCGCCTGCGCGCACACCTCTTCCGCGAACGGGCCGCCGAGGTTCGCCTCCGTCGCGAGCGTGCGCACCGCGTCGGCGTTCGAGCCGCGCACGCGGGCGCGGAACTCCTCGCGGGAGAGCGTCGCGGGGTCGGCGCGCGCGGGCGGGGGCACCCATTCGACGCCCGGCCGCACCTGCCGGTGCGCCCACGACTCCGCGCGCAGCGGCGTGACGATGCGGTCGTCCTTGACGAGCACGACGTTGCCGTCGGAGAAGAGCTCGGCGACGATGACGTAGCGCCCCTCGCGCCGGTTGGAGACGATCTCGACGATGCGGTCGAACCCGTGCTGGCGCACCTCGTCGACGAAGCCGTTCGCGAGGTGCTTGCGGAGGTTCATCACGAACGAGGTCGGCTTCTCCGGGTTCTCGCGCGGAAGGACGGTGACGTGGATGGCCTTGCCCACGAGGATGGAGAGGTCCATCTTCTTTGGCGGCTCGCCGCCGGATCCGCGCTGCGGCGCGGCTCCGGCTTGTCCGTCGGGACCCTCCCGCGGCTGCGCCGCGGGCCCTTCCCGCCGGAGCCCCCCGCGGAGGCGAAGAAGGAGCTCGCCCGGCCCCGGCTCGTACGCCTTGTCGATGCGCGAGCCCTTCAGCGTCTCGCGCAGCTCGCGGACGGCGGCGCGGACGTCGAGGCTCGACATCTCCGTCTTGGCGGAGAGCTTGCGGGGCACGTGGTCGCCGATGCGGGGCTTCGGCTTAAACCGTGGCGCGCGGCGCGGCGCTCAGGCGCGCACGAGCGGGCTGGGCGCCGCGGCGGCGAGAAGGAAGCGGCCGACCTCCGCCGCGTTCTCGAGCGGGACGAACAGGTCGGGCGCGCCGCGCCGCTTGATGCGCACGCTGCGGCCGCGGACCTCGAGAAGGATGGTGCCGTCGCCCGCGCCGACAACGGTCTTCGCCGCGATGAGGTGGTCCATGCGTGCAGGTACGCGTTCGCGGCCAAGCGCCTGACGGCCAGGTCTCCGAAAGTTGTGCCACAAGTCGAAAACCGCTTCGACCTCGTGGCGGCGCCACATGCCAGCGAACACCGGGAACCAGGAGCCGTTCGTGAAGCGGTTCGAGATGGCGGTCATGCAGTACGTCATCCTCCACAAGGCGCAGCAGGGGGAGGTGACGCGGGAGAACCTCAAGCAGTCGTTCCGTGGGAACCTGCAGATGTCGAGCGACCACTTCGACCACTGCCTGGACCTGCTCGTGCAGGACAAGCACCTCAAGGACCTCGGCAACGGCAAGTACACCGTCACCGACGACGGCCGCGAGGACGTGCAGAAGCTCCAGACGCTCGTCCTCGAGCTCCAGGACGTCGTCCAGTCCTCCGGCGGCGGCCAGCAGCGCCAGCAGCAGAGCGTCGCGCCGCAGAAGGGCGCGGGCGGCTCCGGCTCGAGCGGCCCCTCCGGGAGCGGCGGCGCCACCATGGGCGGCGGCGGCTCGACGGGGAGCACCATCGGCAACCAGGGCGGCTACGGCAGCTCCATCCCGCAGGGGCGCGACGCCGGCTCCCAGATGGGCTCCGACCAGCCGGGCGAGATCTCGGCGGAGGAGAGCGTGAGCGGCCAGCGGCGCACGCGCGACATCGACAAGGGCGGCGCCACGCGCGTCCGCGAGCCGTAAAGGCCGCCCTGCGACGGGCGCCCGCACGCGCGCGCGGGCGTTCCGTCTCCTCATTCTCTATGCGAGAGCGCGTGCCGTGGCTGAGAGTATAAGTGGCTTGCACCGCCATCCGACCCCCCGCTGGTGGAGGCTACGTCAGCATGAAGCTCGCAGGGAGGACGCTCATCGCGCTCGCGCTCGTCGCGCTGCTCACGGGTTCCGCCACGGCCACGTGGTACAGCTTCGGGACCTTTGAGCCGGACACGTCGTACGACTCGGAGGCCTGGATGTGGCAGGAGCCGCCGCAGCCGGGCCAGCAGCGCGTCTACTTCAACGTGCTCACCACGGGCTTCTCGGCCACCCCGAGCGGCCGCCCCGCCGCGAACCCGAACGTCGGCCTCCTCCACATGCAGGTCGAGACGGTGACGCTCGAGCGCCACGCGGGCTACCTCGGCGTCTGGGTCGACTGCAACGGCGACGGCTACATCGGCATGGCGGAGTCGGGCGCGCGCGAGTACAGCGCGCTCCTCCTGCTGAGCGAAAGCACCTGCCCCGCCGCGAGCGGCGGCACGAGCGCCTGGACCGCCGGCGCGCACAACTACAACGGCTGGGTCACGGAGTTCATCCCGATCGTCATGGACAAGCCGATGACGGACGCGCGGCACTACCTCGACCCCGAGGCGCGCGTGTGGGGCGACTTCCACCGCCCCGACGAGAAGCCGTACCAGCGCAGCTGCCCCACGCGCCCCTTCCCGCGCGGCACGCTCGAGACGACCGGCGGCGCGCTGAGCTACCTCGACTGCCGGACGGACATCCTCGGCATCTGGAACGACGCCGTCGACCTCGTGGGCGACCCGCTGGGCCTCCGCTTCGCGGACCCCGACGAGGGGCGCAGCGGCCCGCTCGGGCAGCGCTGGCTTTTCGGCCCCGAGAGCACGGACCACGCCGCCGTGCGCACGGTCGACTGCAGCGACCCCGTCACGCGCGTGGGCCCCCTGTGGGTCCGCACGCCCAAGCCGACGCTCGGCCCCGCCGCCACGAACCCGACGTCGCTCACCTTCGTCGGCCAGCTCAACCAGACGAGCGAGGAGTGGCTCGACGACTGCGACACGTCGAACGACTACGGCCACGACTTCTACAACAGCTTCGAGCTCGACTTCAACAGCGTCAACCCCAAGAACAAGACGCAGGCGAACTGGAACTTCGAGCTCGACGTCGCCGCGCGCGGCGGCACGCCCTTCCTCGTGGTCGGCGCCGGGACCGCAGGCATCCCGCAGGACGGTGGCCTCGGCATCGGCGGCACGCGCTGGGTCAGCGACTCCACCTACACGAAGACGGGGCCGCGCACCGTGCGCGTGGACCTCGACAACGGCGGCGCGCAGGCGGACCGCGCCTACTGGCTGACGTTCTACGCGCGCGTGGGCTCCGCGACCCTCGGGCGCGGCTTCGACTTCGCCGCCACCCCCGCCACGTACGGCTCGTGGCACTGCGGCTCGAGCACGAGCGGCATCCACAACGGCTGGAACTGCGACCCCGCGGTGTGGTACATCAACCCCGACGGCTCGTTCCACCCGCAGAAGAGCCGCCTCGCGCACCCCGGCTGGACCTACCACGCGCGCGACGTCGACTGCTACGACGGCGGCATCGGCGCGCTGGGCGTCGGCGCCGGCGCCGCATACTACGGCAACGAGCCGTGCACGAACGCGGGTCCGTGATCACGATCCTGGGAGGCTGACAGCACATGAGGACAGCTCTGAGAACTTCGCTCGCCCTCGCGCTCTGCGCGCTGCTCGCCGCGCCCGCCGCGGCCGAGTGGTACGCGTACGGGAGCTTCGAGCCCGACACGCCCTACGACAGCCCCGCCTTCATGTGGCAGGAGCCGCCGCCCCCGGGCGCGCAGCGCGTCTACTTCAACGGGTTCGCCATGTCCCCCTCGGCGACGCCCGCCGGGAAGCCCGGCATCAACCCGAACGTCGCCATGCTTCACACGCAGATCGAGCCGTTCGCGAGCGAGCGCCACGTCGCGCTCCTTGGCGTGTGGGTCGACTGCAACGGCGACGGCTACATCGGCCTCGCCGAGACGGCGCTGCGCGAGTACAGCGCGCAGCTTCTCCTGAGCCAGGGGACGTGCCCCGCCACGGAGGGCCCCACGAACGAGTGGCCGGCGGGCGCCCACAACTACAACGGCTGGGTGAGCGAGTTCATCCCCGTCGTCTCGCACGTGCCCACGCTCAACAACGACAAGCGCTCGTACCGCGACGACGCGGCGCGCGTGTGGGCCGACTTCCACCGCCCCGACGAGAAGCCCTTCCAGCGCCTCTGCCGCCTCACGACGTTCGAGCGCGGCACGATGGAGACCGTCGGCGGCATGATCAACTTCTTTGACTGCTACTACGACCTCCTCGGCCCGTGGAACGGCGCGATGGCGCTCATCGACGACCCGCTTCGCCTGAGCTTCCCCAACGAGGACGACGCGCGCAGCAACGCGCTTGGCCGCACGTGGCTCTTCGGCCCCGAGTCCACCGACTACGCCGCCGTGCGCACCGTCGACTGCTCGGAGGCGCCCATCCTCCAGCGCGGCTCGCTCGCGGTGCGCACGCCGAAGCCTGCGCTCGGCCCGTCCGCCACGAACCCCACGCAGTTCTCCTTCGCCGGCCAGTACAACCAGACGAACGAGGAGTGGACGGACGACTGCGACACGTCGAACGACCAGGGGCACGACTTCTACGAGGCCTTCGAGACCGATATCAACGGCGTCAACCCGGCGAACAAGACGCAGCCCAACTTCGTTCTCCTGCCCGAGGTCGTCCCGCGCGGCGCGATGCCCTTCCTCGTGGTGGGCGCCGGAAGCGCCGGCATCCCACAGGACGGCGGCGTCTCCGTCGGCGGCACGCGGTGGGTCGCCGACTTCGGCTACCTCAACAAGCCCGGCCCCGGCCTCGCGCGCGCGGACCTTGATGGCGGGGCCGCGGAGCCCGCGCCCGCCTACTGGCTCACCTACTACGCGCGCGTCGGCGACACCACGCGCGCCCGCGGCGTCGACATCCCCGGCGACGGCGGCACGTACGGCTCGTGGCACTGCGGCTCGCACACGAGCGGCATCCGCAACGGCTGGAACTGCGACGCGAGCGTGTGGTGGATCAACCCCGACGGGTCGTTCCACCCGCTCAAGGCCATCCGGCCGCACGTGGGCTGGCGCTTCGACCTTCGCGACGTCGACTGCCACGACGGCAGCGTCGGCGAGCTGGGCATCGGCGTGCAGCCGGCCTACTATGGCGAAGGCGCCTGCCCGTAGCCGCGCCACGCGCCCCCGCCGTACCCCTTAATACGGCGGGGGCGATGGCCGCGCATGGCTTGGATCCCGGTCATTCCGCCGACCGAAGCGAGCGGCGAGCTCAAGGAGGAGTACGAGCGCGCCTCGCGCGAGCGCGGCGCGCTGGCGAACATCTTCACGGTCACCTCGCTCCACCCCGGCATCCTCTCGTGCCACCTCTCGCTCTACGAGGAGGTCGTCTTCGGGGAGAGCCCCCTCTCCCGCCGCGAGCGCGAGCTTGTCGCGACCGTCGTCTCGCGCGCGAACGACTGCGTCTACTGCGTCACGCACCACGCGGACGCCTTCGGCCGCCACGCGAAGGAGCCCGGCCTCCAGGCGCTCGTGGCGACCGACTACCGCAAGGCGAACCTCTCCCCGCGCGAGCGCGCCATGGCGGACCATGCGGTGAAGCTCACGCGCACCCCGGGCGAGGTGACGGAGGCGGACGTGGAGGCGCTGCGCGCGGTCGGGCTCGACGACCGGAGCATCCTCGACCTCACGCTCATCGTCGCGTACTTCAACTTCGTCAACCGCATCGCCAACGGCCTCGGCCTCTCGCCCGAGGACGTGCAGAAGCCGTACAAGTACTGAGGCTGCCGCGATGAAGCGGCTCTGGTGGGGCGTGGGGCTCGCGTTCCTCCTCGGCGCGGTCGCGTCGGCGCTCCTCCTCGCCGACGGCCCCGGCTTCGGCCGCGCGCCCCCCGACGCGCTCCTCGTCCGCGTCACGAACGAGGGCCCGCGCGACGGCAACCTCACCGTGCACGTCGGCACCTCCGGCTCGCTCGCGCGCTGGACCTTCGAGCTTCCCGCCGGCGGCACGGAGGAGCGGCGCCTGGAGGCGCCGCCGCGCGAGCAGGTGCCCGTGCGCGTGCGCGTGACGTGGAGCGCGCCCGCCGCGCAGGGGGACGGCTTCGTCACCGCCATCGCCGACGGCCGCGACTGCCCGGGCGGCCTCCTTCTCGCCGAGTTCCGCGTCGACACCTCCACGGGCGTCGATTTCCCCCTCGCCCGCGCGCGCTGCCAATAGGGCGGCCTTTCGCCCCTCGGCCTCGGCGCCACGCCTCGGCCTCGGCGCCGCGCGTCGGCCTCGGCGCCACGCCTCGGCCTCGGCCTCGCTTCAACACCCCCTCCACAAGGCTTTTCTTCCACCTGTAAGTTTTCTCTTACACCAGGAAGCTTCGGCTGACATGAAGCTCGACCACGACCGGCTGCTCGCCATCGGGGACGCCCTCGGGAACCCGCACCGCCTGCGCATCCTCGCGGCGCTCGGGAAGGGGCGGAACTACGTGAGCGAGCTGGCGCGCCAACTCGAGCTCAGCCGCCCGCTGCTCTACATGCACCTCGAGAAGCTCGAGGCGGCGGGGCTCGTCCGTGGCGCCCTGGAACTCTCTCAGGATGGAAAGGCCATGAAGTACTACGAGCTGGAGGAATTCGACTTGCGCATCACGCCGGAGGCCATCGCGCACGCGGTGAAGGTCGCCGGGAAGAAGGGAGGGAGCTAGATGGCGGAGGTCTGGGTCCTCGTCCCCATCGGGTTCTTCCTCAGCATCGTCGCCGTCATCGGCCTCATCATGTACTTCCGCACCGAGCGCGCGAAGGCGCTCGCCGCCGGCGGCGGGAACTACCAGCGCCTCGCGGAGGAGGCCGTGCGCGGCCAGCGCGTCCTTCTCGAGGAGATGCAGCGCATGAACGTCACGCTGAAGGAGATCGAGCGTCTCCTGCGGGAGGTGTAGGCGATGGCGCCCTGGGAGCTCGCGCTCTGGATGCTCCCGTGGACGGGCATCGCGCTCGCCATCGTCTACGCCGGCTACGTCGCGTACCAGGCGTCGCTCGCGCGCCAAGAGGCCGCGCGCGCGCCCCCGCCCGGCCCCGACCCGGCGCAGGAGCTGGAGCGCATCAACACCGAGATCTCGCGCCTCGCCGCGCACAACCGCCAGGCGCTCGAGAGCGCGCGCGACGCGATGCGCAAGGGCCTGAAGGGGTGAGCCGATGGACACGCGCTTCTTCGCCTCCAAGTACTTCGCCATCTCGGCCGTCATCGCGCTCGTCGTGATGGGCGGCGCCGCCGCGGCGTGGCAGCTCTCCGCGGTCGCCGTCAAGCGCGGCTCGCAGGACGGCTGCGCGGCCCCAGCGCTCGGCGGCTCCGCCATCGACGTCGCGCCGGAGGTCACGGTCGAGAACGACGGCGCGCGGCGCACGGTCGTCTACCGCCTCGACGCCGCGAGCTACGCGGGCGGCGTCCTCGACGCGTGCAGCCCCTTCGGCGACATCGACGTCACGCCCTCGGCGGGCGACGAGGTCGAGATCACCTTCGTCGTGAGCAGCCGCTTCCCCGCCGTCGTCGACGAGACGATGGCGCTGGCGGAGCTGCGCGAGCTCGACGGGCGCGTCGCCGTCGCGGCGTGGGTCCCGCGCGTCGGGCACGGCGGCGGGCTCTTCGGCGACGAGACCGCGCGCGTTCGCCTCCATGTGCGCCTCCCCGACTCGGGCGCGTGGGACCTCCGCGCGCGCAGCATGGCAGGCGACGTGCGCGCGAGCGACCTCATGGCGCGCGAGCTCGACCTTCGCAGCAGCTTCGGCGACGTCGTCGCCACCGGCATCCATCTCTCGGGGAACGCGACGCTCGGCTCCAGCGCGGGCGACGTCATCCTCGCGCTCAAGAGCGTGCAGACGGCGCACATCAAGGCGACGTCGAGCTTCGGCGACGTCGAGGTCGAGGCGCCGCAGCGCGCGGACGTCGGCTACGACGTCTCCGGGGACACGAACCTCGGCGAGGTCACGCTCCGCATCGGCCCCACGGAGGAGCACACCAGCGATTCGACCGGCGTGGGCGAGCGCGAGAGCGCGCGCAGCGTCGGCTTCGCCTCGAAGCCCACCCGCGTGACCATCGTCGCCTCGAGCAGCGCGGGCGACATCCGCGTCGTGGCGACCGGATCATCCTAAGGAGGCACACCCATGCGACACACCATCCTCATCTCCCTGCTCCTGCTCCTTTCGACCGCCGCCCCTGCCCGCGCGGAGGCCGCGGCCTTCGGCTTCGAGGACGCGCCCTTCGACGCGAAGGCGCCCGGGTACGCGGACATCGTCGCAGGCTCCCTCGTCGTCGAGGGCGAGCGCGTGCGCGCGACGGTCGAGCTCATGATGCTCCCGGGCATGACGCCCGGCTCCGCGTACGGCTTCCTCTTCCACGACGGCGAGAAGGACTGGTACGCCGCCGCCGTCGCCGTCCCGGACGTCCGGTTCTTCTACGGCGAGTGGGAGACCGACGAGCTGCGCCCGCGCGACACGTTCGAGACCACCGGGACCGTGAGCCCCGGCTTCGGCGGCTCCGTGACCATCGAGTTCCCGCTGCGCGCGCTCGGGAACGCCACGACGCTCTCGGCGCCTCGCGGCCTCTCCGGCGACCTCAAGGGCGAGTTCGTGCCCGTCCCCGTCGTCCCCGTCTTCCTCGTCCTCGACGAGGCGCGCGGCGAGGGGGAGCTCGCGCTGCGCGACCCGGCGCAGGAGCCTGTCGCCGCGGCGTCGGAGCCCGCGCCTGCCGCCGCCGCGCCCGCCGCGACGGCCGAGGAGCCCTCCGAGCGCGCGGTCCCGGCTGCCGGCGCCGCCGCGGCGCTCGCCGCGCTCGCGCTCGCCCTCGCGGCAGCGCGCCGCGCGCGGCCCTGAATCACGTTGCTTGAGGTGCGGCCCTCGCGCGAGCGACCTCCACCGCGATGAGCGCGGAGGGCCGGAACCCCGGAAGAGCACGCGGCGGCGTGAACGCGAGGGGACATCGCTCAAGTGGCTTCGCGCCCGCTTCTCCGCGTGTTCCCGTTCCTGCGCCTCGGGAAGGTGCTCGCGACCGCCCGCGCGCGCCCACCCCTCGGGCTTCTCGACGATTCCGTCATCGAGCTTCGCGTGCTGCCCGGCGACCTGGACCAGAACCGCCACCTCAACAACGGCCGTTATCTCACGATGATGGACCTCGGCCGCTTCGACCTCGTCGTGCGCAGCGGCCTCATGCGCCACCTGCTCCGCGAGCGCTGGTACCCGGTCGTCGCGGCCGCGACCATCCGCTTCCGCCGGCCGCTCGACGCGTTCCAGACCTACGCGCTGCGCACGCGCCTTCTCGGCTGGGACGAGACGGGGTTCTTCCTCGAGCAGCGCTTCGAGCGCGGCGAGACGGTCTGCGCCGTCGCGGTCATCAAGGGCGTCTTCCTGGGCCCCGACGGCAAGGTGCCCACCGCGCGCCTCGTGGAGCGCGTCGCGCCCGGCACGCCCTCGCCCGAGCTCCCGCGTTGGGTCGCCTTGTGGGACGAGAGCCAGCGCGCGCTCTCGAAGACGCTCAAGGCGTAGCGGGGCCTCCTCCGCGGGCGTCAGCTTGAAAAGCGGCTCCCAGCATGGCCGAGGCCGATGAGCGCCGGCGAGTACAGGATCGAGAAGGACACGATGGGTGAGATGCGCGTGCCGAAGGACGCGCTCTACGCGGCCCAGACGCAGCGCGCGGTGGAGAACTTCCCCATCAGCGGCCAGCCGATGCCGCCCGCGTTCGTCCACGCGCTCGGCCTCGTCAAGCTCGCCTGCGCGCGCGCGAACCGCAAGCTCGGCCGCCTCGACGCGAAGATGGCGGACGCGGTCGAGGCCGCCGCGCGCGAGGTCGCCGACGGCAAGTGGGACGCGCAGTTCCCCATCGACGTCTTCCAGACGGGCTCGGGCACGTCGAGCAACATGAACGCGAACGAGGTCATCGGCGCGCTGGCGACGAAGCGCCTCGGCTCGAAGGTCCACGCCAACGACCACGTGAACATGGGGCAGAGCAGCAACGACGTCATCCCGACGACGATGCACGTCGCGGCGGTCCTCCAGATCGAGAACGACCTCCTCCCCGCGCTGCGCTCGCTCCACGAGGTGCTCGACGCGAAGGCGCGCGAGTTCGACGGCATCGTGAAGATGGGGCGCACGCACCTCATGGACGCCGTTCCCATCCGCCTGGGCCAGGAGTTCTCCGGCTACGCGCGCCAGATCGAGCTTGGCATCGACCGCGTCCAGGCGACGCTGCCGGGCCTGCGCGAGCTTGCCATCGGCGGCACGGCCGTCGGCACCGGGCTCAACGCGCACCCCGAGTTCGGCCGCCTTGTCGCCGAGGAGCTCACGAGCGCGACGGGCACCGACTTCCGCGAGGCGAAGAACCACTTCGAGGCGCAGGGCGCGCAGGACGCCTACGCCTTCGCCGCCGGCGCGCTCATGACCGTCGCGGCCTCGATGATGAAGATCGCGAACGATATCAGGCTCATGGGCTCCGGCCCGCAGGGCGGCCTCGGCGAGCTCTTCCTCCCGGCCATCCAGCCCGGCTCCTCCATCATGCCCGGCAAGGTGAACCCGGTCATCCCCGAGGCCGTCATCCAGGTGGGCGCGCAGGTCACGGGCAACTGCCACGCCGTGTACGTGGGCGCGCAGTGGGGCCAGATGGACCTCAACGTCATGCTCCCGATGATGGCGCGCAACCTTCTCGAGAGCATCCGCCTCGAGGCCGCGGCGGCGCGCGTCTTCCGCACGAAGTGCCTCGAGGGGCTCAAGGCGAACCGCGAGCGGGCGGAGAGCTACGTCGAGAAGAGCATCTCGATGGCGACGGCGCTCAACCCGTACATCGGGTACGAGAAGGCGGCGGAGATCGCCAAGGAGTCGTACAAGACGGGGCGCACGGTGCGCGAGATCGCGTACGAGAAGAGCGGCCTCACCAAGCAGCAGGTGGACGAGGCGCTCGAGCCGCGCAAGCAGACCGAGCCCGGCGGAGAGGGCGCGGCGGGAGGCTGAGCCCGCCGCGCGAGGACGCGAAAGGCGAGCCGCCAGGCGAGCGGCGCATGCTATCATGCATAAAGCGCGCGGCTCGCGTGCACCCGCGCCCGCCAGGTACGAACGCCGATATCGTTCAGATAGCCTATCACGTATATGCCAAGGTGCGCGCGTGCAAGAGCCAGCCCCTCCGGGGCAGGTGATTCACTGTGGCAGACACGAACATGATGGCAGGCGGCGTCAACCGCACTGTCGCGATGATCGCTGGAGCCGTCCTCGTGCTCGTAGGCCTCCTCGGGTTCTTCAACGACCCGATCCTCGGCCTCTTCGAGACGAACGCGCTCCACAACATCATCCACCTCGTCACGGGCGCCGCCCTCCTGGGCTCCGCCTTCGTTGGGGACAACCGCGAACGCACGGCGAGGATGACGCTCCTCACCTTCGGCGTCATCTACGCCGTGGTGACGCTGCTCGGCTTCGTCGCCCCCGGCATCGCCGGCAGCATCTTCGGCGACGACGGCACGAACAACGTCGGCATCATGCCGGACAACATCCTGCACCTGCTGCTGACCGTCGTGTTCCTCGCGGTGCCGCTCCTCGTCAAGGAGGACGTCCGGCGCCCGATGACCACGTCGCCGCGCATCTGAGCTACTCGATCGATCCCACGTCGGGCGTCCTGAACCCCTCGGGGCGCCCCTCCTTTTCCACCAGCTCCAAGAACCTCGGCACGAGCGACGCGAAGCGCTCGAGCTCGGCCGGTCCCGCGTGCGCGAGGTCGAGGGCGAACGTCGGCTCGAGGTCGCGCCAGGCCTCCTGCAGGTCGAGCGTCGCCTCCTCGTCGGGCTCGGCGGGGCTTGCGTGCCGGAACGACAGGTGCGCGCTCGCCGTCGGCAGCTCGCGCGCCAGCGTGCGCTGCGTCCAGTGCGCGAGGCGGTCGTGCATCGCGTCGGCGTCCAGGTGCAGCATGTCGCGTCGCAGATAGACGAGGAGCTGCCCGTCGTCCACCTCCGCGCGCACGCCCGGCGGAAGTTCCCCGAGCGCGCGCACCCAGTCCATGCCGCGGCGCACGCGGGGCGACCACAAGAACGATACGGCGCGGCGGGCCTCGCGGCGCCGATGGAAGAAGAGGAGGAGGTCGACCTCCGCGAGGGCATGCAGGTCTCCAACGAGGATGGCGAGGAGCTTGGCACGCTCGCGGCGCTCCTGGTCGAGGAGGACGAGGAGGACGCCGAGTTCTTCCTGCTCAAGAGCGGCGCCGAGGAGCGGCTCATCCCGTTCGAGGCCGTCCTGGGCGTCGGCGACGGCGCGCTCGTGATCGACGTCACGCGCGAGGTGCTGGAGCGCTACCCGCTCGTGAAGCCGGGCACCGAGCCCACCGACGCGGACGTCGAGCGCGCGTACGAAGTGTACGACGAGACGGGCTCGTACGTCGAAGAGGAATAGGCTACTG
Organism: Thermoplasmatota archaeon; assembly: GCA_035687045.1. Lineage (GTDB taxonomy): Archaea > Thermoplasmatota > SW-10-69-26 > JACQPN01 > JAJPHT01 > JAJPHT01. The sequence goes on along the minus strand of DASRYU010000025.1, from coordinate 133 downwards.
GTCGTTCTCGGGCGCGCCGGCCACGGGCTCGGCGGCCTCGGCGGACAGCGCCGCGTCGGCGGCGGGCGACTCCTTCTTGGCCTTCTTCTTGTCCGCCTCGAACTCCTTGCGGTCCTTGACGATGGCGTCCGGG